>JBPYEW010000234.1:0-3115 GCA_051984555.1 Terriglobales bacterium | reverse complement strand
AATGGATGGGTTGACCGCGACCACCAAGATTCGAGAGTGGGAGGCTACGACGGCCACTCATGTACCGATCGTGGCAATGACCGCACACGCCCTCAAAGGAGATCGGGAGCGCTGCCTTTCGTCAGGAATGGATGGCTACATTGCAAAACCAATCGCCAGCACTGAAATCGAAGCGGCGATCACCAGATACGGCAAGTGGAGCGGCGACATAGTTGCGATAGAGGCAGAAACTCCGCCCTCGCCGAACGTCACCCAATGGGATCCGACACATGCTCTTGCCAGGCTGGATGGCGACGAAACGCTTCTTCACGAGGTATTGAAAATCTTCCTGGAGGAGACGCCGGCATTGTTGGCGCAACTCCGGCAAGGATTTCAGCAAGCCGACGGAAAAGCATTCGAGCATGCCGCCCATAGCCTCAAGGGACAACTCGCATTTCTCGGTATCGCGACGGTTTCCCAGAGCGCTAAGGACCTGGAGCAGGCAGGACGAAGAGGGAATTTGGACGCGATAAAAGAGCAACTCCACATGTTTGAGAGACAGATTTTCGACTTGATGGGGGGCATAGGGAAGGCGGTCTCTGACCATGAAGCTGTTGATCGCAGAGGATGACCTCTTCTTTCGGCGTTTGCTTAACGAAGTGCTCGGCGGCGAGTACGAAACAACCCTCTGTGCCGATGGTCTACAGGCGTGTACCGCCTTGCGAGGTACACAAGCTCCCCCGATAGCCATTCTGGACTGGGTAATGCCGGAAATGAGCGGACCGCAAGTCTGCCGCGCAGTCCGGGAAACGCAAGGCCTAAAACAGCCATACCTGATCATTCTTACCGCCCGAAACAGTGCGGCCGACGTTACTTCCGGCTTGCGCGCGGGGGCCGACGATTATGTAACCAAACCTTTTCATGCGGATGAACTCCGGGCGCGGGTCCACGCAGGTGCTCGACTGATCCAGCTTCAGGACGCGCTCGACGCTCAAACCGCTGCATGGCAAGCCGCCTGCGAGCGGGAACATCGTCTCGCAAATCTGCTTCCCATCTGCCCCCGGTGCCATCGACTCAAATCGGACATTGAGTACTGGCGCGAATTGGATAGCCATCTCGAACGACACGCCTCAACTATTCCTCTCTGCCATTCGTGTGCAAAGCCAACCAGGCAGGCGGCACGCGCCGCGGCATGTGGTGAGGTGCGGTAGTGGCGATGTCGCACATGCTCGCCGGCGGTAGTGACCAGAGGAACGCAGGAAAAGACTCGGTACTCGTCGCGGAGGACGACCCTCTCTTCCGAAGAATCCTGGAAGGCTGGTTGAGTAACTGGGGATACGACGTCAGGGTAGCGCAGGACGGGAATCGCGCCTGGGACCTCCTCCAGAGAGACGATGCTCCTCAACTGATCATTCTCGACTGGATCATGCCCGGGTTGGACGGTCCCGAAATCTGCCGCAAGATGCGTGCGCAGGAAAGAGTGCCATATCCCTACATTCTCCTGGTCACATCCAAGGACGATAAGCAGGATGTCATTCGCGGACTTGAAGCGGGCGCGGACGATTACCTCGCCAAGCCCTTCGACATCGGGGAACTTCGGGCACGCTTGTGCGTCGGGAAGCGCATTCTACAACTGCAAGCGGAACTGATCCGGGCACGCGACAGCCTGCATTTTCAGGCCACTCACGATGCTCTCACCATGGCGTGGAACCGAGCCGCGGTCCTCGACATGCTTCACCGGGAACTCGATCGCGCCCGGCGCGGAGGACTGTGCACCGGCGCCCTGATGCTCGATCTCGATTACTTCAAGAAAGTCAACGACAGCTACGGACATCTCACGGGTGATTTGGTGCTGCGCGAGGTAGCCGAACGCATCCGCCGGGTCATTCGGTCATACGATCTGGTCGGGCGCTATGGGGGCGAGGAGTTTCTCGTCGTGATTTCCGATTGCGGGCGCCAGGAAGTGCTCCAAAGCGCAGAGAGGATCAGGCTGGCGATCAGCGGCAGCCCGGTACACGCCAGCGGAGCTGAGATCACGATAACCGCCAGCATCGGAGCAGCTTCTGGTCAAGCTGAAGATGCGTCAGAGGAGCAACTGATACGCCTTGCGGATGCCGCGCTTTACCGCGCGAAGCGTAACGGCAGAAATCGCGTGGAGTCGGCGGAGTGCTAGTCGGAACCTTCCCAGAGACGTTCCCCGTTGGCGAGGAACGTATTCACTAAAGTCGGGCCTTCCACGTCACGATAAACGAGACACAATCCTTCGTACTGAGGCAAATCCATACCCGTTTTCAGGTCCCGTACTACCTTGTCAGCCCGGTCCCAGTAGACATTCGGCGCACTGCATCCAACCTGCTGCGCACTCATACATCAGCCCCCACGGAGATGTTAGTGAACGTGCAACAATATCGATTATTTTCAGGTGATTGTCAAGCCTTCTAAGTCGAGTAATCTGCGTTGATTCGAACGTATTCGGCGGTTAGGTCGGTGCTATAAAACAACATGTTGGCGCGACCGCGTCCAAGTTGAACCCGAATCTCGCAAAGTTGTTCGCTGAGATGCGAGTGCGCTTTTTGCTCGTCGAATTCCCGCGCTTGACCTCGTTCGCAGACCTGCTGATCCCCGATGAATATGTTCACCTTGCTTGGATGAATGGCGACACCCGAATTTCCCACGGCGCACAAGATACGTCCCCAATTTGGGTCGGCCCCTGCCCACGCTGTCTTCACCAGCGGCGAATGGCAGATGGCCCTGGCCACCTGCATAGCCTCGGTCCGGTTCCTCACTTGTTCAACGTTTAGGCGGATTACATGGCGGACACCCTCACCGTCGCTCACGATCTGCTCGGCCAGAGAGCGGCAGATAGCAAACAATGCGGTTTCGAAACGCTTGCGAACGGAGAAATCTTTCAACCGAAGTCCGCTATGTCTACTCGCGAGGAGCAACACTGTGTCATTTGTCGACGTGTCCCCGTCTACTGAAATGCAGTTGAACGTGTCGTCGCACACCTCGCGCAGTAGGGATCTCAGTTCAGAAGGAGTCGCATCAACATCGGTTACCACATATGCCAGCATGGTCGCCATTTTGGGATGAATCATCCCCGATCCTTTGGCGATACCGAGCAGGCGAACCTCTC
>JBPYEW010000233.1:0-57029 GCA_051984555.1 Terriglobales bacterium | reverse complement strand
GTTTGCGGGCAAGCGCCTCCGCCGAACTCAACGGGCACGCCACGCCGATCCATTTAGAGAAGAATTCGGTGGACCAGCATGCGACGGTTCGTATCCCTTTGACCGGGGAAACTAACTCGGTGCGAATTCGTTTACGTGACGATTTCGGATTCGCGCTCTCGTCGCAACTACCCGCCCCAGGAGGCAGGAGTCAAGGCCTGCGTGTGGTATCGGAATCCTGGAGCAGCGGACTAAATGATCTTGCGATTGATTTGGCGGGAACACCGGGCCAGACTTACGAACTAGGTATTTGGAAGCCAGAACTGCTGCGTTCGGTTGATGGCGGAACGTTGGAAAGAACCTCCCCAAACCATGGCACTCTGAAGATCAGCCTACCGCCCGGCGCGACGACTGATTATGTGCATACAAGAGTAACGTTTCATTTCACCGGCCGGTGATCTTCGTCACGCGAACTCGGCTACACAGGTTGTATAAGAATTGTGAACGTTTCAGCTCGCCGAAATAGGAGTCTTATGTCCAGGAACTGTGCGTTTGTCGCTTCTGTAGGCTTGTGTCTTCTGTCGTTGATATCTCATGCCTCAGCTCAGGGAAAGCCGGTCGACGCAGAAGGCCACCAGTGGTGGCAGCACGCAGTTTTCTATGAGATTTATCCTCGCAGCTTTGCCGATGCAAACAATGACGGCGTCGGGGATCTCAACGGGATTGCGTCTAAGCTCGACTACCTGCAAGACCTCGGAGTTGATGCGATCTGGATCAGCCCCTGCTTTCCGTCGCCTCAGGTCGATTTCGGATACGACGTCTCTGACTACGAGAACATCGATCGCATGTACGGCACTTTGCAAGATTTCGATCGCCTGCAGGCAAAGGCCAAGCAGCACAACATAAGAATCATCTTAGACTTTGTAATGAACCATACCTCCGATAAGCATGCCTGGTTCATCGATTCCAAATCGTCGAAAAACTCGGCTCACCGCGACTGGTACATTTGGCGGGATGGCAAAGGCGCGGGGAAACCGCCCAATAACTGGACTTCGACGTTCGGTGGATCCGCCTGGCAGTTCGATCCCAAGACGAAGCAGTCCTATTACCACTTTTTCTACATCCAGCAACCCGACCTGAACTGGCGCAATCCCGCGGTCGAGAAGGCCATGTTCGATGTTACGCGTTGGTGGTATAGCCGCGGAGTTGCCGGGTTCCGGCTGGATGCCGTCGATACGCTGTTCGAGGATCCCGATCTTCGCGACAACCCTGCCACAGAAGGTAAGGACAAGTTCGGCGAACCTAATCAGGACCGGAAGTACAACACCAAGCTGCCCCAAGTCCATGATGTTCTCCGCGACCTCCGTAAAGTCGCCGACGAGAGCAATGCCGTCCTGATCGGAGAAACTTGGACCAACGATATTGCCGAATTGAACCAATACTACGGCGCGCACAATGACGAACTTCAGATGCCGATGGACTTCATGTTCACCACGGTGAACAAGTTGTCAGCTCCCGACTTCCGCAAGCAAATTTCAGCCGTCAACTCCGCCAGCGGATGGCCGGTGTTCGTCATCAGCAATCACGATATCGTGCGCTCCTACGTTCGATATGGTGACGGGCAGCACAACGATGAGATCGCAAAAGTCCTTGCCGGCCTATATCTGACTCTGCGCGGGACGCCGATCATGTACTACGGCGAAGAGATCGGAATGACCAACAACGATCCTACTCGTAAACAAGATGTACGCGACCCCATCGGGCAGTGCGGCTGGCCGGAAGAAAAGGGCCGCGATGGCGAGCGCACGCCGATGCAGTGGAACGTCAACGCAAACGCGGGTTTTAGTACGGCAAAACCGTGGTTGCCGGTTCCAGCGTCATACAAAACCCACAATGTCGAAACGGAACTTAAAGACTCGAACTCGATTTTGTCTTTCTACAAGCAGATCCTCAAGTTTCGACATGAGAATGCTGCGCTACTCGATGGCGACTACATTCCTTTGAACCAAGAGGACGCGCACGTTCTCTGCTATCTGCGAAAGTACAAGGACAAGGCGGTGCTGGTGGCTCTCAACATCTCGGCTGACCCGCAGAAGGTTTCCTTTGACCTGTCGTCCCAGGGATTCTCATCGCCAGCAACGAAGACGCTGATCACAACCATGAAGAAAGACGTGACCTCGCTGTCGGATGTGTCGCTGGAACCATTTGGGGTGTATATCGCGGAAATCGCAAACGGTGCTCACTGAACTAACGAATATGGGGCACGGATGTCACAAACTTCGTGCCGTTCTCCCCAACCTATCGCTTCGGCAGGAACAGGTAATGGTCCCCGGGTGTCCCGGCCGCCTGGTAGCTCTTATGGAGGTGGTTTAGGAACTCTCCTCCGAAGTGATAATGGGTATAGACTTCCTTTCCGTCATCACTGTCGGGATTGTCCTGTAAGACAATTGCCGCGAAATCCTTGTGATCGATCATGCGCCACAAGGGCTGCGCGAAATCTGCATTGTTCTCGGCAAGCACCCTGAAAATGAATGCATCCGTCACATAAGACTGCTGTCCCGCAATGATGGGTATTAGCGGATTGTCGGCAAGGATTGGACGGTTCGTAAAGCCAATTGCCTCCACAATATCCTGGTAATTATCTTTCATCGGCACCGAGTCGACCTCCCGATAAACGGGCAGAAACGAAACGAAAGCCACCAGCGCCGCCACCGAGCAAACGCCTGTACCGAAATCAGGTGACCACTCGGCAATGGCAGAGATGAAGAGCACCACAGCAGCCACGTGAAGATCCAACAGATGGTTCCCGGCTGCGCCTGGCGAACTGATGATTACCAGTGTCACCAGGAGTGTGCAGCCAAAGAGCAATGCGGGTAAGGAACGCAACTCTGCGAGTGGTCGCGAAATCAACGTCGCGAGTGCGAGGACAAGCAGAATCGTTTCGGCCCAGTAACCTGGAATAATTCCAAGCAGAGCTTCGGGGCTGCTGAAAATTGTCCGAAGTCCGCCGCCCGAAACCAAAGTCTCACGAAAAACCTGCAAGGCTTGGCCCCCACTTCCTACGTAGATGCCGCCGAGCACCAAGAAAAATCCGACGCCGGTAGTTATTGCGAGGCGAACCGCAGTTCGCTGCTTGCCGGCGAAGACCAACCACAACACTGCCGCGGCGACTCCAAACACTGAACTCTCCTTCGTCGCAAAGGCAAGCCCGAATAGAAGTGCCGCAACGGATATTCGTCGATTAGACATCTCTCCTGAGCAGCAGACGAGCATTCCCCAGATATTGAACATGGCAGCCATGCCATCCTCGCGGATGGTCAACAATGAATCTTGAACGCTCGATGCGGCAAGGACGGCGACTACGCCAGCGAACGAAAGCCAGGGGTGGGCACCCAGTCGGCGCAACAAGTGATAGCAACCGAGGAGTAACAGCAGAATACTTGCTGAGGAAAGAATGTACCCCGGCGCTCGCCAGGTTCCAACACCCTTAGCAGCCGCACCATGTAGGACAAAGTACAGCGGGAAGAAGCGCGTACCACCGTACCCGTGTGCTCCATACGGGGGGCGATAAAAAACACCGTCCTTCAGATCAACCGCGAGCGCGATCCATGCCCCTGCGACATGTTCGAGGTGTGAGTCGTTCGTCCAGGAACGCACGACTCGGAGCAGAGTCAGAACAATCAAGAGTACCGCGACAACGGTGAGTACGACACGTGCGAGCCTGTTCATGAGGCAGGCGCCTAGCTTAACCGATTGCAGCCTAAGAGGCTAATAGTGCATCTTCAAAGGAACCCAAGCAGAATGCAAAAAGCCGCCATTCACGATTGCGGGTGTGTGGGCGTGTGAATGACGGCTTCGGGTACCGCCGCCGCTGACTCAAAAGGATGCGACAAAGCATCGGCGACGACGAACTTGCTGTATAGGAGATCAGATGTTCTCCGGAGAAAAAGGAGGCGTAAAAACTGCGTAAACCAGAGCAAAGCTTTGTAAACGAGACATCGGCGCAATGTTCAGTGAGCCATTTCAGCAAGCGAGTGCTGCAAAGATTGAATGAGCCCAGCTTGATAGTGGGGTTCCACCGATTGGGCCAAGGTTAAAGCGGTTTGAAACGCAGCGCGGGCCTCTTCTTTCCGATTTGCGGCCAGCAGCCGTCGTGCCAGTTCTGACCGCACTCGTGCTGACCGCGGGGCAAGCGTTACGGCGGTTTGGACTTCTGCCAATGCTTCTTGAGCGTGCCCCTGATCCTCGAGTTGCTGGGCTCTAGTAATGTGATTCAACGCCGACGCGAGCGGCACGGCAAAGTGCCCGTCATATACGAAAATGCCGTCATCAATTACGGCCGTCGGCCGGAGCTTTTGAAACTCTCCATAGGGATTGAGTTCACCCGGACCAAACTCATAGCCCGACAACACACCCGCGCTGATCAGCACCGGGCCATCGATCTCAGGTGAAACTTCCATCTGTGGCTGCAACCATACAGACGCAATCGTCGTGAGAGGCTTACATGGAACGCCGTAATACGAGGGATCAGCGACTACATCGGCGAAATACGCGAACCAGCAATTCTTTGCCTTGCGCTGGTCGAGATACTTCTTCACCGTCTTCAGCTGTTGGCCCCAATCGACGTTGGAATCGGTTAGAAAGTCCGAGGTATCTTGGGCGCCTCCCCAGAGCTCGTTCGAATACGGTATGTAGTTTGGAAAGGCTCGGATGGACGAAAACACGTCGAACGCAAGAAGCAATGCCACTACGTAGACCCAAGCTCTCCGTTGTCGCATGAGTAGCCATCCTCCCATTCCCGCGAGAAGGAAGAGGAAGGGATAGATCGGCAACAAATGTCGAATGCCAAGGTTGAGCTTCGATCCCATGGCTACGGCAACGTAAACTCCCGGCGGAATTACCAGAAACAAAATCTCGCGGCCCCAAGTACCCCAAGTACCGCTTTTAGCTCTGAGAGCCACGGGGATGAGCACAAGCAAAACGAGCAACGTAATTGTCGACTTGATTACGAATGCCACCGGAAAGTAGTACCAGACTCCGTGGGGATACACTTTTCCAAACAAGTAGCTCGGGCTGTTTTCGGCGACTTCTTTCACATCCGCGAGGCCGTACAGGTACGCTTCGGGCAGCAGTTTCGAACGCGCTATTGCCAAAAGAATCTTGGCGTCTCTGGGATTCTCCAGACGATCAACCGCACCCGGTAGACTGGGCACCATCCTCTCTCCTACCGGCCTGGTGCTAAAGCGAAAACCATAGAAGCCCCACAGGATCACAATGGAAATGATCCCTATTGCGACCAAACCTAGAACGTGTTTCCTGATGAACTCTGGCCGGCGCGTGCCAGCTGCAGCGGTAGCGGATTCTCGGCGCACGATCTCCGTCAAGACGAGTAGGAGCAGGATTGGAAAGATCAGCACGCCGGAATGCTTGGTAGCCAGTCCCAGGCCTGCAGCGATGGCCGTCAGCGCGAGCCGCACGCGACTGGGTTGCTTCACGTATCGATAGAAGGCGTAGACCGTAGCGAGTAGGAACAAGGAAAATCCCGCGTCCGTGGTAACCAGTGCACCGTGAGCCAATATGGAAGGCTCGAACACGAACAACACGAGAGCGATCAGTCCCGCGCCGGCGCTGAACATTTCATAACCGGCAGCAAAGATGAGTGCTCCAAGGACCAGCGTCAAACAAGCAACGGCCATGCGACTGCGAAACAAAATCCAGTCCACGTCGTTTGAGTACAAGAAATCGTGTCCTGTCAGAAATTCAATTTCCTTGAAGTACCTGCCGCGAATGGGAGGCTCGCGCAAGGACTGATGCACTAACGGCAGGCCGGCGAGGAGTTTGACAAAAGGCGGGTGCTCGGGATTCATGCCGAAGTCGGCATGCGTCCAATACATATACCCGGAATAGATATGCGCTGCCTCATCCCAGGTTTGTGTCTCGCGTCTTATGGAGAGCGCCAATTCGCCAGCTAATGCACCCAGCAGTAGGGAAACGGTTACGATCAAGGTCGGTCGAGAGATAATCGATTTTGTAGGCATTGCTATGAGTTGGTAGACGTTTGAGAAATAAAGAGGAAAGCTTAGCAGTTCTTAGCAAATCGGGATGTGACGATTGCTTGTGCCGGACGTGCGTTAAAGTGCGCCAGCTGTAGGGGTAATAACTAACTCATCGACAGTGCTATTAGCGGGCAGAAGGAGAGTGTGGACGAGGGCAGTTGCGACGGTTTGCGGCGACATCATCTTTTCACGAGGAGCTTCCGGCCAAAACTGCTGCCACACGTCTGTGTCGGTGGCGCCCGGAATCAAGGCAATCACACGGATTCCTTTAGGTCGGAGTTCTTCCCGAAGAGTGTTTGTAAGCCCCAGCGCGCCGAACTTCGAAGCGCAATAAGCCGACTCTCCCGCAAACACGTTCTTTGCGGCAACCGAAAGATTGTTAACAATCGTTCCCCCGGCGCTCATCAAAGACAGGGCGGCTCGGGTCACCAAGAACATTCCCGTAAGGTTGGTCGCAATCACTTCCTGCCAGGTTTCAACGCTCAAGGTCTCCACGTTAGCCATCGCATGAGACGTCCCTGCATTGTTGATTAAGATATCCAAGCGGCCAAACTCAGATTTCACCATGGAAAAGAGAGACTCGACCGATGCAGCCGATGCGACGTCGCAGACCTTTGCAGTCACTCGAACATCGCCGCCTGAAAGGACGCGTGCAAGACCGTACAACTGATCCTGGGTTCGCGAAGCAAGTACCAGGTCACAGCCCTCGCCTGCCAGGGCCCGTGCTATGGCAGCGCCTATACCGCGGCTGGCACCAGTGACAAGCGCGACACGCCCTTTAAGCGGGCCTGCTTTCTTTTCCGAAGCGTCCCGGGGTTCTGGGGTTATGCGGTTTTCTTTGTTAAACACCGTTGGTCTTGTTTCGAATTAGTGACAGAAATTCGGTCCGGGTTTCCTGCTCTTCACGGAAGCACCCCAGCATCGACGATGTGACAGCGGCGGAATGCTGCTTTTCGACACCGCGCATCATCATGCACAAATGACGGGCTTCGATCACCACACCGACCCCTTGTGGTTCGATCGCATTCTGAATAGTTTCGGCGATTTGTGTGGTGAGGCGTTCCTGGATTTGCAAACGCCTGGAGAAGATCTCAATGAGTCGAGGAATCTTGCTGAGGCCAATCACCTTGCCGTTCGGAATGTACGCAACATGAACTTTGCCGAAAAACGGCAGCATGTGGTGTTCGCAAAGGCTGAACATCTCCACATCCTTCACGATCACCATCTCGTCGTAATTAACGGTGAAAAGGGCGCCCTTCAGAAGGGCCTCCGGGTCCTCCGAATAACCCCGAGTCAGATACTCGAAAGCCTTGTGCACACGATGAGGCGTACGTATCAAGCCTTCGCGCTCCGGATCCTCGCCCAATCGCACAATCATCTCTCGCACTAAATCTTCCAACGTGGCATCCGTAAGGGTCGAAATTTCGGTCGATTTAGCCATATATGTTTGCTCGAAACGACAAAATAGCCACACGTCAGGATCGCGGTTCCGCATCCCCGGCGTACTCGAAGGAATTCATCATCGTCTCTTCGATCCGCACCTTTTCCAGATGTGCCGCCCGGAACTCACGCTTCAAATTTTCGTAGATCTGCTGGCACAGGTTCTCGGTGGTCGGCACTAGGTCGGCAAATTCTGGTAAGAGATTCAGGTTCTCGTGATCGTATGGTTTCAGAACATGACGATGGATGCAGTCGTCCAAATCTACGAGGTTGCAAACCATTCCTGTTTGCTGATCGACCTGACCGCTGACCGTAACTTCGATCGTGTAATTGTGTCCGTGGCCGTATGGATTGTTGCATTTGCCGTACGTAGCCTGGTTCTCTTCGGCCGACATCGCGTCGTTATGAAGCCGATGCGACGCAGAAAACATGAATCTTCGGGTCAGATAGGCCTTCATGATTCACCATAGAAATCGACGAATAAGTCGGGTGTCTCGTACACGCGGACGCGATGAAGTCTTGCCAGGTTTAGCTTGGGCTCTAGGCGCTGCCAGATCGTGATGGCCAGGTTTTCAGTTGTAGGAATTCGAGTCGCGAATTCCGGCACTTCCTTGTTGAGAAAGCGATGGTCGAGTGCATCGAGAACCTCACGGTTCATCACGTCTTTAAGCTGTTTCAAATCGACAACGAACCCCGATCGGGGGTCGACTTCACCCTTCACTGTCACTTCAAGCGTGTAGTTATGCCCGTGGCCGTTCGGGTTATTACATTTCCCGAAGATGCGCTGGTTCTCCTCCGGGGTAAATTCCGGGTTGTGGTAATAGTGCGAAGCAGAAAATTCAGCTTTCCGGGTTAAGTAAACCATTCGACCTCAGAGCCTGACTCGCTATTTATCGCTTCAAAATAACCGCATGCGTCCCGGTTAACTACCTCTCGAAAACTGGCGTTGCTCGGAAACCTCGTAGCTGCGGCCTTTCCATGGGACACTCCCTCTTTTATAAGAGAGTTTCGATCGAAGCAAAAGATACGAAAAAAGCGGCAATCCAAGGATTGCGAGAAAGTTGGAAGACCAGGAAAAATGCGCCTTGCGGATGCGCGTCAAAAATGTGTCATAGCAGGTTGCAACAAGCACTGCAACAACAACTGCTCGGAACGGAGAATGCGATCTCACCAGCAATGAAAACGTCGCAATGCCGGCAGCCAGGACCAGAAATTCCGTCAGGCGGAGTAGCGCCAGCCGCCCCGGCGCTGGGAACAAGGCAGCCAGATTCTTGATCCACCCTTCCCGCATTTGAGAGAAACTGCGGTACATGCGGGTTCGCACCGCGTCGCTGCCGTAACGAAATAAAATCTTGCGTCCGGACTTCTTAACAGCGCGGGCTAGCGCAACATCTTCCAAGAGTTCCCCCGCGATGGCAGCATGTCCGCCAACGGCGTCATAGGTCTCGCGCGAGATTAATAAATATTGTCCATTCGCCGCCGCTGCGGCCGAGGACGGATTACTGACATCGGCCGGCCGATAGGTGGTTGCCAGTTCGGCAAAGACGACTGGCATGAGCGCACGTTGCCAGAATCCGGTAACAATTTGTTCGGGCGAATAGGACAGCAAATCGGCTTTGTGCTGTTGCGCCTCCGCCGCGCTCCGCCGCAAAGAACCGGGTAAGTGGACAGTATCGGCGTCGGTGAACAGCAGCCATTCGCCGGTTGCGGCGGCCGCACCAGCTGCAACGGCGTTATTCTTTCCAGTCCAACCCGGTGTCAGAGGCGGAGCGTCGATAAGTTTCACTCCGGCATAGGAGGCGGCGATCTCATGGGTCCGATCGGTGGAACCATCATCGACTACGATAATTTCCAGTGCGATGCTCTGCTGCCCCGTTAACGATTGGAGGCAAGCGGGCAGGGAGACTTCTTCGTTGCGTGCCGGAACAATGACCGACACCGCAGGCCGCACTGGAGTGGGCATTCCCATCGGCAGAATCAGATATTATATCTGTGTGCGCAGGTTCCTTTCTGTCCTGGCTCTCATGAGCTTGCTCGGGCTGTCAGCCTGTTACCGTGGATCGCGACCACCACGGATAGGCACGAGCGCGCCTGAGTTCACCGTACAGGATGCGGAAAAGACCATTTCCTTGAACCAGTTTCGGGGACAAGTAGTCGTCTTGAACTTCTGGGCCACCTGGTGCCCGCCCTGCGTAGAGGAAACACCGTCCCTTGTAAATATGGCCGATACCATGAAGGGCAGGGGCATTACCGTCGTAGGGGTCAGCGTGGATGTCGACGGAGACGCCTACAAGAAATTCATTGCCGATCACCACATGGATTATGTGATCGTCCGAGATGCCGATCACAAGAGCAGCGATCTTTACGGCACTTTTAAGTATCCTGAGACTTACATCATCGACCGCAAGGGCATCTTGCGTCGCAAATTCCTGGGTGCGGTGGATTGGAATTCGAAAGAAGTTACGGAGTACTTGAACAAGATCGCGGCGCAGAGCTAGCGCAGAGCACTCAGCACTCAACCCTCAATCGCATGCCGCTCGTCGCCGTCTGGGCGCATGAGCGCGCCTCTGAAAACGCATTCCTTTTCGTCGAGAAAACCCCTCATTTTTCTGACCCTGCTACTACAGCTTCACATTCCTCAATCGCAGAGAGTTCGTGATCACCGAGACTGAACTGAAGCTCATGGCAGCCGCCGCCAGAATCGGGCTCAGCAGGATCCCAAAAAATGGATAGAGTACTCCCGCCGCAATCGGAACTCCCACCGAGTTGTAGATGAAGGCGAAGAAGAGATTCTGACGGATGTTGCGCATAGTTGCTTGGCTAAGCTTTCGTGCGCGCATGATTCCTGCTAAATCGCCCTTCACCAGTGTCACCCCACCACTCTCCATGGCTACGTCTGTTCCCGTTCCCATGGCAATGCCCACCTGGGCCTGGGCCAATGCAGGAGCGTCGTTGATGCCATCCCCTGCCATCGCAACCACCCGCCCTTGCTTTTGCAGCTTCCGAACGATGTCTGACTTCTTCTCGGGAAGCACCTCCGCCTCAAACTGTTCGATACCAAGCTGCCGGGCTACGGCATCCGCTATGCTGCGGTTGTCACCCGTCAGCATCACGAGTCGCAATCCCTGAGCCTTCAATTCGCGGATGGCTTCCGGGGTTGATTCCTTGATCGCATCCGCTATCCCTAGAACGCCCGCCGGTTTGCCATCCACCGCAACAAAGACAATCGTTTGCCCAGAATTCTTGAGTTTCTTCGACACCTGTTCGAGAGCAGACGTCGATATTTTGTGCTCGGAAAGAAGTTTCTCAGTTCCGACAACGATCCGTTTGCTATCCACCGTGCCGACTACGCCGCGACCTGCGTAGGACTGGAATCCTTCAGGACTGGATATGGCAATCCCATTTGCTCTAGCTGCACTGACAACCGCGGATGCGAGTGGATGCTCGCTACCCTGCTCAACGCTTGCCGCCAGGCGCACCAGTTCCGTCTCGCTCAGTGGTCCGATCGAGATAACGGATTCCAACCCAGGCTTGCCTTGGGTAAGCGTGCCGGTCTTGTCGATAACTAGCGTGTCGACTCTTTCCAGGATTTCGAGTGCCTCCGCGTTTTTGATCAAAACGCCGGCGTGTGCTCCTCGTCCGGTGCCTACCATGATCGCGACCGGCGTGGCCAGGCCAAGGGCACAAGGACAAGCAATAATCAGCACCGCGACCGCGTTCACAATTGCATGGGCAAATCGCGGCTCGGGCCCGATCCCCAGCCAAGCTACAAACGTAATTACCGCGATACCAATAACCGCCGGAACGAAGTAGCCGGACACCTTGTCAGCGAGTCGCTGGATGGGAGCACGGCTCCGTTGAGCCTGACTCACCAACTTAACGATTTGCGCCAAGAGAGTCTCGTTGCCGACGTGTTGAGCACGCATGATGAATGAGCCGGTACCGTTCACTGTCGCGCCGATGACGCAATCGCCCCTATGCTTTGCGACTGGAATCGATTCCCCCGTGATCATGGATTCATCAACGCTGCTGGTTCCCTCCAATACTTCTCCGTCGACAGGAATCTTTTCGCCCGGACGTACTCGCAAGTGGTCTCCTGGGATCACACGGTCAAGCGGAATATCTTCCTCGTTACCGTTTTCGCGGACGACACGGGCTGTCTTCGGACTGAGGTCAAGCAGGGCTCGTATCGCCGCTCCAGTTCGGCTCCGGGCTTTGAGTTCCAACACTTGGCCCAGCAATACAAGCGTCACGATCGTGGCTGCCGCCTCGAAATAAACTTCGGGCCTTCCGCTCATCCCGCCAAAAGAAGGTGGAAAGATCCTGGGAAACAACGTCGCAATAAGGCTGTAAACGTATGCCACCCCGGTGCCCATCGCGATCAGCGTGAACATGTTGGTCGAGCGATTCACGATGGAAGCCCAACCGCGCTGAAAGAAAGGCGCCCCTCCCCACAGAACCACCGGCGTTGCCATTAGAAGTTCGAGCCATGGGAGTCGCCCCATGCCAATCGCGTGTTGAACAGGCATGCCGGGCAACATATCGCCCATTGCGATCGCGAGCAGAGGAACCGTAAGCACCAGGCTGACCCAGAAACGTCGCGTCATATCTCGGAGTTCAGGGTTGTCTTCCTGCTGAGCCGTCACGGTGCGCGGCTCAAGGGCCATGCCGCAAATAGGGCATTGTCCCGGCGCCGGTCGCACAATCTCCGGGTGCATGGGGCAGGTGTATTCGGTTTTGTTCGACGTAATGGGTGTCTCGGGTTCCAACGCCATGCCGCACTTAGGGCATGGCCCCGGACCCTCTTTCCGAACCTCCGGACACATCGGACATACGTAATCGACAGCTGCTCGCGAGGCCTCGGCTGCTTTTGTTACAGAAGGCGGTTTACTATCTAGAGGAGAAAGGTAAAGCGTGGGATTGGATCGGAATCTTTCACGACAACTTGGTGAGCAGAAGTAGTACGTCTTCCCCAGGTGTTCGAGTTTGTACTTGGCACCCGCGGGATCCACATCCATCCCGCACACCAGGTCTTTTACTTTGGTCGTTGACGAATCAGGAGGTTTGCTTCCAAGGGTTAGAAGGCCGGTTTTTTCGGTCGTCGGGCTCGAAAGATACTTTTCAGGATTTGTTTGGAACTTGGTCGCACACCCGGAACAGCAGAAGTGGAAAGTCTTACCCTGATAGTTGGCTTTTGCTTTCGCGTTCGCAGGATCCACGTCCATGCCGCAAACTGGGTCTTTCACCTTTACAGAAGGCCCGCTTTTCGCGCCCATGATGCCCAGACTGACTGATCCCGAATGCCCGGAGGCAGGGGCCCCAGTCAGGTACCTTTCTGGACTGGCCTGAAACTTCGTCGCACAAGCGCCACAGCAGAAGTAGTAACTCTTGCCGCCATGCGCTGCTTTGTGTTTCGCGGTGGCGGTATCCACGCTCATCCCGCATACCGGGTCAAGAGATGTCTTTTGTATGTCGACTGGGTCTGACATAGTTCCTAAGAGACTATACTGCGGCCTTTTAGTATAGATTCCGGAGTTGCCAACTTCGATTGTTGTATCTTGGAAATGAGGAGAGTAGGCGAATGACGCAACTGGAAGTCAGGTTCCGCTACGGCGCTACACCTGGAGAAAGGGAGATGCGCGCCATCGACAATGTTCGCGACGTTTACGGCATTCGGCGGATTACCTTCGATGACAAGGAAAGATATGTCCGCGTTGAATTCGATGCTTCCCGCCTAAAGGAACCGACAGTGGCAGCACTGCTTCGACGAGCTGGTATAGACGTCAAGGAAAAGCTGGTGCTGACCTAGGGGAACCAAATTCGCCTTGAGAGGATCAACGCGGAGAGCTACGACTCTTACGGGAGGTTCAAGCATTCCGGGGGAGGGCCGCTTGTCTGTCTAATGGAGACAACCTCAAAAGCTAAAGCAATGGGGCGCCCAAGAAAACCTCTGGCCGAAGTTTATTCTCAAGAGCGCCCCGTTGCGCGCCACTTCGTCTGCCCTTCCCTATTGCACCCCCGGTACCATTCCTAAATGACTGAATTTACAAGGGGTGAGAAGGTTTGTAGCAGGTAGGATTTTCTACCACCTTAGAAAGTTTTACGCCCGCGGACGACATTCTGAACGACATGGAACATGCTGTTGATGATTTCCACTGCCACTGCCGGGGACCATACAGAACAATAATGGGCCACGCACATTGCGGACTCACCCCCCTCAGGCAGGCGTTCCAACTGAATGCGTGGCCCGGTATCGTGCTACTTCAGTTATCTAGTGACGTCCACCACCGCCATGGCCGCCGTGACCGCCGTGTCCGCCCCTTCCACCTCGGCCATTGTGTCCGCGTCCTCCGCGACCACCTCGGCCGCCGCCTCGGCCACCCCGGCCGCCGCGATCGCCTCCACGGTCAAATCGCTGCCCACCACCCTCGGTCGCCTGAGCATGGCTAGGTTGATCGCGATTGAAGTTGGGCTCGCTCTCCTCTTCCGAGAACTCAGCACCTCCTTCCAGCGTTAGCGCGGGAGCCCCTGCCGTCTCTTGAGGAGCCTCGCCGCCTCCCATCTTGGCTCGCTGTTCCTTCAAAATCGCCTTGCGCGACAGCCGGATACGATTTCCCTCGATGGAAAGGACCTTAACCAGAACCTGGTCGCCTTCTTTGAGTTCATCGCGAACGTCTTTGATCCGGTGCTCGGCAACTTCGCTGATATGCAGCAATCCATCGGTTCCAGGCAGGATCTCGACAAAAGCTCCGAAATCCGCTAACCGGGAGACCTTCCCAAGGTAAGTCTTTCCTACTTCGGCAGTTGCGGTCAGATCCCCGATGATCTGAAGTGCCTTCGCAGCTGATGCTTCATCGTTGGAGGCCACGTTCACTCGACCGGAGTCTTCCACATCGATCTTCACCCCGGTCTGTTCGATGATGCTGCGGATCATCTTGCCGCCGGGCCCGATGACATCACGAATCTTGTCCACCGGAATCTGTAGTGTGTAGATTCGAGGAGCATAGGCCGAGACCTTGCCTCGGGGCGCTGAGATTGCTTCCTGCATCTTGTCCAGGATGAACATGCGCCCGCGCTGCGCCTGCGCCAATGCCTCGCGCATGATCTGGGGCGTTATACCCATCACCTTGATGTCCATCTGTAACGCCGTAATCCCATCTCGCGTACCTGCGACTTTGAAGTCCATGTCGCCGTAATGATCTTCGGCGCCGGCGATGTCGGTCAGGACGGCATATTTTTCACCTTCCTTGACCAACCCCATCGCGACTCCAGCGACCGACGACGCAAGAGGAACACCCGCATCCATCATCGAAAGCGAGGCGCCGCACACCGTAGCCATGGAGGAAGAGCCATTCGATTCGAGGATGTCGGACACAACACGCATTGCGTAAGGCCACTTCTCTTCTTCCGGCAAGACTGCGGAGATGGACCGCTCAGCCAGTGCACCGTGACCGATTTCACGGCGCCCTGCGCCACGAAGGAATCCAACCTCTCCTACGGAGAATGGCGGGAAGTTGTAGTGCAGCATGAATCTCTTCTTTGCCTCGCCTTCGAATACCTCGAGACGCTGCATATCTTCGCTGGTGCCGAGCGTGGTAGTGACTAATGCCTGGGTTTCGCCGCGAGTAAAGATGGCTGAACCATGGGTGCGGGGCAAAACTCCGACTTCGATCCAGATTGGACGGATCTCATCGAAATCGCGGCCGTCCGGACGCTTTTTTTGCTCGATGACTTGCTCGCGGAAAATGCGTTCACGCAGTAACTCGTAATACTTCGTCAACTTCTTCCGGCCGTCTTCATCATCCTCAGCGAAGCCTTGCAGAAGCTCGTCCTTGAGTTGCTTGACTAGTCCATAGCTCTCGGATTTCGGATGCTTCTTGGTATCGAGAGCATCCGCCAGCCGCGCACCGACTCTCTTTTTCAGATCGTTGTAATAAGGCTCATCGATTTCGGCCGGCTGCAGTTCGCGTTTTGCCTTGCCCGACCGCTCCCGCAGTTGAAGGATGTTGTCGCAGATCTTCTTGATCTGTTCGTGCGCGAACTCGATGGCGTCGACGACGGTATCTTCCTTTACCTGCTTGGCGCCGGACTCGATCATCACGATACCGTCTTTCGTCCCGACAACCATGATGTTCAGAAGGCTGTCTCGCATCTCCGAATAAGTCGGGTTCACGATGAACTGCCCGTTCACCAAACCCACCCGGACCGCGCCAACTGGCCCTTGAAATGGGATATCCGAGAGAGTCAAGGCCGCAGACGCGGCGTTAATGGCAACCACATCGGGGTCGTTCTCGGTATCAGCGGAAAGTACGAAGGCAATGACTTGCGTCTCGTTGCGAAAGGTTTCGGGAAAGAGCGGCCGGATCGGCCGGTCGATTTGCCGGCTGGTTAGGATTTCGCGCTCGCTGGGACGTCCCTCCCGCTTGATAAAGCCGCCGGGAATACGTCCGCCAGCATAGGTGTACTCACGATAATCCACGGTGAGTGGAAAGAAGTCGATGCCCTCTCGGGGCTCCTGATTAGCCGTCGCTGTGGCGAGCACTACATTGTCACCTAGGCGAACGACGACACTGCCGTGTGCCTGTTTGGCTAGTTTGCCGGTTTCAAAAGAGAGTTGTTTGCCGCCAGCGAGATCGACGGTGACAACTTGAGGCTCTGGTTTCATAGTTCATTTCCTTTTGGGCAGGAGCCTGCCGCAGTTGCGGTTTGCACGATGGGTGAGATTCGCCAGTAGCGTAAAACTGAGGGCCGGAAATACGAATTCTTCGCGGGGATTACTCGCCGCCACTCCGCCAGACACACGTCTGCCAGAGTACGCCGAATGCTTCCCGGCCGACACGCCGGGAACCCGTCTGCTGGTTCTTACTTCCGCAGGCCGAGTTTCTGAACGACCGTCTTGTAGCGCTCGGAATCGTATTTCTTGAGGTAGTCGAGCAAGCGACGCCGCTTGCTGACCAGCATGAGAAGACCACGGCGCGAACCGTGATCTTTCTGGTGCGATTTGAAGTGCTCCGTCAGTTGACCAATACGCTCGCTTAGCAACGCGATCTGAACTTCGGGACTGCCGGTATCTGTAGCGTGCGTGCGATACTGGTCAATGAGGGATTGCTTTTGCTCTCTGGCTAGCACTAACCTGGTGCACTCCTGTCTCTATTTTCTATTGTCGTATGTGACGTAATCAGGCTAACACGTTGATGAGAAACCTGTAAAGTTGCCGTCCGTCGGGATAACCGCAGTGGGCCGGGTACCCTCTAAACTACTGAACGTGAGCAGCAGGAGGCCTTGTGCGCTGTCCTCAATGTGGATCTGACAACCCGCCTGAGTACCGGTTTTGTGGAATGTGCGGTACAACACTGGCCAAGAAAGAAGCTCCTGTCGCCGAGCCAGTGAGCGTACGACACGAGACGGCTCATGAAAAGCTCGATACGAATCGACGCCCGGAACCATCGGAATCGACACTCCACATAAACCGTGTCGAACGCGTCGAACAGGAACGTCGCTCAGAACCAGTGAGTTCTTCCTTGAGCGGCCCTTCGTTCTTAGGCCTCGGCAGTGAATCGGCGCATGGAAACGGCAGGTCCGACTCTGATGTCAGCTATCTCTTCGACGAGGAAGAAATGCGGCCTCGCCGCACCTATTGGCGATTCACCGTTCTGCTGTTGATTGTGGCTGTAATCGGCGGGTTGGTTTACTTGCAGTACAGGAAAGAAGGCAAATCCTGGGTGGCCCCGTGGTCGAATGGCCCTGCGCAAACGCCCGTCCAGTCGAGCCAGGCCGACCAGCAGAATCAGCAGGCGCAGCCGCAGGCTAATACACCCGCTAATCCGGTTCAAAACAACTCTTCGTCAAACAATGCCCCGCCCCCTGCGACCGATGACCAGGCCGGCAACCAGGCCCACACGGCGCCACCCGCCCAGAATGATCAGCCGGCTGCAAAGGACAACGGTTCGACAAAGGATCAGTCCACGATTTCAGATCAGGGCGAAGCCAAGAAGAAAAACGAGACCGAAACTGCAAAGGCTGAAACTCCGTCCACTGATGAGGAGTCTGCCGACACAGAAGCGGCACCGCCGGCAGCGCCAGCGCGAGCGACGAAACCGAAGCCGGCTCGTCCTTCTGCACCTCTTGCCAGCCCAGACGATCAGCTAGTCGCCAACGCTGAAAAATACCTGTATGGACGCGGAGTTCCTCAGAATTGCGATCGTGCTCTGAGCTCCCTGCGCTCTGCTGCAGGCCGCGAGAATACGCGGGCCCGCACCTTGCTTGGCACGATGTATGCGACGGGTCACTGCGTTCCGAAAGATTTGCCTAACGCCTACCGGTGGTTTGCCCAAGCCTCACGGACGAGTCCAGACAACATGTGGGTGCAAAGAAATCTCGAGATGGTATGGCGGGAGATGACAGCGCAGGAAAGGCAGCTCGCAACAAAAAGCCAATAACGAAAAAACGATTGGTGCCGACCTCAGCCTTGCCGGGCGTGCATTACGACATATGCGACAACAGCGGTAAGCGTGAGACCGATAGCCACGACAATCAACGTGGGAATCCAGAAGCCGAAGATCTGAAGTACGCGATTGCGCGCCCTACTGGCGACGAAGAACAACGCAAATAGTCCAATTGCTACCAACCAGAAGCCTGGGGAAACAAACGCCCTTTCGATCGTCTCTAATCGAATTGAGATAGTGTTGTTACCGCTGCGAATGGCTGGCAGGATCAATGGAGCCATCAACGCCAGGAGAATGGCAGCCAACCCACTCATAGCGCCCTTGAAGAACTTCACTGGAAGATGCTCCAGTCAAAAGCGATCAATTTCTGAAGACGAAAAAGAATTCCGGCGAGCAAAAGCCCGCCGGTTGGAGGGACTACGGCAGTTGGTTCAGGTAACAAGGATCGCTCGTTGACTGCGTGGGCGGGGCTGGTGGCGTTTTCCACGGCATGTTCACGAAGTCGAAGAACTCGGTCATATCCATTTGCGCGGCATCCCGGTTCGTGAGAGTTGCGATTTTGAACCGGGTTTCAATCAGCTTCAGGATCGCAGTGTGGTCGGCAAAGGTGTGCGACACGTAATTCTTCTTGGTGAAGGGCGAGACCACGATCAGGGGAACGCGGTATCCCGTGTACGTGAAATCGCAAGTCGGACCTGTTGAGAGCACGCATATGTCCGGAGGGTTTTGCGAAAGATCGGATGGAAGAATCCCATCTGGACTAACGGTTGGTTGCGGCGCTACGTGGTCATACAGCCCACCGCCCTCGTCGTAGGTCAGGATGAACACCGAGTCTTTCCACGAAGCACTGGGATTCGACGGTGTGCCCATCATCGCGTTTATCAGTGATGAGACCTGCTTGGCTCCAAGCTGAATGCGAGTCGGGAACTGATCATTGACGGTAGGATGTTCATCCGTTCCAGCTGCAAAACCCGGCTCGATCAGAGCAACATTCGGCAAAGTCCCATTCTGCGCGTCCGTGAGGTACTGCGAAAGGGGAGCGATATTTTGCGGGAATTGACTCAGCACCGTGCTCAAGTAGGTGAAGTTCTGGAGGCTACTGAACTTTGAGAGGCATTTCGAGTCGGTTGCGGCGCAACCCGTTCCCGTAGGATCGACGTAGATCTTCCAAGAAAAGCCGGCACTCTGAAGTTCTTCGAAGACGGTAGTCGCGGTGAGCTTCGGACTGTTTGTCTGGTTCAACGGGTATACGTGTCCTTGCGAGGTGCCCGCAATCAGATACATGCGGTTTGGGTCGGTCCTCGACATTACCGGCGCGAACCAATTGTCGGACGTCGCGAAATTGGACGCCATGAAATAGTAGTAATTCAGGTCGCCGCCGTCGTAGTAACCCATGACACGAATGCCGTTCACGTCGTTGTAAATCGGGTTCTGTCGGCGAGCATCATTCGCCGCGGTTTGAAC
The DNA here is from genome assembly GCA_051984555.1 of Terriglobales bacterium. Lineage (GTDB taxonomy): Bacteria > Acidobacteriota > Terriglobia > Terriglobales > Acidobacteriaceae > Gp1-AA122. Next base: position 37,645 of record JBPYEW010000233.1, on the reverse strand, counting down.
GAATCCATCCAGCATGGCTGGTGGCCCTGTTGGGTTGTTGATGCTCCAGTCAACGTGGCCCTCGTTCCATGAGGGGCTCGGGTTCTCGATACACTGCGTGAGCAGGTGGTAGGACGTAATCGGATTGGCGACGGTAGCCGTGCAATTGCCCGGAGGCGGCGAGTTCGGATCGCAACCTGGATTGGTAGGCGCCGGTCCAGCCGGGATATTGAACTGAGGCAGGCCGTTGAACGCTTGATCCGGGTAGCCGTTTTGCGCCCAATATTCCCGCAGGGCGCCGAAGTAATGGTCAAACGATCGATTCTCCTGCGCCAAGATGACGATGTGGTTAATGTTCTGTACTGAAGCACCGTTGAAAGTGGCTGTCACGGACGATGCCGCAGTGACCGAAATGGAGCATGTACCTGTCCCGGTGCAGGCTCCCGACCACCCCCCAAAGGTGGAACCTGTGGCGGGCGCGGCGGTAAGAGTAAGGTTTGTTCCGTTATCGAAACTCGCCGAGCAGGTATTACCGCAGTTAAGTCCAGCCGGGCTGCTGGTTACGGTCCCCTGACCGCTGCCGGCCAATATTACTGACACTGCAAATTGTTGGGTACCTCCGCCGCCACCGGAGCTACCGATGTTGTGGCTAGCGTTGCAACCCGTGAGAGTAAGAACGACTGCCACCGAGGCTGAAATCAGGCCGAAGAATTTCGAAGTTGCGCGCACAAACTACCTCCTGTGCACCTTCGATGATCCACCTACTCAGCTGGTTGGATTTGTCTGTCGGAACACCTGCCACATCCCGCGCCTGGAGAGGGATTTGCCGCGGTGTCAATGGTTGGGCTGACCCGAGGTAAAGTAACGTAGGTGGAGCAAAAATAGCATGTAGGAACGAAACAAACAGGCATCGTATGTTTCGCTTACCACATAGTAGGAACTTAGCTAAAGCGAGACTATCTTCATCCTTCCATCGTCGAAACGTCGCCTGCGTCCATGCCGAGTTCCTTCGCCTTCAGAAAGCGCCTGAGAATTTTGCCCGAACGCGTTTTCGGCAATGCCGACACGAACTCCAGCGCGGAGGGGCTGGCAATAGGGCCCAGTTCCCTTCTGACGTGTTCGATCAAGGCACTCGATAACGATTCCGACGGAGCATACTCGGTTCGATGGTTTCACCTTTAAGGGGATCCGGAACTCCAATGGCGGCTGCCTCAGCAACTGCTGGATGTGATACGAGCGCACTCTCGACTTCAGCTGTGCTCGCCATTCCATGAGCAAGTGACGAAGCCCCGCTTCGCTCAGGTTCGCGTTAGCATAGTCCCGGGAGGAAAGCCGCGCAATGCCCGAAACTCGGTCACCCGAACCATGGCTTCGTGGAACGCTGGTCGATGTGCCTCCCGTTCTCCGGGCCGTAGTGCACGCCTTGCAACTAGCCGAGGAGGACCTACAGCGCTGGTGCGGAGATCTAAGCAATGAGCAAGCGAACGCACACTCTTTCAACCTGCCCTCTGTGGCTTTCCATATCCGTCATATTGCGCGCAGCATTGATCGACTACTGACATACGCCGAGGGTCAAGAACTGAACTCGCCTCAGCTGCAGTTGCTAGCCAATGAGAACGATCCAAACGGAACAGGGAAAGCGTTGTTTGCAGAGTTGCAGGAGGCGATTACGGCAGCTACGAAGAGGATCTGGCAGTTTTCGCAAGAAGACCTCGGCAAGCCACGAACCGTCGGCAGAAAGCGCCTACCCACCACTGTGGCTGGCCTTCTGGTTCATGTGGCGGACCACACGCAACGACACGTAGGTCAGGCAATCACCACGGCCAAGGTCATCAAAGCGGTCAGTTAGACAATCTCGGGCTGATAAAACGAGCCACTCGACAGGGTGACTGGGTCCGCGGAGCAATAGTCGTTCATTCCTCTTCTTGCTTCAGCTTTGCAATTACTCCCAGATCCTCGAGCGTTGTGATATCACCCTTGACCTCGCCGCTGCTGGCCAGTTCCCGTAGGAGACGCCGCATGATCTTGCCGCTGCGGGTCTTGGGAAGGACATCAGTGAAGCGTATGTCATCTGGCTTGGCAAGAGAGCCGATTTCCTTGGCCACCCAGGCGCGCAACTCTTCTTTTAGGTCTGGGCTTGGCTTCTGCCCTTGCTCGAGGGTCACAAACGCGGCGATTGCCTGTCCTTTCAAATCGTCCGGGCGACCTACGACGGCCGCTTCAGCAACTTTGTCGTGCGCCACGAGAGCCGATTCCACTTCCATCGTGCTGAGACGGTGACCGGACACGTTAATCACATCGTCTACTCGGCCCATAACCCAAAAGCACCCGTCTTTGTCCTTTCGCGCACCATCGCCGGTGAAATAAGTGCCAGGGATCTGCGACCAGTACTGCCGGACATAACGATCCGGATCACCGTAAATGGTGCGTAACATCGACGGCCAAGGTTTTCTTATGACCAAGAACCCACCCGAGCCGTCGGGAACTGGCTGACCATCCATGGTGACGATCTCCGGAACAATGCCCGGAAACGGTCTAGTTGCTGATCCTGGCTTGGCGGGAATTGCGCCCGGAATGGGAGTAATCATGATCATCCCGGTCTCGGTCTGCCACCACGTGTCGACTATCGGACAGCGATTGTGGCCAATTGCCTCGCGATACCACATCCACGCTTCAGGGTTGATTGGCTCTCCCACCGTTCCGAGGAGTCTCAAGCTGGCAAGCCTGTGTTTCTTCGGCCACTCGTCGCCCCACTTTATGAACGTGCGAATGGCAGTCGGTGCTGTGTAAAACACACTCACCTGATGGCGATCGATAATGTCCCAAAAACGATCGGGCTCGGGATAGTTCGGTGCACCTTCATACATGAGGCTGGTAGCGCCGTTTTGCAAGGGCCCGTAAATGATGTAACTGTGGCCGGTCACCCAGCCGATATCAGCCGTGCACCAGTACGTGTCTTCCTCTTTGAGGTCGAACACCCACTTCGTCGTTAGATACGTACCGACGGAATAGCCGCCCGTCGTATGAACTACTCCCTTCGGTTTCCCTGTTGTACCGGAGGTATAGAGGATGTAAAGCGGGTGCTCGGCATCGAGTGGCTCTGCAGCACAATCCGGACCGGCCTTGGCCATTAATTCATGCCACCAGTGATCGCGTCCGGCCTGCATGTTGATCGGCGTTCCGGTCCGCTTGTATACCACGACGTGCTTTACCGAAGGACACGTTTTTAAAGCTTCTTCGACTGCCGGAAACAAGTTGACTTCGGCGCCGCGACGAAACGAACCGTCTTGCGTGATAACAGCATTGGCCTGGGAATCGTGAATACGATCCACAAGCGCGTTCGAGGAGAAGCCGCCGAAGACCACAGTATGCGGTGCTCCGATCCGGGCACACGCCAGCATGGCGATCGGAAGTTCCGGCGTCATTCCCATGTATATGGCAACCCGGTCACCCTTCTTCACGCCAAGCGACTTCAGAACATTGGCAAATTTCTGAACTTCCTGGTGCAGTTGCTGGTAAGTAAGCGTCCGGATGTCTCCGGGTTCGCCTTCCCATATGAGGGCGGCTTTGTTCTTGCGCCAGGTCTGAACATGCCGGTCCAGGCAGTTGTAGGACACATTGATTTGGCCCCCCACAAACCATTTCGCCCAGGGGGAATTCCATTCGAGGACACGATCCCAGGGCTTGAACCAGTAAAGCTCGCGCGCAACACGCCCCCAGAATTTCTCGGGTTCCTCCACTGATTCCTTGTATATGCGCTCGTATTCCTCAACGCTCTTGATGTGAGCACGTTCGGAAAAATCTACAGCAGGTGGGAATTTGCGTTGCTCCTGGAGAACCGAATCGATGCTGGTGTCTAGTGTTGCCGGCTTTTCTGCCATGGTCAGGCCTTTCATTCAACGAACTTGGTGGGGGCTCTACATTCGCAAGATTGTAATGCGGCTGGCCGATGTTGTCTTGTTGCCGCCCTCAGAGATGTTGGTTGATAGACCAGAGAGGTCGGGCACCTGACGGACCTATGCACCAGGAAGAGATTGGCCGCCTATTTTGTTCGGCGAGGCAGCGGGAGGACTGTCCCAGTCCAAGAACTTCTTTTGATATCGGGAATGCGGAATTACGCAAGTATCATAGCGTCCAAAAAAACGATAGCGGTTCTGTGCGAATGCTTCATACATTCGGTCGCGCAATGCCCTGGGAGCAACCCGTAGTGCGGCGGCTTCGAATGTCCAGAATCCTCCCAATATCTTCAGAATTGCGATCAAGGCATCAGACTTGCCAAGCAGCTTCTCGTCCTCTTCTCCGGGATTAAGGACGAGGTAAATCGTGTCGAGCGAGGACTGGCTTAGACCATGCTTCTTAAGCATTTCCCGGCCCACGGGGCTTTGCAGCGAGGCGAAGCGCAGGCGGTCCCGCTTGTCTTTCCTTAGCACCATACCAATGAAACGATCACAAAATCCGCAGACTCCATCGTAGAGAACGATTGCTCTGTTCGCGGCATTGCTCATAGGGCAATGGAACGCTCCATTCGTCAAATCTTGGACTTCTTTGATGTTCCCCGGGCCAGTTTGGTCCCTGTGATGGTCATCACATTCCTATGTGACCCTCGTACCGGACGATCGTGCCCCTCAACCCTATCCTGAACATACCCACTTCCATGCCGGCCTGATCGCGTCCGGCAGCAGGAATCGAGGAGTCAAATGAAACGTAAGTTCAAGACTATGGACGCCAATGAGGCGGTCGCGCACGTCGCTTACCGGGTCAACGAAGTCATCGCCATTTACCCGATTACTCCGTCGTCCCCAATGGGAGAGTGGGCCGACCAATGGGCCTCCGAAGGCGTACCGAACATTTGGGGCACCGTCCCGCAAGTGGTTGAGATGCAAAGTGAAGGTGGTGCCGCCGGCGCGGTTCACGGCGCTTTGCAGACCGGATCGCTGGCGACGACCTTCACGGCCTCTCAAGGGCTCCTTCTGATGGTTCCCAACATGAACAAGATTGCCGGGGAACTGACGGCAACTGCATTTCACGTGTCGGCCCGGACGCTGGCAACGCACGCTCTCTCCATTTTCGGGGACCACAGCGACGTGATGACTTGTCGCGCTACCGGATTTGCCATGCTGTGCTCGAATTCCGTGCAGGAAGCCGAGGACCTGGCACTCATCGCCCACGCGGCTGCCTTGGATTCGCGAATTCCTTTCCTCCACTTCTTCGATGGGTTCCGTACGTCTCACGAGGTCAACAAAATCGAGATGTTGACCGAAGACGATATGCGGGCGCTGATCAACATGGATCGGGTACTGGAACATCGTCAGCGGGCCTTGTCGCCGGATCACCCGGTTATGCGGGGCACGGCGCAGAATCCAGACGTTTTCTTCCAGATCCGCGAGACCATCAATCCTTATTACTCCGCTTGCCCCGATATCACCCAGCTGGCGATGAACAGGTTCGCGGAGGTAGTCGGCCGGCAATATCACCTCTTTGAATATGTGGGAGCGCCGGATGCCGATCGGGTCGTCGTGATGATGGGTTCCGGTGCAGAGGCCGCCCATGAGGCCGTGGATTACTTGACGGCGCATGGCGAGAAGGTTGGTCTCCTCAAAGTACGGCTGTACCGGCCGTTCTCCGTGAAGCACTTCCTGCAAGCTCTTCCCTCAACCGTTAAGAAGATCGCCGTGCTTGATCGAACGAAGGAAGCCGGGGCTGCGGGCGAGCCTCTCTATCTTGATGTTGTCGACGCCATTCACGAGGGCAGCCAGAATGGCACAAGCCCAACGCGAACGATTCCCCGCATAGTTGGTGGCCGATACGGTTTATCGTCCAAAGAATTCACGCCGGCGATGGTCAAGGCCGTGTATGACAACCTGAATGCAATCGCGCCGAAACATCAGTTCACGGTGGGCATCAACGACGACGTGACCCGTACCAGCCTGGACTATGATCCGAACTTCTCGACGGAACCGGACAGCGTCGTTCGAGCAATGTTTTACGGCCTGGGAGCCGACGGAACGGTCGGCGCAAATAAGAATTCCATCAAGATCATCGGCGAGAACACGGAGAACTACGCGCAAGGATATTTCGTCTATGACTCCAAAAAGTCAGGTGCGATGACTGTCTCGCACCTGCGTTTCGGCCCGCAACCAATCCGGTCCACCTATCTGGTTTCGAAAGCCAACTTCATTGCCTGCCATCAATGGATTTTCCTGGAGCGATACGACATGCTCAGCTCACTGGTCCCGGGCGGAGTATTCCTGCTCAACAGCCCCTACGGGCCGGATGAAGTCTGGGATCACCTTCCTCGCGAGGTGCAGCAACAACTCATAACTCAGAAAGCGAAATTCTTCGTGATCGACGGCTACAAGGTCGCGCGGGATACGGGTATGGGCGCCCGGATGAACACCATCCTGCAGGTCTGCTTCTTTGCCATTTCGAAGGTCCTGCCCCGCGATGAAGCGGTTGAGGCGATCCGCGATTCTATTCGACACACCTACGGTCGCAAAGGCGACGAAGTAGTCCAGAAGAACATGCGAGCGGTGGACGAAACGCTCTCCCATCTCTTTGAGGTGAAACTTCCGGACAGAGCCGACAGTACGATCACTATGCCGCCACCCTTCCCTCGCGAGGCGCCAGAGTTTGAGCGAGACATCTTGGGGGCCATCTACGGTGGGAGGGGTGAAGAATTACCAGTGAGCGCATTTCCTGCCGACGGTACGTTCCCGACCGGCACTGCGCAATGGGAAAAACGTAATCTCGCTCTCGAAATTCCCGTCTGGGACACAAAGACCTGCATCCAGTGCGGAAAATGCGCAATGGTATGCCCGCACGCAGTGATTCGTATCAAGGTTTTCGAGCCAGCCGCCCTGGCCGGCGCACCTGCGACGTTCAAGTCGACCGATGCACGCGACAAGGAGTGGGCGGGTATGAAGTATTCGATCCAAGTCGCTCCGGAAGATTGCACAGGATGCGGCATCTGCGTGGACATCTGCCCGGCAAAGAACAAAGCGGAAACGCGGTTAAAGGCGTTGAACATGATGCCGCAGCCTCCCCTTCGTCATCCAGAAAGCAACAACTGGAGATTCTTCCTGAATCTCCCGGAATTAGATCGGCGAAAAATCAAGCCGGGAGCTATTCGGCAGCAGCAGATTCAGCAACCGTTATTTGAATTCTCAGGGGCGTGCTCCGGTTGCGGTGAGACACCGTATCTCAAGCTCCTTACCCAACTCTTTGGTGACCGCGCAGTGGTGGCGAATGCAACCGGATGTTCGTCGATCTACGGTGGCAACCTGCCGACCACACCCTGGAGCAAGAACGCTGACGGGCGTGGACCGGCGTGGTCGAACTCGCTGTTCGAAGATAATGCCGAGTTTGGTCTGGGATTTCGTGTTTCGATCGACAAGCAAGCAGAGTTCGCGCGTGAACTGGTAAAGCGTCTTTCCGGCCAAGTTGGCGAAGAACTCGCCGACGCGCTAGTCACTGCCACTCAGAAAGATGAGTCGGACATTTTCGAGCAGCGCCAGCGGGTCGACCTGTTGAAAGAGAAGCTTGCCGGCAAAAACTCCGTGGAGGCTCGACAACTGTTGTCGATCGCCGACCTGCTGGTCAAGAAGAGTGTATGGATTGTCGGCGGTGATGGATGGGCGTATGACATCGGTTACGGCGGTCTGGACCACGTCCTTGCGAGCGGTCGCAACGTGAACTTGCTCGTTTTGGACACCGAAGTGTACTCGAACACCGGCGGACAGGCCTCGAAGTCAACTCCGCGTGCGGCGGTCGCGAAGTTTGCAGCTGGAGGAAAACCCGGACCGAAGAAGGATCTGGGGCTGATGGCAATGAGCTACGGCCATGTGTACGTCGCCAGCGTGGCCATGGGTGCGAAAGACGAACACACACTGAAGGCATTCCTCGAAGCTGAGGCTTACGACGGGCCCAGCATCATCGTCGCGTACTCACACTGCATTGCCCACGGTATCAACATGACTACTGCCATGTCGGATCAGAAGGTTGCGGTGGATTCAGGGCAATGGCTCTTGTACCGCTACAACCCCGATCGGGCGCTAGTAGGAGACAACCCATTAACCCTGGATTCGCGAACGCCAAACAAAAAGGTGCAGGAATTCTTGCAACAGCAAACTCGCTTCCAGATGCTCGCGAAAAGCCATCCTGAGCACGCGAAAACGTTATGGCAACAGGCTCAGCATGACGCAGATGTGCGCTACCGGATGTATGAGTACCTTGCTGCCCGCAAGTTTGAGAAGCAGCCTGAGCCGACGCCGGAGAAGAAGACGTCGGAAGTTAGTAAGACCACGGCCACCGCCGCGGATTGATTTAGCGGCCGGTTTTGGGAGTTGCTGCGCTTTTCGCGTTTCAAGGAATTCGGGGTTGGGAACCAATCCCATCCCAAGGTTAAGAATCGTTTGCCTTACGGCAGTACGCAACAGGAGAGGCCATGATCGATCTGAGCACGCAATACCTGGGATTGAATCTTCGCACCCCGCTGGTTTCATCGGCGTCGCCTTTGGCACAAGAGGTCGCGAACATACGACGTTTGGAGGATGCAGGAGCTTCCGCGGTGGTTCTGCCGTCGCTTTTCGAAGAACAGCTGCGACAGGAAGGTTTACAGCTCGATCACGGCCTTACGGCTCACACCGAGAGCTTCGCGGAGGCACTATCGTTCTTTCCCCAATCCAGCGATTTTCATCTCGGCCCCGAGGAGTATCTCAAACACATCCGCAAGGCCAAAGAAGCAGTCGATATCCCAATCATTGCCAGCTTGAATGGCTCGACCGTCGGCGGATGGATCGAGTACGCACGGCAGATCCAGAAAGCCGGCGCCGACGCCCTCGAGTGCAACATTTATTACATACCCACGGACTTGGCTTTGCCGGGAGAGGCTGTGGAGCAGACCTACCTCGAGATCGTACGTGCAGTGAAAAATGCAGTGTCCATTCCGGTTGCGGTTAAGTTAAGCCCCTTCTTCAGCAACATGGCGAATATGGCTAAGCGTCTTGAGCAGTGCGGTGCGACAGGGCTTGTGCTATTCAATCGCTTCTATCAACCTGACATTGATCTCGATGAACTCGAGGTCAAGCCGAATGTTTTGCTTAGCACCCCTCAGGCACTGCGTCTGCCGCTAACCTGGATTGCGATACTTTATGGTCGAGTCAAGCTGAACCTTGCTGCAACCAGCGGGGTTCACAGTCACGACGACGTGATCAAGCTTCTGATGGTTGGAGCACAAGTCACAATGTTTTGCTCGGCTCTCTTTCAGAACGGTATTTATCACTTAAGAGAAGTGGAACGCGGGCTGGTCCGCTGGATGGAAGATCACGAGTACGAATCAGTGACTCAGATGAGGGGAAGCATGAGCCAGTTGCGGTGCGCTGAGCCGAGTGCATTTGAGCGCGCCCAGTACATGCGCGCGATCAAGAGTTATCAACCTGCGTAAGACCTGAACAATAGACGATGAATACGCCCTCAGAGGAGGGAGCGCCACCCTGAGCCCACTTCTCCGTCAGAAGCGAGCTCTTGCTCCGTATGCTCCCTGCTCTGAGAGTCCCATAAGTTCCCAGAACAATACTCGCTCACGACTGCCGCTGTACGACAACCTGCTTTTTGTTCTAGAAATGGAACACTGGAGGGTGGCTACAATTTCTGGGATTGCGAGGGTTCATGGCCGCTCCACCCCTCCTCGCCCGCCCGCTCTAGAAGCCACTGCTGAAGCTGTTTCTGAAATACCGGATGCATGTCCGAGAAACTTAATCCCGCAAGGCCGCCCGGACTTGTCCACGCCAGTTTCCCCTTTGTTTCCAGTCGAGAAGCAATACCGGGAAGTGCAAAAGAAAGCTCGTAACTAGCGCCGTGTTTCAAACTCATCGAAGTTTTGAGCGCGATTCCACCCGAGCTTACGTTGACGGCGACCGCCTCCGCCTCTTCGCCTTCCTCTCCTCTGATGAGGACCGAAGCATCGATTGTTACCCGGAAATAACGCTGCTGCTGCGAGCTGACTTTGCCTAACCGAGTGTTGCCACTAATCTCGATTCCGTCGGCTCGATACTTCTCGAGCTTCCGCCTGAGTGTCCTGCTCGATATGCCAAGCCTTTCCGCGGCTTTGGTCTGATTCCCGCCCGATTCCTCCAGTGCACGGAAAATCATCTGGCGTTCCATATCTTCTAGGTTCGTGACTGCTGGTTTCACGTTCGGTGATGGCGATGAGAATCCGCAAATTGCAGGTGGGAGATCGGAAGCGTGGAACTCCGCCTTGCCAATTTTGGCGTTCACCGTAGTCTTGAAGACCACGTTTTTCAGTTCCCGGACATTGCCTGGCCACGAGTATTGACGAAGTGCCTCGACCGCATCAGCCGTGAACCTTGCTCCGGGGCAGTGCGCTTGCAGGAAGAATTCAGCCAGAGCTTCGATGTCCTCGCTGCGGTCCCGCAATGCGGGGACCTGCAGCTGGAACTGTGTCAGGCGATGATAGAGATCCTCTCGAAACTTTGAAGACCTCGAATCTTCCTCAAGATTGCGATTGGTCGCCGCAATAACTCTTACATTCACCGCGACCTTACGGTTTCCTCCTAAACGGTAATACGGCACTCCGTCTAGCACTCGAAGAAGCTTGGCCTGGACCTTGATGTCCAGTTCGCCAATCTCGTCAAGGAAGATCGTGCCATTGTCCGCCATTTCGAAGAGGCCGGGCTTCGCCGTATCGGCGCCGCTGAACGCGCCTTTCTCGAAGCCAAAAAGCTCGCTTTCCACCAGGTGTTCCGGCAGAGCGGCACAGTTGACGTCCACAAACGATTTACCGTTCCGAGGTGATTTCTCGTGGATGGCCCGCGCAACCAGTTCTTTCCCGACTCCTGTCTCCCCTACGATCAATACTGCGGCCTGGTGGTGCGCAACCCTCTCTACCATGGCCATAAGCCGATGCATCACGGGACTACGTAGGACCGCGGTGCTGCCATCAACGAGTTGAAGCCGGGTAGCGGATTGCATGTTAAAAGATGCTCTGTCTGGGATCCGGACGGCGCCCAGGGTACACCTTGATTAACATGTTTACGGATGAAGAGGTAGTTACCTTCGTGTGCCTGCAGTAATTGTGAGCGGCGAAAGCGCGATCCACACCCCGCCAAGGAGATACGGGCTATCTGTGTGTGGTGAACCTGCAGTGATCCAGCCCACATGTAATCGGGTTTGCGGCGATAACCACTAACCGAAACCCAGGCTGATGTGAGCTTAGCTACCCCAAACTGCGGAGGCATTGGCTGCGATCGCAAGCAGAGTCACAAGGGCACCCGCCAGGATTATGTACCCCAGCACGCCGTATCTACGCATTCCCTTTTGCATTGTTGACTACTCCCCGAGCCTGACTGGCTTTGTTGAAAAGCTTTGTTAAAAAGCTTTGTTCAAAAGCTAATGACATCCTTATTGCGCGGCGGTGTCGTCGTCACCAAGTCCATCCACACTCAATGCCGTCGCCCCATCCACACTGCTGCCCCAAATCACAGAACTGCCCCATATGACGCTGTTCCCTGAAACTGTGGCATTGCCCCAAACAACGGAATTACCCCAAATCAAACTGTTGCCGGTAAGCACCGTATTGCCCCAGACAACTGAGTTACCCCAGATGACAGAATTGCCCCAAATCACCGAGTTGCCCCAGATCACACTGTTGCCAAAAACTGCGGATAGATTCGTTTGCAGCGAAACCGAGCCGTCTGAATTCTGGACAGCGACCGGGGACAATGCCGCACCCTGAGCAGTATCAGAATTTCCGATGGCGGCCGTGATGTTCAGGTATCCCGCCCCGACGGTGAACAAATCGTATTGCTCGAGAACAAGGGTCATCGTTGACTGGTCAAGAACGAGACTCTGTGTTGGAAAATTTTTGTCCGCAGTCTTCATCAATCGTGCCTTAACGCTGTCGGGAGTCAAAGTAGGATCCTGCTCGAGAAGAAGAGCGACTGCACCACTAACAACGGGAGTCGCCATGCTGGTTCCGCTCAGGACGAAATAGTTCCTCGGCGCCCACAGTGAAGCTCCATACGAGGAAGGAGTGACTTCATTTCCCGGAAACTGCACATCCAGCGTGCTTCCCTTCGCCAGCAATGAAGCGACCCGATTTCCCGGCGCGACCAGGTCAGGCTTCACGATGTGGTCGAGAAGCGTTGGCCCTTTCGAACTGAAAGTTGTGATCGCGTCGTCACCTTTGTACGGTGTGGAGCGAGAGTTCATGGCACCCACGGTGATCACGTAGGGATCATTTCCGGGAACGCCAATCATCCCGTATCCGCTGGTCTGCAAGGAATTGTCTCGTCCCCAATTGCCTGCCGCTGCGACTACGACAATTCCGGCCCGCCACGCAGCTTCCACTGCCTGATCTAGTGGATCCTGTGTAAAGCTCTCGTAAACACGCCGGCCCAGAGACATGTTAATGACCCGAATGTTGTACGTATTCTTCAGGCTGATCGCCTTCTGGATGGCCGCGATTACGTAGGAATCCTGACCGCTTCCGGTACTATCGAGTACTTTGAGATTGATAAGGCGGACTCGGGGAGCAACTCCGTAGTAGGCGTGCTTCGAGATTGAACCATTACCCGCGACAATCCCAGCCACATGTGTCCCGTGGCCATATCCATCGTTGGTGTCAGTATTGGGAACAAAAGTTTGGCTGTATACGACACGAGACAAACCGGTCAGTGGATCGTGAAGATCAGGATGATCTGTGATTCCGCTATCAATGATTGCCACGCCTATACCGTTGCCGTCCCACCCATAACTCTGCGCGACGTCTGCACCAACCGTCGCTTCCGTAAAATCATTCGTGGACCCGACCTGGCGGTTTGGAGACACATACGCTACATCGGGATCGCTTTCCAATTTGCCCAGTGCGCTTAAGGGAACGTCATAGACTCCAGCCCGAACCGCTTCAAGCCTCTGTAGGTGACGACCACCTAAATTCGCCAGCTTCTGGATATGGTATTTCGTGGGCTGCTGTTTGAATTGAATGATGACCTGAACATGCTGATTAGCAAGAGACGGGTAGTTGTTCGCAGAAGTGAGTTCCGACAGCTCCGGTGCCAGCCTCATACGACGGGGCTGCTGCATCCGCGGCGCACCAGCGGCATAGCTCAATACCCCCGTTAGCATCAGAACAACCAACGCCAACGACCGCGCCACGTAATGCTTACGCTTATGCTTCCCTCGCTGCTGCTTTGGTCTTGATTGCTTCCGCCTCATGTGGCTCCCGAACTCGGACCCGCACGGGGGAATGTGTGGTCACCAGACGTGACTTGCAGTGGGAGTTCCAAACCCCACGCCTTTTCTAAGCTCTTGCAAAGAAGACAACTTCGGAATTGCACAACGTTTTCGCCTGAGACAAATTGTCCGCAACGTGACGTCAGACCCAGGCACTTTCGGTGACAACACGAACCATTCTCAGGACTTGCGTACACGTATGTGCATCAGGACACTTCGCCACTTATGGCACGGAAGAATCTGCGAGCATTACCAAAGTGCCTTTAGTAACCGACATTTCATTGAATGGCCCCGCCATAGCTGTTATCTGTTGGTAGGAGAATCGACTAACTGTCGACGGGGACAAGTTTGTCCACTCAATCGCAATCGTGGCGTGAACTGTCGCTGCGGGCCCGCGCCTTCATCTGCGTGATGGCCACGGCCGGAATTTCTGTCCTTGCGTGGGCTGTCCACAACTGGACCAGTCGCGATCCAATCAAATTCCTCTGCTATCTGCTAGTCGCCATCTTGGCTTCGCGGCTGAAAGTACGTTTGCCGGGTATCACCGGCACGATGTCCGTCAATTTCCTGTTCATCCTGTTGGGGATCGTAGAGCTAAGCCTTCCAGAGACCCTGGCCTTGGGTTGTCTGGCGATCTTCGTTCAGTGTTTCCATCGAGATCGTCCGCAGGTGGTACAGGTCGTTTTTAACGTTTGCGGTTCGGCGTGGGCGATCGCCGTTGCCTACCAAGTCTACTATTTGCCTTTTTGGCAGGAACAGGGCGTCCATAATCCTTCGCTTCAGTTGCTTGCGGCAGCATGCACATACTTCATCGCCAATACTGTTCCCGTTGCCACGGTGATCTCTCTGACAGAGCATAAGTCACTTCGCAAGATCTATGCAGAGTGCTACTTCTGGTCGTTTCCTTATTACCTCATGGGCGCGGGAGTGACCGGTCTGGTCAGTTACTTCAATCGACTAGTCGAGTGGCAGACTTCCCTGCTGATCTTGCCGGCCGTCTATTTGATCTATCGCTCGTACCGCCTTTATCTAAGCAAGCTAGAAAACGAGAAGCGCCACGTAGAAGAGATGGCGAATCTCCATCTCCGCACAATCGAAGCTCTCGCACTTGCCATTGAGGCTAAAGACCACACGACCCACGATCACTTACAGAGAGTACGCGTCTATGCCATCGAAGTTGCAAAAGAACTGAAACTCTCTCACGAAGACGTCGAAGCGCTTCACGCCGCCGCACTGCTACACGACATCGGCAAGCTGGCAGTTCCGGAACACATCATTTCCAAACCTGGACGCCTCACTCCTGAAGAATTCGAGAAGATGAAGATCCACCCGCTGGTAGGAGCCGAGATCTTGGAACGTGTTCGCTTCCCCTATCCAGTCGTTCCCATCGTGCGAGCACACCACGAGAAATGGGATGGCAGCGGCTATCCATTTGGACTAAAAGGCGGGGAGATTCCAATCGGAGCACGCATTCTGTCCGCGGTCGACTTTCTCGACGCTCTGGCGTCGGACCGGCAATATCGCCGCGCCATTCCCCTGGACGAGGTGATGGCGCGCCTGCAGCAGGAATCGGGTAAGTCATTCGATCCCAAGGTAGTCGCAGTTCTCCAGCGCCGTTACGCAGATATGGAGCGCATGGTACAAGGCCACACGGGCAACATCGAATGGTCCAAGCTGTCGACCGATCTGAAGATCGAGCGCGGTCTTGAACCAGCAGCTGGATTCGCCTCGGAACCCAAACCAGTGAACAACGAAGCGACTTTCTTGGCGTCGATCGCAGCCGCCAGGCAGGAAGCTCAGGCGCTTTTTGAGTTGAGCCAGGATCTTGGCGCGTCGCTCAGTCTCGGAGAAACGCTTTCCGTCTTCTCCGTGAAACTCAAGCGACTGGTTCCATACGACTCAATTGCGATTTACATCCGGCGTGACGATGAACTCGTACCCGAACATGTGAGCGGGGACAATTTCCGCCTGTTTGCTTCGCTTCGCATTCGCGTTGGAGAAGGTGTTTCCGGTTGGGTAGCACAAAATCGTAAGCCGATGGTCAATGGCAATCCCCTGGTCGAACCGGGTTACAAAACCGAGGACGGAAAATCCAGCATCTTGCGATCAGCCTTGTCGGTCCCTTTGGAAGGTCTTGACGGCATCGTGGGCGTACTCACTTTGTACAAGTCGGACAAAGATGCATTCACCGCAGACCACGTGCGCATCCTGCTCGCTGTTAGTTCGAAGATGGCTCTCTCGATCGAGAACGCGTTGAAGTACCAGCAGGCCGAAAGTTCTGCGACGACGGACTACTTGACCGGCTTGCCGAATGCGCGCTCTCTGTTCCTGCAACTCGACCGTGAACTGGCCCGCTGCAAGCGCAGCAAATCGACGCTGACCGTCATGGTCTGTGACATGGACGGCTTCAAGCAGATTAATGATCGGTTTGGGCACCTTGAAGGCAACCGCGTCCTGAAGGTATTTGCACAGCGTTTGAAAGAAAGTTGCCGTGAATATGACTACGTCGCCCGCATGGGTGGCGACGAGTTTGTCGTGGTAGCGCCAGGCCTGACTACGGATGCGGCTCGCTCCAAGATGCTCGCACTCCGCGACATGGCCAAAAAAGCAGGCTTTGAGATCTGCCGTGAAGACATACTTTCACTCAGCGTTGGCCAGGCCGTTTACCCGGAGAATGGCCGAGACGCTGAAGAACTCCTCGCCGAAGCCGACCGCCGCATGTACATGGAGAAGCAGCAGCAGCCTAATCGCAAGAATCGCCGCGGGCAACCGCGGCTGGTATGCCGTCTTACGGTGACGCTACAACCGGAAGGCAGTACCGTGCCAGTACTCGGCAATCTATCCAACGTCAGCGTTACCGGTTGTTACATCGAGACGGCGGCGCTTCTTCCATCCGGAACCAAGCTTCGCATCTATTTCTCAGCCGATGACGAAACGCTGCAGAGCGACGGCATCGTGGTCCGAAGTAATCTGGGGTCCGGGGTAGGGATTGAGTTTTCTGACACCGCTGATCGCAACAGAACCCATCGCATTCTGGAACACGTCGAGTCGGCAACCAAGCATTACGATCGCGAATTGGGGTACATGTCTCGCCTGGTTTCCTATTGAGGCGATCAGCAAGCGGGAAAATAAAACCGAATCGTTCACGAGGATTGTTTGTATCGCCTTGCCAAACACGCGGGCACCATCGTCGTCGCTATCCTGCTGGGTGGCCTGCTTGGGGCAAGCCTCGTCCGTTTTGCGCCTGGCTATGGAGTGGATGAGCAAGAACTCGATTCCCGTTTATCCAACACCAGCATTGAAACTCTTCGAGCAGCCAATCAAACGAAGGAGTCCATTGTTGTCTTCTATGCGCATTACCTCACAGGGTTGGCGCATGGAGATTGGGGATACTCGCGGACACTTAATCGGCCTGTCCGTCAGTTAATCGCGGAGCGACTTCCCGAGACGCTCAAAACCCTGGCGATCGGAGTTGCACTCGGCTGGGCACTCGGGTTGGCCTTCGCTGTACCTGTTTCGATGTCCCGAACCCGTACGTTGGACACAATTGCGGGGATCGCAACGGGATTCCTTCTCTGTATTCCGGCGGCAGTTTTCTCTTTGTTATTCGTCTTGGCACGTGCTCCCTCTCGGCCGATCATCGCCTTCATTATTTTTCCCAAGGTGTTTCGCTACTCTCGTAATTTGTTAGTACGCAGCGCTAACCTTCCCCATGTTTTGACAGCATGGAGCAAGGGTCTGGGGAAGACCCGCATCTTTCTGTTCCACGTACTTCCCACCTCCGCTCCTCAGCTCTTAGCTCTTGCGGGAGTAACAATCAGCATCGCATTCACCGCGGCCATTCCGGTCGAGGCGCTTTGTGATGTGCCCGGCATCGGACAACTCGCGTGGAAAGCCGCGCTGGGCCGAGACCTTTCTCTTCTAATAAACCTGACGATGATCGTCACAGTTCTTACACTTGCGGCAAACTCGATCTCGGACTTGGTTGCAGGCCGCAGGAGTCATGCATGAAGGCGGCGCGCATCATTGCGATTGTGTTTCTGTTGTTAGTATCTTTAAGCTGCCTCTTAGCCGGATTCATCGCACCTTCGGGATACGCTCACCAATTTCGCGACTTCCCTGACAGTCCTCCCTCTCACCAGCACTGGCTAGGGACCGATGACCTTGGGCGCGACCGCTTCGCTCGCCTGCTTTATGGCACACGGGTTTCGTTGTTACTGGCTCCTGCTGCCGCTTTGATTGCAACAATTCTGGCAGCTTTGATCGGGGGCTCTGCAGGATTTCTGGGTGGCTGGTACGAACGAATCATCATGGCAGCGACCGACCTCTTTCTTTCCCTGCCGTGGTTGTTCTTGCTTATCACCGTGCGGGCTCTCATGCCGCTCAACGTGTCGCCCGTGATATCCGTTCTGATCACCTTCGCGCTCCTCGGATGCCTTGGCTGGGCAGCCGCCGCTCGCGTCGTTTGCGCCGATTCGCGGGCATTGCGAAATTCTGACTACATTCTCTTGGCGAGGGCCGGGGGGGCGGGTGGCCTTCGCCTACTCAGCCGCCATCTCCTGCCGAATGTGTTGCCGGCACTCTATGCCCAGTTCTGGATATCGATCCCGGTGTTCATCATTACCGAGGCAAATCTTGGGATCCTTGGACTCGGTGTCGCTGAACCATTGCCTTCCTGGGGAAGCTTGCTCCGAGAGATGGGAAGCTATTCCGTAATCACATCCGGTGGCTGGTTGTTTATTCCGCTCCTGCTGTTCATTTGTGTAGTCAGCTGTTTTCAATTCCTAGTCGCCGATCGGGAGTATGCAGCATGAAGAAAATCTACATAGTTCTGACGATTGCGCTCCTCGCATTGACCCCTGTCGCGCAAGGTGCGACGCAACTTCGGTTTTGTCTGCACTCCGATCCAAAGACATTCAACCCATTGCTGGTTCAAGAGGACTCGTCCGATACGATTCGTTATTTGACCGGTGGGGTCCTTGTCCGTCTCAATCGTCAGACGCAACAATTGGAGCCAGAGCTCGCCTCTTCTTGGAAAGTCAGCAGAGATGGGCGCACGATCAGCTTCGTCCTTCGTTCGGGTGTGAGGTTTTCGGATGGGACACCCTTTTCCGCGAACGACGTTGCGTACACAGTTGAGCAGATGATGGATCCAAACCTGCACTCCCCGACGGGGGATTCGTTCCGCTCGGGCGAAGGCAAAGTCGAAACACACGTAATCTCACCGACAAAGATTGCCATCACATTCCCTGCTCCGATCGCTGGACTCGACAAGCTTTTCGATCAGGTGGCGATCATGTCGATAAAGTCGCCTAAGAAAGAGATGGCTGTCCTCGGGCCTTATTACGTTGCCGAAAATAAGGCCGGCTCGTACTTGATCCTCGAGCGTAACCCCAATTACTGGAAGCACGACTAGGCAGGCCGCCAGCTACCCTATATCGACTCCGTCCGCTTGGACATTCAACAGAACCGGGACATCGAGCTGCTCCGACTGGTTCGCGGTGAAATTGATTTCGTAAATTCGGTGGATGCCGAGTACTTCGACAAAGTGATGCAGGAGAAGCCGGGTTTGGCGCACGACGCCGGTCCTTCGATGGATTCCGAGCAGATGTGGTTCAACCAGGTCGTGAACTCACCGCTGCCAGCCTACAAAAAAGCCTGGTTCCGCTCCACCAGCTTCCGTCGAGCCATTTCAGAGTCCATTAATCGACAGGACATTTCGCGCATCGTTTTCCGCGGACATGCCCAACCTGCGGTCGGGCCAGTGTCACCAGCCAATCAGTTCTGGTTCGACAACAAGTTGCAGCCGTATCCCTTTGATCAGAACACCGCCTTGCAATGGCTCTCGCAAGATGGTTTCCGCTTGGATAGCGGAAGACTCCGCGATAAGGACGGTCACCCGGTGGAGTTCTCGATCATCACCAACGCGGGAAACAAGTATCGCGAACAGATCGCGACGATGGTTCAACAAGACCTCTCGGGAATTGGAATCAAGTTGAACGTGGTCACGTTGGATTTCCCGTCACTCATCGAGCGAATCACCCGGACATTCGATTACGAAGCGTGTCTGCTCGGCTTGGTAAACGTCGATCTCGACCCCAACGCGCAGATGAACGTCTGGCTCAGTTCCGGCGAGAACCACCAATGGAACCCAGCTCAAAAATCGCCGGAGACCGCATGGGAAGCCGACGTTGATCGCTTGATGAAGGCTCAGGCGGCCTCTCTCAACGATAAGGAGAGGAAAAAGTATTTCGATCAGGTACAGGAGATCGCCTGGCAGCAGCAGCCATTCATCTACCTGATCAACAAAAACGCTCTGTCGGCTGTATCGGCATCGGTTCAAAACGCCCATCCGGTTGTTCTGCGTCCGCAGGTATTTTGGAATGTGGATCAACTGAAACTCGCTTCTGAGGTGGCCAGCAAATGATGCCTGCTCCCCTGCTGAGTATCCGTTTGAGCGCAGGGTACCAGCGCAAGACGGTCTTGAACGATCTTGCCTTGGATATTGGGCCGGGTGAAATTCTCGCCCTTGTCGGCGAGAGCGGTTGTGGCAAGAGTACGCTGGCCCTTGCAATCCTTCGACTGCTTCATCTGCGTGGGGCGGAAGCAACCGGAAACATAACCCTCAACGGGCGAGACCTGATGACTTTCCCGGAGCGCGATATGCGTAGCATTCGAGGCAAAGACATCGCGCTAGTGCTACAAAGCCCCATGTCATCTCTCAATCCTGCGCTCAGAATCAAAACGCAGTTGGCCGAGGCATGGAGGGTCCACCAAAGTGGATCGAAAGACCAATGTCTGAATGCGATCAGCGAGGCTCTAGCCCATGTGAGTTTGCCCGCCGACTCCGATTTCCTGAAACGTTACCCGTCACAACTGAGTGTCGGACAGGCACAGCGCGTACTCATCGCTATGGCAATTCTGCACCATCCTCCGTTGCTCATTGCCGATGAACCAACGAGCGCTCTCGACCTGATTACGCAGGCAGAAATCCTCCATTTGTTCCGCGAACTCAGCCGCAAACTGGGCATGAGCATTCTGTACATCTCCCATGACCTGCTCTCAGTCGCTACTATTGCGGACCGGGTTGCAGTCATGGACAAGGGCACCATTGTCGAGTGCCGTGCAACCGCTGACATTTTCCGCGATCCGTCGCATCCCTATACTCGAAAGCTGATCCAGGCTTTGCCGATCGTACCCCAGAGTTTCGCGGCAAGTGCCGGCCGGTAAAAAACCCATTTCTGCCTTTCAAAAGACCTCTTGACCTGTCTATAACTATAGGGTTCATCCTGAGGTCTGTTGATGCTGAGCGTAACCCAAATCGCCCGCCGTTTCGGCCTTAGCCGGACCACGATTCTCTATTATGAGTCGTGCGGCCTGCTCAAGCCGACCCTGCGCAGTGCTGCCGAATATCGGCTCTACGGGGCCAAGGAGGTGGATCGCCTCGATCGGATCTGCCTCTACCGTTCCGTAGGTCTAAGCATTCACGATATCCGGCAACTGCTCTCGGCGCCGAATAACGATGCAGCGCAACTGCTTCAACGCAGGCTCCAGGAACTGGACCTCGAGATCGGCAAGTTGCGCGACCACCAGCGGGCGATCCTGCGATTACTGCAAAGCAAAAAAGTCAGAAGGAGAACAGCGGATATGAACAAGGACAAGTGGGTCGCCATTATGAAATCAGCCGGGTTCAGCGAGCAGGATATGCATCGCTGGCACCAACAATTCGAGCGTTCTGAACCGCAGGAACATCAAGAATTTCTGCAGTACCTGCACATCCCGGAAAAGGAGATTCAGACTATCCGGGAGTGGAGCCGAAAGGCAACACCTGGTACCTAGCACCTAGTGCCTGGAACAAGCCGCAGACGCGAGCGCTCCTGCTCGCACTGCGGTTCCGGGCATGGACTTTTCGCCAGCCGCCCTTTCCCGTTTACAATGTTCGTTTCCAGAGGCTCTCATGTCTACACCGCGAACCGCGCGTCCCGAAACAGCTTCGGCGGAAATGCCGCCCGTCCCGTTAACCATCGAAGGCTACAGCGTTCTTCACCAGATGATGAAGTTCCGCTGGTCGGCATGGCGCGAACTTAGTCCAGAGAAACAGCACGCTCTTATCGACGAGGCCGCCACAGCGCTGGCCCGAATGGAACAGAACTCAAGCGGGCAATCAGCGCTCTATTCGCTTATCGGTCATAAAGGCGACTTGATGCTGGTGCACTTTCGTGAGTCGTTTGACGCCTTGAACCAGGCCGAACTACAGATTGGCCGAATCGGTCTCAGCGACTATCTTGACCCGACCAGTTCCTACCTTTCGATTATCGAACTTGGGCTTTACGAATCCACGACCAAAACCTACCGTACGTTGATGGATCGAGGCATAGAACCACATTCTGACGAGTGGAAGCGTGAAATTGGGGATACCCTTGAACGCCAGAAAGAAGCCATGCGACCCCGTCTTTTCCCGGCAATGCCACCGAACCGGTATATCTGCTTCTATCCCATGGATCGGCGCCGTGGGGAAGACAAGAACTGGTATACGCTCCCGATTGAAGAACGCCAGCGCCAGATGAACGAACATGGCCTGGTGGGACGACGTTACGCTGGAGAGGTTAAGCAGATCATATCCGGTTCGATCGGTTTCGATGATTGGGAATGGGGCGTGACGCTCTTCGCCGATGAACCGCTCGTCTTTAAGAAGCTGATCTACGAAATGCGCTTCGATGAAGTCAGCGCCGTGTATGCATTGTTCGGGCATTTCTACGTTGGGGTGCGCTGTCCGGCTACCGACCTGGGCAAACTGCTTAGCGGTGAACTGCCTAAATAGAGTGGTTGGTCGCGGGTTGTCAGACGCATATTGCTCACTACTAACTATCAACTACAACCTCGTGGAGCTGTCATGGCAATTTTCGGCCTTGTCGAATACAAAGACGCCAGCCCGGAAGTCAAAGTCGTTTACGACGACATCATGGCCACTCGCAAGACGGACTGGATCAACAATTTCTGGAAGGCTATTGCCCATGATCCAGTTCTGCTGAAACGCACTTGGCAAGACATCAAGCAGATCATGGCTCCTGGCGCACTCGATGCGGCGACCAAGGAGATGGTTTATCTCGCGGTCAGCGTCAGCAACCAGTGCAGCTACTGCATTGCATCTCACACGGCAGGCGCGCGCAAGGCAGGCATGACGGACGCGCAATTCAAAGAATTAATGTCCATCGTTGGAATGGCGAACGAGACGAATAAGTTGGTGACTGGGTACCAAGTGGAGATCGACGAAAAGTTCAAGAAATAGAGACTTGGCCACACATCACTGCTTGTTACGTTTCGTCTTACTTTGCGTCCGGCCTGCACGCTTTTGCGTTCGCTTGCCGAGTTTGTACTCGTGCTCCTTCATATTCACCTTCCTTCCGCGGAAAGTGACTCCTTCAGCCTCCAGCCGAAATCTCTGCTCGAAGCCGTATTCGCCGGGCAGCTTGATCTGACCGCCGGCACCGAGGACGCGGTGCCAAGGCAGCCCTACGGACGCACGCAGTACAGCCACCACCTGGCGAGATGCTCCGGCGTATCCGGCGGCTCGTGCCACGGCACCATAGGTCGATACTTTACCGTGAGGAATTCTCCGAATGGCTGCGGTGATCTTAACTCGCATTTCCGACGCTACCATCCGATCCATCCTCTGCGGATCAGCCATAACGAACCGAGCGAGACGACAACCCAGAGAAGCACGCCTTGCAGAAGTGGCCGGTGGCCTACCTTTCTTATCGCGGCGACGGAGATACCGGTGCCGATCAGGTACAACGTGACCGTCAATCCAATTTTGGCCACGCTATTCAGCATCCCATAGAGGTAAGCCCCCGCTGGCAAATAGGTATTCAGCATGGCAGCGACACAGAACAGAGCGATGAACCATGGCCACTGGATGCGAGCCTTGGCCCCGCGAACTACCGCCGTTGCCACCGTGACCGGCACAATCCACAGCGCGCGTGCCAGCTTCACGGTTGTGCCCACCGCCAACGCAATGGCACCGTATTTGGCCGCTGCTCCGACGACGGAACTGGTGTCATGGATCGCCAGGGCAGCCCACAACCCAAACTGTGTTTGGCTTAAGTGCAATGCAGCGCCTATAAGCGGGAATATCAGCAACGCAATCGAGTTCAGGACGAAGATGGTTGCCAGGGAAACGGCCATCTGTTCATCGTTGGCCTCCGTCACCGGTCCAACGGCCGCAATCGCGCTTCCACCGCAGATTGCTGTACCAGTAGAGATCAGGAACGCCGATTTTCTCGGCACTCGCAAGGCATAGCCAAACGCCATCCCAAGCACCATCGCCGCAGATATGCTTAGAAGGGTGTAGTAAAACCCATGTCGCCCCGCTCGCATGACTTCATGCAGGTTCATGCCAAAACCTAATCCCACCACCGACGCCTGCAGCAGAATCCTCGACCAGTTCCGCGCCTCTTTGCCAAACGGGTGACTGAAGAAGAGTCCAAACACAAGTCCAATAGACAAAGCCACAGGTGGCGACGCAAAGCCGCTGGCAGCAAACAGCAGGCCTACAAGGAAAACAATTTTAGACTTCATCCTGATGGGGAATTATGTCTGGCAAGGTGTTATGGATGCCGACCTGCGTTCAATTATATAGGGCTGGAGAAAGCACGTGAGACCACCCAATCAATGAAACGGGAACACCGGGAGGCGTTCCCGCCCGAAGTTATCACGCCGCCGCACCCTGCCGAAACGACTGCACTGCTTCTTCCACGCTGTCGTAAACATCGAAAACTGTCACCAGCTTCGTTACCTGCAGGAGGTCGCCTACGCGCTGCGTCAAGGCAGCCAACTTAATCGCTCCGCCTGCATTGCGCGCAGTCGTGTAAAGAGCCACCAAGGTTCCGAGCCCACCACTATCGATGTAATTGACACCGCCCAGGTTCAAGACGAGATGCTTGTTTTCTCCAAGCAAAGTCTTGACCGTGTCGCGCACGTTGGCCGATTCTTCCCCAAAGACCAACCGTCCATCACAGTCAACCACTGTTACACCATCCACAGTCCGAGTACTTAGTCTGAGTTGCACAGAACCTCCTTCATAACGACTAGCCGCAACGACCCCAAAGGCTACTCTGCTGCCCAGTCACTCGGCAAGGATATAAAGAGGCGGTGACGGCTGGATGCCCGGCGCCCTTTGGCTATCACGTATAATCGAGGTTCACTCCATGAGCTATCAGGTTCTCGCGCGCAAGTACCGTCCGCAGAAATTCTCCGAGGTCATAGGGCAGGAGCATGTCACCCACACCTTGAAGAACGCCATTGAACAGGGGCGTACAGCGCACGGGTACATCTTTAGCGGTCATCGGGGGATTGGCAAGACTACGGTCGCCCGAATCCTGGCTATGGCTCTGAACTGCCGTTCGATGAACCATCCTGTTCAGGAACCCTGCGGCGTATGCGAGTCCTGCACTGAAATCCGGGCCGGTAATTCGGTGGACGTGATCGAAATTGACGCCGCCACCAACCGAGGTATCGACGAAATCCGCGAGCTCCGTGAAGCCGCCCGCTACCGTCCAGCACGCGATCGTTTCAAGATCTACATTCTTGACGAAGCTCACCAGATTACAGATGCGGCTTTCAATGCACTCCTGAAAACACTCGAGGAACCCCCGGGACACGTGGTCTTCATGCTCGCCACCACCCAACCGGAGGACATTCCGCAAACTATTCGCTCTCGGTGCCAGCATTTCAGTTTTCGGGCGGTTCGCTTCGGACAAATCCTACAGCAACTCAAGGATCTAGCCGCCAGGGAGAACGTTGCGGCTGACGAAGATGCACTGGCTCTCCTCGCAGAAGCCGGAGATGGCTCGATGCGCGACGCACTTTCGATCATGGATCAGGCAATCGCCTCGTCGGAAGGACGGTTGACCGCCGATTCTGTGCGCCAACTGGTGGGAGCGGCGCCATCTGGCATCCTTGAGGAAATGATGCAGGCCGTCTCCCAAGGATCAAGTGACAATGTTCTTCGTCAGATTGATAAGCTTCTGAGTGAGGGTCACAGCCCCACCCACTTTGCCAGGCAGATGGTTCGTTTTCTCCGCAACGCGCTGGTCGCAAAGATTTCGGGCGAAGATTCTTCCCTCCTCCAAGTCTCCGACGATGAACGCGCGCGTGTGACACGTGTCGCCGAACTGTTCAGTGAGGAAGATCTCGTGCGGCACTTGCAGATCACGCTTCGCACCCACAGTGAGCTTGGGTATAAGCAGGAGCAGCGTTTCCACTTGGAATTAGGCTTGCTTAAGATGGCGCACGCCCAACGGCTGTTACCAATTGAGCAGTTGTTGAGCGAATCCGCAAGTGGTACCAATCCGGCGCAGCGGGCTTCTAATGCGCCCTCGGCAGCGCGGCCGGCGGCTGACCCACGGCGCTCAAGTCAGGAATCTGGGCGGTCCGGCTATGTGTCTCCGTTCGCGGCGGATTCGGCACGCAAGAGCAAAGCCGAGATGTCAGCGGATACGAGCGCGTCGGGACCCAGGCTAGTGAATACGACGTCGCGCATTGTGATGGGTGCCGCTGCTCCCGCAGCTGCCATGGAGGAGCAGGTTCAACCCGTTCCTCCGGCAGAGCCACTCGTTGAGGTCGCTCCGCAAGCTGTGCGGAGCAGTACTGCAGACCCGGCAAGCTTACGCGATGCCGTGCTGAATGCAGTGGCTGGACAACGTATGTTGATATCGATGTTGGAAACTGGCGAGTGGAAGCTCGAGGGTAACGACCTCGTGATTAAAGTCGCGGCTACCGCAACCGTCATCGACATGTCCCTAAGCTCGGATGCGCGGCGTACCATCATCGCAACCGCGAGCGGCGTTCTCGGGCGAGCGATCAAATTGAAGGTACTGCCAGGTGGTACCGCGCAGCCCGCCACTCCAGGTTCCAGGCCGAGTTCAAACGGCACAGGCCGCGGTCGCGCCGAGCAGGAACCGGTGGTAAAGCGATTACAGGAGAAGTTCGGCGCCGAGATACGAACCATCATCGACTACAAAGATAAAAAGTAATACGGCAGCACAAGCATTCTCGACTGCGTAGCCGGCTGGATCGAACTCGAAAGTTTCAGACAACGAGGTTTTATGGGTGGCTTCAATATCCAGGAAATGATCTCGCAAGCGCGCAAGCAATATGACGTCCTGCAGAAGAAGATGCAGGAGACGGTCATCGAAACCAGCTCCGGTGGTGGCACCGTCACTGTTAAGATGGACGGGCGCAAACAGGTGCTCAACATCAAGATTGACCCCGAGGTCGTCAAATCCGGGGATGTGGAAATGTTGCAGGACCTGATTACCGCGGCGGTTAACGAAGCAGCGCGCAAGATCGACGAAACTGTGCAATCCACGGTAGGCGGGATGTTGGGCGGAATGGGAATCCCGGGACTATGATTCGTGATTTGCAATTCAGTAATCGATCAATGTGGTAATTTCGAAAACTGATCGACTGGTCCTTTAACTTACCAAGTTATAAATTTCCAATGGCCAAGTTTGCCGAGCCGATGACCCGGCTCATCGACGAACTCAAGAAGCTTCCGAGCATCGGCAGCAAGAGTGCCCAGCGCTTGGCTTTTCATATCCTGCGCTCGAACGACACCGATGCCGAGGCACTCGCCGCCGCGATACGCGACGTAAAAGCTAGTCTGCGCCTGTGCTCCGTGTGTAACAACATCACCGACATCGACCCCTGCGTGTACTGCAGCAGTCCAACGCGGAATCAGCGGACTGTCTGCGTGGTGGAAGAGCCGACGAACATCGCCGCGATTGAGAAAACTCGCAATTACAATGGTGCCTACCACGTGCTCCACGGCTCGATCTCGCCGCTCCACGGTGTAGGACCAGAACAACTGCGAATCAGCAATTTGATTAAGCGAGTGGAATCAGGCGAGGTCGATGAAGTGATTCTCGCGACCAATCCGACCGTCGAAGGCGAAGCGACTGCCGTTTATCTGTCCGGGCAACTCCGTCGACCGAGTTTAAAAGTAACCAGGATAGCGACCGGCATCCCCGTTGGCAGCGACATTGAATACGCTGATGAAATCACCATGTTGAAATCTCTGGAAGGACGTCGCGAACTCTAGCGGCTAACAACTCTTTTCAGAACTAGGTCTCTAGCTGTCCTTCCGGTAAAGAAGATCCCGCATTGCCTTCCGCCGCTCTGCATTCAGTGCGTGGTCGGAATTGCGGTTCGTCGAGTCTACCCCTTGATCAGAGCCTTGGTCGCCTTCGCTGCACGCAGGGCATCGATTCGCAAATCCCGGCTTATCGGGTTTCAATTCAAACTCCTCGGAGCAGACACTACAGATCTTGATGGGGTAAGACATGAGCCCTCCGCGCTGGGCGACTCTTCGGGCGCTCTTCGGTCGCTCTTCCATGATATCCGACCAGAACGGCATTGCCAGGCACGACGGCACGCAAGTGCCTCACATTGTGTGCAAGAAAGTAGTCATGCCATTGCACGGCCACAACGTCGGAATCACGATATTAGACGATCTACAAGGATATTAAAATCAATAACTTACAATTAATAGCACAACCCAACCCTTAATCTCACTCCTTGGTCTCTGGCGTGCTCTCCTGTCAATGTCTGTTCCTTGCTCCTCTGGATTGAGGCTGACGCGGGAAGTACACCCGGATTTCCGGGCCAGCACGAACCGTGACTGGATGCACCGTCGCGCCAGCCGCGCCGCAGCTGACATGTAACCGCATCTCAACTCGACGCTTCGATAAACCGGGCCAACCAGCCCGGTTTTTCGTTTGCCGGCTTGAAGTCGAGTTGAACTATTACCTCCGTAACTCGCGCTACCTACCTTTCCGCTATAGGCTTACGCTGTAGTCAAATAGCAGGAGTCTGCCATCCTTAGCACCGGTGCCAATCCAGCCCGCATCGAGTCGGCGCGCGCGTTTGTTCACAGCCTGAACATTCTCGTGAAGTACGTTCGTCTGTACGGATTCGACCACAAGCGAACGGAAGGCCAGTTCGAAATCACCTGGAAGGAACTTCAAAGTGGCCTTCCCTCGACGGGTGAAGGCGGGTTTCTCCTCGGCGTTTCTGGCAGCAAATTATTGCTCGACGGAATTCCGCTCGATAGTGGGCAGGCAGAACGTAGCTTCGCACAACTTCTGACCGCGGCAGGCTTGGCCAGCATTCATTTTTCGACGCAGGTTACCAAGGACGATTTCTCGCGCCTTGTCCGCGCCTTCGCCACATCTGGCTCGAAGGCGCAGGACTTCGCACAGCAAATCAAAGAAGCCTTGGGGGACGCTAAACGCTCAAGTATTAAGATCAACGAAGTAAAATTCGTTGCTGCCGATCCCACCACGGGTGAGGTCAGCGTCGCAGCTCAGATCGCCGCCCAAACGCTCGGCCCCGAGTTTAAGCAGTGGTTGAACGATCCCCAGAAACTTCTACAACTGATAGCCGCCGCAGAAGGTGCTCATAGCGGTGGAACGCCCGGGGTTCCAGGTGGCCCGATCGGTAGCGCTCCCATCGGCGCCGGTGGAACCGGAGTTGGAACGGGCACAGGATCGGGAACGGGGAGTGGCGGCACAGGATCGAATGCAGCGGGTTTGGGCGGAACCGCCGAAGGCGGCACCGGAGGAACCGGCACAACCGTACCACTTCAGGAAGAAGAAGTCCTCCAGGCGATCCGCCTGCTCACGCACTTCGGACGAATAACCCAAGACCCCCACGCTAAACCTGAGGACATTCAAAAAGAGCTTGTAAAGACCGACCCCAACGCCAAGGTAAACCTTCAACAGTTACTCGAAGGGCTGGCCTCGTCTATTCCTGACGATCGCGATGACACTCCGCTTTTGATGAAAGCAGCCGAGCATATGGCGATTCGCTTCGCCCTCGAGCGCTATCAAAAAGGCGAGGTCAAGGTAAATGCAGTCCATCAGATGCTTGAGCACATGAGCCGGCAGATGGACACTTTGCGACAGATTTTGCGCATCCAGGAAGACAAGATGAGCAAGGCAGGGATTCTGGTCGAATCCCACGCCGACATTCTCGACCGTATGTTCTGGGCGGAAGTGCCCGAAGCCGGTAAACGCAGTGTGCTGATGTCGAATGAGGCTCCTTGTGTTCCGGCCCGGAACGTTCGCCAGTTCCTTGAACAATTACTCGAACGCGGCGATACGGAATCGGCCGACAATATCCTTCGAAATTACTTTAGTTGCCTAAGCGCGAAGGATGCCGAACTCCGCCGCAAGACTGCTACCGGATTGAGTCAACTGGCTGACCTGTATTCGGTGGCCGGGGGCGATGTGATGTCATCAGCCATCCGGAGCGTGGCCGAGTCGTTGACCAAGGAACAAGACAATGAGCTGCAGAGTCTTCTCTGCGCCGCCTTCGTTCGCTTAAGCCAAGAATCCACCAACCGTAAGCGCTACGGTGCGGTTGCCGAAGTTCTTTCGTCCTTGGAGACGGTTGGTAAGATCCGTCCTTCCCTTGCGAAAGACATGCAGCCGCGCATCGGTATCGAGAACCGGATTCCCGAGTTTATCGACGATGCGATGCGTGTGAGCGAGACTCATCCCGAACTGATGCTGGTTCTTCGCCGCAGTTCCCAAGCATCTGTGGAACACCTCGCGGATCGTTTTTTCCGCTGCATGCAGAGGGACGAATGCGATCGTTTGGTGGAACTCGTTCAAGACTTGGGCACTAACGGCCTGCAGCAGATGCGCGACATTTTGCGTTCGGCTCAACCACGGCAGGCGGCCGCTGTAGTGGGCTTGATGAGTCGCCTCGACGTGCTTTCTCTCCTCGAAATACTGCCCAGCCGGCTGTCTGAGTGGAACCGCTTCTACCATGATGTTGTGGTGCGCCAGATTGCCTTTGGGGCCGCGGTAGATCGTGGACACACGCTTCTCGAACTGCTGGAAATACTCGATCCGCTGGTGCTTCCGCAGGCTTTGGATGAAATCGGGATGAGCGGAGACCAATCCGCTGCCCCAGCCTTAATCGTGCTCGCCGAACCGGGCGAGTCCCAGGCACGTTCACCTCTGATTCAGCTCAAAGCGATCGAGTCTCTCGGCAGGTTGAGGGTAGCCGATGCCGTACCTGTCCTGCGCAACATCGTGGAAGCCAAGAAAATGTGGAAGTTCAGCCATCACCGCGAGATGCGAGTAGCGGCGGCCCAGGCACTCTCCAAGACCGATCCTCGGTATACCAATCAAGTATTGAGCGATAACGACGTCGATGCGAACGAGATCACGATAGCGCCGCTGGATGCCAGCCAGAAAGCGAGTTGGGTACGACAGCGCCGCTATGAGCGCTTCGTGCTCCCGAAGAGCTTCTCCGGCGTGCTGAGCAGTTCCTGGGGCAAATCGAACATGCTAATCCGTGAATTAAGTCTTGGCGGTGGCATGGGCACCAAAGAGGACAACTTGCGCATTGGTTCGGAAGCGAACCTGGAAATCTCGGTTGGGATGCGCAAGATTAAAGCCCAGGTCTTGTTGCGCCGCGCTCGAGTCAATGAACTCGGGTTTGAGATTGTTAACACCGATCTCGAGAGCCGTTATCGGCTGCGGCACATCCTAGTCGAGGCTATGCAGCATGCCACCCAATTCAAGGGCAACGACTGGGATGGACAGCGAAAGACCTAGCCTTCAGTCCTCCTCGACAGTCTTCACCTCAGTTGCTAATGCCAGCAATGAAAAAGCCTCCGCACTGCGGAGGCTCTCTCATTTATTCCAGAAATCCCAGGAATCTCTTCCCTGGTGTCCTGCTCCCCTACTTCACTTTGGCGAAGATAATAACCAGCGTGTACAAGGCAAGAGACTCGATCAGCGCCAGGCCTAGAATCAGCGCCAGCTGAATCCCGGGTCGGGCTGCCGGATTTCGCGCCAGTCCTTCCGCTGCCGCTGCGGTCGCTTTTGCCTGCGCCAACCCGCAAACAGCCGATGCGATGGCCATGGCAAATCCGGCGGTGATTGCAACCCAGTTCGTCTCCGGTGCCGCGCCGCCCTGCGCAAATGCCGGAAGTGCGAAGCACATGGCCGACAACGCCATGAATAAATAGCTCAGTTTACGTACCATTGTTTTTCTCCTCGTTCCCATCAGATTGCCGCAGTGGGTGGTTGACGTCATCCTCGTGCAGACGCCCTCACGCTAACGGCAGTAATTAGGGGTTAGTGGCTAGTCGTTTGGACAACGATTTCCCAACTACTAGCTACTAGCTACTAACTACTTCTAGTGTTCTTCCGCAACTGCTCCCGCCAGGTACACGGTGGTCAGAAGCACAAAAATGTAGGTCTGCAGGAATGAGACACCGATGTGCAACGTCAAAAATAGAATTGGAATGCCCACCGGAACCAGGGAAAAGAACACCAGGGTCACCATGTCGCCGGCAAACATGTTCGCGTAAAGACGGATGGTGAGTGACAGCATGCGAGCCAGATGACTGATGATCTCGATAGGTATCATCAGCGGTGCAAGCCACCACATCGGGCCCGCGAAGTGCTTTAAATATCCAATGCCCGCATGCTTGAATCCCTGCGCCTGGTAATACACGAAGGCACAAATTGCACATCCAAGGGGTACGGTCGGACTGGCCGCCGTTGGCGCTTCAAACCCCGGGATAAGCCCGATCAGGTTACAGATCAAAATGAAGAACCCCAATGCGACCAGAAATGGAGTGAACCCCTCGCTGTGGTGCCCGATGATCTCGTGACTCTGGTCTTCGATGAACCCGTGCACGCCTTCGAAGATATGTTGCAAAGCTCCAGGCCTGTCGACCGACAAACTTGACCGTACCAGCAGAAACAGCACGAGCAGGACAGCAAAGACCACGAACTCCATCGCGACCGCATTCGAGATGGGAGCCTTCGGATATTGCGGCGGAAGGTGCAGCGCAGTCATGATTGCCGTAACTGGCCCGGCCAGCGCGCGGTTCAGCAGTTCCGTGATCCAGAGTTGCTCGGGCATGGCTTGGCTCTTAGCTCTCCGCGTTCAGTTTGTCAGGATTTTCGCGAACGTTATAGCCCACGTGCTACGGTCACGTAAAGTTCGTAACCGGCTTCGCACGCGATGGCCGCCACGGGCAGGAACAGTCCTGTCAGGAGCCCGTAGAGACTCGCGGGAGAAACACTCAATATAGCATAGGCCGCTAAGCCCATCAAAACATAGCGCAATAGGAACCGCAGCACGATTCCTCGGGATGATTGCTTATGGCCCTGCTCTGTAATCCGGTCCGCCATCGCACCAACCACGCGCTTCAACCAGTGGAAATTCAGGTACGCGATGACGCACCCTAGCGCTAGCCCGAGCCCGGTGCGCCACCCGAACTTGAGCAATGCCGCCGCCGTGCAAACGATTGTCATGCCAATCATGAGCCAGCGAATGCGTTCGAGCGCGCCTGAATAGAAAGACTCCGATTCAGCCGCCGGCATATCGCCGATTCCGGGCGTTTCAGTATTGTTGGAACCTGATTCCATACTTTTCTTCCAGAAAGCCCTGGAGACGAGGAGGAAGAAATCTCCACAATTCTTGCCATGTAAGAACTCTGCACCGAAGCCGCAGGTCATGAATCCGGACTGCACGCATCACGGCAAACCAATGCTCTCGGAGGTCGGGACGCCTTTCGTCCAACATGACACAGAATGAACAATCGTTAGCGTATGCCGCAAGAACATTTCGGATGAGCTGATAGGAAAAATAAACGTCCTCATCTTGCGGCAGAACTTCCATGTCGAACACCGCTTCGAAATCACGGTATGCCTGCACAACATCTTTTGCCTTCTGCTGGAAGTTGCTCTCTGTCAGCTTGGACTCGACCAGCAGGCCGCCGATCTGCATATCGACTTCGGTTCGATCAACGCGTCCATTCGCAAGCGGAACACGAGCTTTCACCCCGAAATGGGGAACACCCGTCTCGATTCCAAGAAGATCCAGCAGCGCTTTGGATCTCAGCGTTCCCGGGTAGCAAAAGATGTTCATCAGCAGTGCATCCGAGCTCGTGCTGGAATCCAGCTCGCACCACTTCAGACCTTCCCGGGGAAACGCATGATAGGCGGATGTGTGAGGCTTTTTCAGCCGCCTGTGCCAACTGTCATTCCGCAATATTGCCCGGTAAGACTGCGGAATGAAATTGCCGTGGTTTGCGCCACTGCTGAGATAACAGACGACCGGTGGCTGTCCCCGGCTCTCGCGGCAGTCCAGCCCGAGCCGCTTGGCGTAGGTCTGGTTCCGAACGCTCAACTCATGCCGCAACGCGGATGCGTAAGAGACTCTTTGCTCGAGTACCAGCACTCTCAGAAGGATACACGGCTACACGCTGGAGGAGAATCTGGACTGCTTGATGT
This sequence comes from Terriglobales bacterium, assembly GCA_051984555.1. GTDB lineage: Bacteria > Acidobacteriota > Terriglobia > Terriglobales > Acidobacteriaceae > Gp1-AA122. The sequence goes on along the minus strand of JBPYEW010000233.1, from coordinate 4,088 downwards.
GACTTAGGCCTTCGATTCGTTCGAAATCACGGTTCGGACCAACTCAACAAACCCTGCTACGATGCCCAAGATCAACCCGAGCAAATACAACCACGTCGTATGCAGATAATGATCGAGCGCGAGTCCAATCAGCCATCCGGCGACAGTACACGCCGGTAGCACGACAGCCAGCTGGCTGTAACGTGCCATCTGCACCCACAGATTCTTGTCGGAATTGTTCTCTTCAGGAGGCACTTATCGGATGAGATTTGCCACTGATGGACTGCGGGCAATACCGAACACCCAGTTAACGGCGTTGATGAACGGCTCGGGATAAACGCCGATCACCACCGTAGCCACGCCAGTCACGGTCAAAGCCGCCCACATCGCACCGCCAGCGCGGATGGGTTCCTTATCGACTGCCTGACGCATGAACATGGCGTTTGCCACTCGCAAGTAGTAATACAGCCCGAATACGGCGTACAACACGGCAAGGCCAGCCAATGCGTAGTGCCGGGTCTCCATGAGGCTCAGGAAGATGAAGTACTTCCCATAGAATCCCGCCAAAGGCGGGATTCCTGCCAATGACAACAGGAACACCAGCATCAACACCGCTTCCACGGGAGCCCGCAAATAGAGCCCATCAAGGTCGTGGATTTCATCGCCAATCACATCACGCTGCCGCAGGGACGTCACAACGGCAAACGCGCCCAAGTTCATGAACGTGTACACGAGGAGATAAATAAGAATCCCCTTGATACCATCCCATCCCGCGGCGCTATCCGCGGAAGCATAGGCAATCAAACCCAGCAACATGTACCCAACGTGCGCGATCGAGGAGTAGGCCAACAGCCGCTTCACATTGTTTTGCGTTAGCGCGGCAAGATTAGCGCCGGTCATCGTTATGATCGACACAAAGGTCAGCAAAGGCACCCATACCGTGCTCAGGGGCGCGAGACCCTGAACGAAAACACGAATGAGCATCGCCCAAGCCGCAGCTTTCACTGCAACTGACATAAACCCAGTAATGCTGGTGGGTGCACCCTCGTAAGCGTCGGGCGCCCACTGGTGAAATGGGATGGCAGCAATCTTGAAAAACAATCCAGTTGCGACCGTCAGCAGGGCTAACACAGCAAGCGGATCGACGTGGCCCCCGGCTCTCGTGACCTGCTGTCCCAAGGAGCCGCGGATGAACATCAGGTTCGTGCTGCCCGTGATCCCGTAGAAAAGCGACAACCCGTAAGCAAAAATGCCCGAAGAAAAAGCTCCGAGGAGCAGATATTTCAACGCCGCTTCATTGGAGCGCCGGTCGCGACGCAGGAACCCCACCAGAACGTAGGTGGAAATTGCCATCAATTCGAGGCCAATGAAGATCAGCACCACGTCCACGCCTGCCGCCATGCACATCATGCCCACAACGGAAAACAAAATCAGGGCATAGAATTCGCCATGATGTTCGCGCTCAACCTCCATGTAGTGGACCGACATCAGAATGGCAATCCCTGCACCGGCGAGGAATAAGTACCAGAAGTAGATCGCGAAGTGATCCACCACCATCGACTGATAAAAGGCCATCATCGCGGGCCGGCCGTTCATCGATAGCCACATCTGGATCTTGAAGACTCCAAAGACCGCAAATAGTATCCCGATGAAAGCGGTGACTGCGTTGCCCCACTTCCATTCGTCCGGCAGCATCAGGTCCATCAGCAGGATGCCCAGGGCAAATAGCGTCAGCAGCAGCATGGGCATAGCCATCAGATAATCCGTGCGCTGGAACAATTGGGAGATGGGCGTCACTTAGTTCTTCCCTTTCGTCGTAGTCACAGCAACTGGCTGGACCTGGACGGCTGGAGTCTCTTCCGTGGGCTTGATCGACGCGTTTTGCGGCTGCGCATTCTGAGCATCGTTGACGGTAGCAACTAACTGATTCACGGGCTGCTCGAGAATCTGGAAGAATGGTTTCGGATATAGGCCGATCCACAGAGCCATCACAATGAGCGGCGCGAATGTTAGAACTTCACGCGGCGTCAGGTCATGCAGCTTCTCATTCTTCGGATTGGTCACTTTGCCAAAGAACACCCGCTGGTAGAGCCATAGTAAATATGCAGCCGCCAAAATAACGCCGGGAACCGACCAGGCCGCCCAAGTCCAATTCGCCATGAACGTACCCTGCAGGATGGTGAATTCACCCACAAAGCCGTTGAGCAGCGGCAATCCCATCGACGACAGGAACATGATCATGGTGATCGTCGCGTACAAGGGCATTACGTTCGATATGCCCCCGTACTCAGCGATCTCGCGCGTGTGCCGGCGCTCATACAAAATCCCGACAATCAAGAAGAGTGCGCCGGTCGAGATCCCGTGGTTGATCTGCTGCAGCACGGAACCGCTGAGCCCAGCCGAGTTCAATGCAAAAATTCCCAGCGTACAGAATCCGAGATGGCTGACTGACGAATACGCCACCAGCTTCTTCATGTCCTTCTGCATCAGCGACACAAGAGCGCCGTACAGGATACCGATTATGGACAGTCCGATCATCCAACCGCGCACCGTCGGTTGCTTCACCACGTTCGGGAAAAATGGGAGTGCAAAACGAATCAAGCCATAAGTCCCCATCTTCAGCAGGACTCCCGCAAGGATTACAGAGCCCGCCGTAGGCGCTTCCACGTGGGCATCGGGCAGCCACGTGTGGAATGGGAACATTGGAACCTTGATGGCAAAGGCCAGGAAGAATGCCAAGAACAGCAGGATCGCCGCCGTCGATCCGTATGTCTGCATGATGTGGGGAGCCGTCTTGTACAGCTGCTCGAGGCTGAACGTGTACGCGCCTGTCTCGCGGAAGTTGTAGAAGTACAGGAACAGAACGGCCAGAAGCATCGCCACGGAACCAAGCAGCGTATACAGGAAGAATTTGATTGCGGCGTATAGTTTTCTCGGTCCGCCCCAGATTCCGATCAGCAGGTACATCGGCACCAGCATCGCTTCCCAAAAAACGAAGAAAAGGAAGAAGTCCAGCGCCATGAACACGCCCAGCATGCCCGTCTGGAGCACGAGAAACCAGATGTAGTACTCCTTCACACGCTCTTCGATCGCCGTCCACGACGACAGGATGGAAATCCACCCCAGCAGCGTCGTCAACATAATCAGCAGAAACGAAATTCCATCAATGCCCAGCACATAGCCCGCGCCAATCGATGGAATCCAATTATTCGGGGTGCCCTCGATGAACTTGAAGCCGGGCTGAAAACGGACAGCCCAGAACCACGGCACGAGTGGTATCGAGACCAGCAAGCCGGCAACGGCGACGATATTCGCTATCCAGCGGATCGCATTCTTGTTCTCCTTCGGAACAAAAAGGAGCAGGAACGCGCCTGCCAGCGGCGTGAACAAGATGATCGAAAGAATGTGGTTATACATAAGTTCTCAGTTCCCGGTTCCCAGTTCTCAGCACGACCAGGCTGGTCTAACGGTAAGCGTAATAAAAAACAAACCCTAATAACCCGAATACCATGACAAGCGCATACCACTGGACCAAACCCCATTGCAGCAGCTTCACTGGGTACGACAGCAATCGCGCAACAATGGCTGGTCCATTGACAGCCACGCCATCAATGACCCACTTGTCCCACCAACTCGATAACGTCCCAGCCAGCCGGGTAAGCCATCCCGCACCGTTAACCGTCCCGTCCACTACATGGGAATCAATCCACGACGATGCCTCTCCCAGTCCCATCGCGCCAAGTCGAACACCTTTGATCGTCCGGCGGCCCGTAAATACGTAGTCGTATCCTTCATCAACGTAGTACTTGTTGAGTAGCGTCTTATAGACCGGTGGCACCTTGGCTGCCATGGGTTCAACGTAACCCGTATCGGCATGACGATAGAGATTCCAAGCTAGTCCCCAGCCTGCGAACGCCAAGGCTAGTGATAGGCCCATCAGTAAATACTCGGTCTTGGTGGCGTGCTCTTCTTCCTTCAATCCCGCCGCCAGCTGCGCCGGCTTCTCCGCCTCCATGACGCGCGCTTCCTTGGCGAATACCGGCTCCAAGAACTTTTCGAAGCGATTGGACCCGCCAAGGCTATGGGGTACACCAAGCAACCCGGCGAAG
>JBPYEW010000232.1:0-5309 GCA_051984555.1 Terriglobales bacterium | reverse complement strand
CGAAAGCGCCATCGGATCAGAGGCATATTTTGTGAAGGTCGGAGCCAACGACGGTCGGACTGGCGACCCCCTCTGCGAACTAATTACCAGTCGATCGGAGTGGCGCGGACTATTTATAGAACCAGTGGGGTTTGCTTTCGCCAAACTCTTGTCCAATTACGCCTACGGCCGGGCTCGATTTGTCTTCGCCAGGGTTGCCGTAGCGGAGACAACGGGGGTTCGCCCATTTTTCTATGTTGTCGAGAAAAGCCCGAGAGGATTACCCCCATCTCCCCGATTGGTATGACCAGCTAGGCAGCTTTGACCGAAACCACATTCTGAAATACCTGGGATCGATGATTGAGCCCTACATCGCCTGCGAGAACGTCCCGTGCGACACGTTGCGAAACATCCTAGCCGCCCATGATGTGGTACGCGTTGACCTCTTCCACATCGACGCAGAAGGATATGACTACCGGGTCTTGCGGTAATTCGACTTCAACAGGTTTCGCCCTCGCGTTGTGCTCTACGAACACACGCATCTTGCGAAGACCGAACGGAAAAATGCTACTAACCTGTTGAAAGGCTACGGATATCGAATTTGCTGCGGCCGATGTGACACGCTTGCTGTGCTGCGCTGAAGCGAACTTTTCCAACTCGCCACGCCGGCGTAATGGGAACGAAATCAGTTACATCCACGTCAGTTCAGGGTTCATCTGGGAATCCCGGTTAGATTGAAGACGTGTATCTACGTTGATACCGGCGACACCCATACTCTCCTGCGGGAAACAAACACGCGAGCGATGGTGACGTTGACAGTAGGAGAAAGTTGCTCTGCGATGTGGCAGCAAGTCTGCAAGCCAAATTGGCAACGCTATGCGGAGAAGTATCACCTCGATTTGATTTGTCTGAGCCAGCCACTGATAGTGCTCTGGATCATTCAACAGGCGATCGACCTCATGGACGATCCGCTTGTCATCGGTCCCGACCGGGATGCCGGTCCCGGCCAGCACGCTTCCGGACGTGCGGTGTTCTCGCGTGTGATCAGCAGCGGCTTACCCAGAATGGGTGCCTCTTCCTGAATGCCACCGGAGTCAGTAATGATGCAGAAGCTGTTTTTTATCGCGTAAAAGAAGGCACATCATCAACACGGGATGATCACCGTGGCGCAGCTTCTTTTCAACAGGACCTATCGCGCGGAGCACCTAGAACCAGTATATTAGGTTCATCCGGTGCAGCCACGCGCGCAGCAGAATATATATATAGCCAGAGGCCTCCTTGAGGAACTTGAACTTGGAAACGCCGCGCTCTCGGATGCCCTGTCCGGCGGCGACGAAGTCGATGCGCCCGCCGGCCAGCAGGACCTTGAGCGTGATCTCCGGGCTGATGCTGAACCGGTTACGGGTCAGCCCCATGGAAAGCACTTCCGCGCGATTGAACATCTTGAAGGCATACGTCGAATCGCGAATATTCGCACCGACCAAGGTGCGCAAGGCCAGCCGGAAAAAGAACTGGGAGAATTTGTACTTGAACGGAATCGTGGCCGCCTCCCCGGGCCTCAGATAACGCGAGCACTGGACGAGATCAGCGCCTGTCTCCATCCGGCAGTAGAATTCCGGGATATGCTGAATCGGATCCACGGCATCGGCAGAAACGAACACACAGTATTTCCCACGGCCGTGCGCCGTTCCGTAGCGAACGACGGCCCCGTAGCCTCGCCTATGTAGCGGCCTAAGCAGCACGCGGATACAGACCTTGTCCTTAACAGTTTTGGCAAAGCTGTTCGCGAGCTCGAATGTTCGATCGTCGCTCTGGTCGTCCACCACGATGATCTCGTAGCGAAATGGCGCGTTCCCCAGGACGTCGCACAACGCGCCTAAGATCATGTGGATGTTTTCTTGCTCGTTTAAGCAAGGAACGACCACCGTCAGGTCAACGTCGCTCATCGCGAGAGCTAGTGCTTGACCGTAGAGGCATAGACGGTTCTCATCCAGTCCAACGTTCGCGCCACGCCCTCCTCTAGTACGACAGTCGGGTTGTGTCCAAGCACCTTCGCGGCGCGCGTGATGTCAGGGCGCTTGTTCTGGATGTTGTGCTTATCCTCGGGCAGATAGCTTACCAGACGATCATCTAGCTTCAACCGCTCGAGGATGATCTCGCTCAATTCCTCCACGCCGCGAAATTCGGTGCCGCCGATGTTGTAGACGCCGCCCGGCGTGAAATTGTCGACGACATTGGCCAGCGTCGGTGTAAAGTCGTCGATGTACATGAACACTCGCTTATAGTTCCTAAACACCGTGTAAGGAATGTCATGCAGTGCGCGATAGCAGAACAGGCATACGACGCTGCGATAGGCGTGATAATACTCACCAGGTCCATAGGCGTTAAAGAAGCGCAAGCGGACGATCGGCGAGTTATGACGCTTCTCAAAGTTCATGCATTGAAGTTCGTTGACCCACTTCGAGATCGCGTAATCATTACGTTGGAAGAGCGGCCGCTCCGTTGGTAGGTCCTCATGAAGGATGTCGGCGGCGACGTCTCCGTAAATTTCCGACGAGCTGGAGAAGATCAGCTTGAAGCCATGCCGACGCTGCAGCTCCAGAATGTTGCGCGTGCCCACGACATTCGATTCCCAGAGCGTGTCGTAGTACTCCTCACCATTGATGCGCCCGAACTCAGCAGCCAGGTGGTAGACGAACTCAAACGGCTGCTCGAAGACGCGCTCCAGTTGGCGATAGGAGCGCACGTCGGTACGTATGTACTGTTCGCCTTCTCGATGTTGCAAGTCGGCACCCCAGACCTCATGGCCGCGACGACGCAACTCGATGGCCAGCATTTTGCCGAGTGTTCCGGAAATGCCGGTGATTAAGATGTTAGCCATGCATCGCGCTCGACCGCCTCATGCTGTCAAAGGCCCTTATTAGACCGGCCGATCGCATGACGCGCTTCCAATGATTACTCAGCTACATTGTCAAGCCAAAATATCGCCTCAACGGGAACTTCAAGCACGCCAAGCAACTCACGGTTGGGCGCGTCGGCCCGCCTGACACAGCATCCGCCACGCTACTACTGTGCCCGTCGAGACCGCAATAGCGACGAGGGGGGCGAGCAACGGAATGGCTATGAACAGGGGATGGTCGGGGGGGAGCAGCACTCCCATAGATGCCCCTTCGCCCACGACAAAGGGCGCCCACACCAGAGCGGAGCTGATATTGGCCAATTCGAAGCGCCGGTGGCTCATCCCGGCCGCTCCGGCGACGAACGCAACGGGCGAACGCAAGGGGCCGGAAAAGTAACCACCGAGAAGCGCAACAAATCCGTAGCGGTGAAACAATCGGCGTGCTTGCTCGACCTTTTCAGTGTGAATGTTCAGCGGCCAAGATTCGACTGCGCGCGGGCCGATCCAGACGCCCAGACCATACGAAAGTGCGGTGCCGAGCGAGGCACCGACTGCCGCCCAGGCGACGATCGTCCAGGATACCACACCGGCGCCGACCAGAACGCCGGCGGCGACAAGGATCAAACCAGCAGGAATGAAGAAGTTGAATGCAGGAGCGGAAGCCGCCAACGACGTCGCGAATGCAGCTGGCCCCGCCCAAAATGAGTAATCGCGAATCAACTCGACAACCGTCTGTGAAATAGATAGCGTCGACAGTGACATCTTATTTTTTGCTCCCCGTCCTATGGTGCCCGGTGCCAGCAGGGGTCGTTGAGGCGAATGGCAAAATCGGCGGTCTCACGTGATCTGACGATTGCTATCGGGCAAGTTGGATAGATCAAATCGGAGAGAAGCGCGATGAGAGCGACCGCCAACCAGTTGAGGTTAATCGCCGCTCCCGTTGTGATCAACAAGGCTGTCTCAGCTGACGTTCGTGCGGAGCAATGAGGCGTCGATGTGCACAAGCGCCGACGTTTACGAAGATGAGTCAAGCTTTCCGCAGTTTGGTAGAGATTAAAATACCTGAACTCGATTTGACGACAGAGACGCCCCTCGAGCTGGAGATCGCCGCTGTCCAAGGCGGTACCGCGAACCTGATCCTGCCACTTTTCAGCCGAGTGCTGGCATAGGTTTGCCTCGCCTTGCGGGACCTACCCGGTCCCAGAGCCCTGGAGTTTTATATCTCGATCTGCTGTTTCGTTAGGGATTGATGGGTTACCGTCACTCTACAAGGGTAGCCGCTTACCGCGCAAGCGAATCACCAGGGCGTCGTCATCCTGACGGGGGCAAGCGTGAAGAAGATACTGACAATAATCGGAACCCGGCCCGAGGTGATCAAGATGGCCCCGATCATCGGGGCTCTCCAAGCCGACAAGGAATTTGAAACGAAAGTGTGTGTCACCGGCCAACATCGCGAGATGCTGGACCAGGGGCTGGCGCTATTTGATCTCCATCCCGACTTCGACCTCGATATAATGCGACAGGCCCAGCGTCTCACCGACATTGCGTCTCGTACAATCGATCGTCTCGCTGACTTGCTCGCGCATTATCGGCCAGATTACGCCCTCGTCGAGGGCGACACGACCACAGCCATGGCGGCAGCACTCGCGGCCTTTTATAATGGGGTTAAAGTCGGACATATTGAGGCCGGGCTGCGGACGCAAAATCTCTACTCGCCATGGCCGGAAGAAGCGAACCGACGCATCATCGGCGTACTCGCGCATCGGCACTTTGCACCAACTGAGGCGGCCAGGGATAATCTGCTTCGCGAAGGTGTACCGAACGAGCGCATAACGGTCTGTGGAAACACCGTGGTCGATGCGCTGCTCTCAGTGGCCGCCTTGATCGACCGAAGTCCCGATCGGCTGAAGGAATGCCACTGGGCGGTTCGCGAGTTGATCAACTTCGAGAAGCGCGTCATCCTCGTCACCGGACATCGACGCGAGAATTTCGGCAGGGGACTGGAGCGGGTGTTTCGTGCCCTCGCGACAATCGCGCAGAAGCGGCCCGAATTGCAGATCGTATATCCTGTTCATCTCAATCCCAACGTCCAGAAGCCCGCCAAGGAAATCTTGCGCGGCGTGCCGAACGTATTCTTGACCGACCCGCTGGACTATCTCAGCTTCGTTTACGTGATGAAGAACAGCTTCTGCATCATTACTGACTCCGGCGGCATTCAGGAAGAGGCACCCATTCTGGGTAAGCCGCTGCTGATCACACGCGAGAACACCGAACGTCCGGAAGCGGTGCTGGCCGGGACCGGCATCCTGGTCGGGACCGATGACAGGCGGATCGTCCATGAGGTCGATCGCCTATTGGACGATCCAGAGCACTATCAATTAATGAGCCGGAAACACAACGCGCTCGGCGATGGCCATGCGGCCGAATACAT
>JBPYEW010000231.1:0-6626 GCA_051984555.1 Terriglobales bacterium | reverse complement strand
GATGAGCAGCGCTAGAACAATGAGAGCAGTGGACCTCATTGGCGATCTCCTGAGCGTCAGCTGGAGCAGACAGGGCACGCCCCGCCACAGCATGCAAGTCTGGGGAAGGTCACGCCCAGAGTGAAGGACGCACCGTGCGACTGGAGTCTGCTCGTTCCGGCAACCCATTGCCATCGGTAGCGAACCCGATGTGGACGAAGCTGCTCGACCCGAGTGACGACTTCTGCTGGCGACGCTGGCTTCTGAATAATGGCCGCTGCACGCACTCGTGAACTCCTTTTGCATGCGCGGTGTACAGTACGAAAAAGATGCCTCGCGCCCGGAGCTGCTTGCAGAGGTCAGGGTTGTCCTTGTTGACCACGGCGGACGTTCGGAGTGCTGCCGGGCAGTGAACCAGCTGCATGATATGTGGAAGGGCAGCATGAGGGCCAACTGAGAGTTCCCATCGAAGCCATCGCGCATCCGCTGGAAAACCTATCTGAGGCTTAGGAGGCAGTACGACGACCTTCGGGGCCGGTGGGTGCGGGAGTGACTCGGTTTGGCATTTAGGGTGCTACCACCACTCAAGAAGCTGAAGCGAAAATCCAGTGCGAACCCCGCTCATGGCGGGACGAAGCGAGGAGAAACAGCAATGCAACTCTATTCGGGCCCACTCAGCATGTTTGGTGCAAAGGCTGAGATCGCAATGCACGAAAAGGGTTTACCGTTCAATCTCGTCATGGTGCCTTTCGACATGGAGCGGCTGTATGAGCCGAAGCATCCAGCCGTGGAGAGGATCAATCCGAAGCGGCAGGTGCCGGTGCTGATCGACGGGTCGACCGAGATCTTCGATTCGACCCAGATTTTCGAGTATCTCGAAGACACGGCACCCATCCCCCCGCTGTGGCCCACTTCTGTCGTTGATCGTGCAGTTGCGCGCCAATTAGAGCTGCAGGCGGACGAGGTATACTTCCCTCACATCATCAGGCTCATGGGTTTGCAAAGCGATCTTGCCTCGGCGGCAGCCATTGCAACGAAAGATGCAGTTTTGGGATACTACTCACGAATGGAAAATCAATTAACTAATCGCGGCTATCTGGCCGGCCCTTACAGCTACGCGGACATCGCCTTCTTCATGGCTCAGTTCTTCGGTGACACGATGGGTGGCCCTATCTTATCATCATTGACAAATCTGCTTGCTTGGCGGTCCCGAGTTGTTTCACGACCAGCGGTGCGGAAGGTCATCGGCCCTATGTCGGACTATCTAACCTCGCAAGGACGCCGGGTGCCCGATTGGGCCCTGCCAGGTCGATGACGTCCGAGTCCGATACTATGGTGATTTTCCGCAGGATGATCGTGAGCAGGTCGGGAGAGAGGTTGAATTGCTGCAACAGCATCATTGAAGGGCTCTCGTCGATCCCCAATGTTCGCAGGCGCCCAATCCGCAGTTCTTGCTCCGCAACCAGCCGTTCCCCGGCGCGAATTTTCGCGTCGACGACCTCTAGCTCCAAGACTTTGGGACTGTTGACATGTATGAAAGACAACGCCTTGCCCGTACGTGCTGGTGACGCAATTGTTAGAGGCTCCGTGCGGAGACTCTCCGCGAATATTGATCTTCACCACCTCATCGAGCGTAACGCGGTCCTCGCGGCGATCGTAGAGTTGGGGCGTGCGGGTGGAGGCATGCGCTGCCATCTGGCGCGCCTTCTCGAGCGTTCCCGGCATCGTGTAGCCACGAGCGTGCAAAGTAGGTTCCGGTTGGCGTACCCAGAGTAATCGCCATAAAATACATTTGATAGATGTGAGCGTGGGCGCGGCGCCCAGCTGATGGCGATGGAAGCTTGCGGAGCGTGCGATGAGAACGAAAAGGCGCGTTGTTCGGCGCAGGAAGCTACAGACAGACACGGAAGACCTGCCCGTTTCCGGTCGTACGAAGCCACGCGGATTCGCTTCGGCAAGGGGCGGCCATCGAGCGCGGCTACGCGCTCAAGCGGCGGGGCGAAGAGGCCCACGCGGACTTGGGCAGCACGGCTGAAGGTCGAAAAGCACTTGTGAGGTCGTAGGCATGAGTCTTTCACCAATTGGGAACCCTGCTTGGGAGACTGTTCGCGGCGTACGCTTCGCCATGCAGTATGGTGCCTCGCTCGTCGCGATCTTGGTTACCAATGACGCTCTGGATGAGATGGAGTTGGTCCCGGAAAGCGGGTATCTCGAGCGCTTCAATAAGCATCGCGATGCAATCGAGAAAGTCGCAAGTAGCAAGCATCAACGCGGCCAGATTGAGGAAAGTGGGGTGGTGGTCGTGCAAGCAGCTGATATGAAGTGAGCGCCGCTCTCGAACGTCAGCCACCCACGTGAAGACCGACCCCTTTCGTTCGACCCGGACAAGCCCGGTAAAGGGGAATGTGGTAGCAAAGCATCTGCAGCCTAACCCCTCCCAGAAGCCGTCAGCCCCGGCAGACAGCTGACCGCACGCGCCGCGTACCCAGCCGTTTGAACCCTTGTGCATGGAGCTGCCGCCGAGCAGGATCATCGCCGGTCGCGTGGGTGAACGAGATGATCTGGCTTGCCTCGACACGTCTCCTCGGCTCCCCAACGGGGGGTGAAGGGCAGGACGTGCGCCGCCAATTGCTCGAAGCCAGTAGTGTGAGAGCCGACACACGCCGCGTCATAGAGTTTCTCGGTGACGATGACGTGCATGACGGCCAGCGCGAGGGCAGCGTCGGACCCAGGCCGCATCAGAAGAACTTCTCCAGGATGCGGTGCGCGCGGAACTGGAACGGTTGCACGAATCATGCTCAGTAGCGCAAATTCGATGACAAAAAAGCACCAGCCCGCCCTAACCTGATCTGCCGTGTTCTTGACGAGGATCTTCAATCGAAGGCCCGTAAAAGTAACTTCGAGCACTATCTGGCCCAGCAAGCTCAGCTGGGTCAAGCGCCACCGTCGTGTCAGGCTCGTTCCCTCTCCACTCAATGACGATATGCGGGGTGCCGTCTATAAAAATCAGGTCGGATTCGTAATAGCCATTTTGACCGCTGTTGTTCATGAAGTGGTAGACCTTGGAAACTTGATAGCTCACAAGTGATCTCCGTGCGCGGGCTTCAGTTTCACTTGATTCGGTAGGGGTGCGCTGAACTTGCCCTGAGGTTACCCTCCCGGCCGAATCTCACGCCGAGGGCCCGCCAGCGCTCGTCCGAGCGCGATCTGAAGGCCGCGCGCCGCCCGCAGGTTGTCGCCTATCGCGCAACCGTTGCTGCCACGACTTGCCCCAGACGGGGGCTCTGCAGCACGTCCGTTGCGAGAAACTGAGCCTGATCTCCCCGCTATCGCAAGAACGATAGAGACTGGGCGGGCAGTGCTCTCTCTCGAAGCACAGCTCGCCACACTTCTCCCCTCCACGACACCATGCCCCGACAGCAACCAGCCGCCATTGGTATTTGCCAATCGGCCAAAAATATTTGGCTGGTCTGGGGACGAGGCAGCGAGGTGCTACGGGGCCCGCCTTCGCGGCGCACATGTGGTGGAGCGAAAATTACAACTTGTGCACCATCTACGAAATCCCTTATAAACCTCGCGTCTCACTGGAGCGAAAGAAATGCGCAAGATTGGCTATGCGCGGGTGTCCACGAGCGCCCAAAACCTGGACCGCCAAATCGGCGCCCTGCGCGCCGAGCGATGCCATGAAGTCTACCGTGAGAAGGCATCAGGCAAGGCAGTCAAGGGCCGACCGCAGCTGGATAAGGCTATCGACGCGCTCGGCACGGGTGATGTGCTCGTGGTCGCCGAATGGGACCGGGCCACCCGATCGATGATGGATGGTGTTCACATCATCGAGCGCATCCACGCACGGGGTGCCATGATCAAGGTGCTCGACAAACCGCATTTGGACCTCACCACGCCCATCGGTCGCGGCTTCATCGCTTTCCTAAGCGCACTGGCGGAGGACGAACGCCAGCGGATCGTGAAGCGAGCCAATGGTGGCCGAGCTGCTGCCCGCAAGCGTGGTGTGCATATGGGTCGCAAGCCCAAGTTGACTGAGGTGCAACGTCGTGTCGCTCGCGAGCGCATCGCCAAGGGCGAAAGTGCCCGGTCGATTGCCCGGGAGTGGGGGGTGGCTCACACTACCGTAGCACGAGCCGTCGCATAGCAGGGTGCTTGACCGGATCGCAGCGGGCTGTCGTGCTTCTCAATGTTGGTGATGCTGGAACGGGTCAGCTTCTGAGTGAGGAAGAGACTAGAAAACGCCACTTGATCAATGGTCGGTAGGGGTCCGAGTAGGTGAGGATGTTACCACCCTCACCCCTCACAGTCCCGTACGTGCCGATTTCTAGCATACGGTTCTTCACGGGAGAGCTTCGCTCACGGCGGTGTAGCGGTGGATGATCCGGGCAGCTGGGAGAGGGTGCCGCTTCAGGAGGTCATGGAACCGATCCCATGGGAGTCGGCTCCCTCGCCGCGACAGCCACTTCTTCCAGATCCTTGCAACCGTTTGGGCGTACCAGCTAAGTCGCCGAAAATTGCCCGATATGCCGTAGTAGGCATAGTGGCCCCGCATTTTCGCTACCAATTGGGCATGCTGCTCGGGGATCGGCCGATGCCGGTTCTTCCGGCACCAGTCCGTGACCACCGCCAGCGCGCGGGCGTAACGCTTCTTTGCCGTTACCTGCCTCACCACGTTCTTACCCTTCCGCGTCTTTCCCCAAACGTGGCAGAAGCCGAGGAATATGAACGTTGTCCCATCCGTGTCCGGGTGGTCCTTGCCATCTGGTCGGTAGCTGCGGAAATCGACGACGCGTGTCTTGTCGGGATGGAGCGTTAGCTCGTACCGAGCGAGACGCTTGCCCAAAACATCCAGAACCCGCTTGGCATCCCGGAAGTCCGCGAACGCCATCACGGCGTCGTCGGCGAATCGGACAAGGGTACTTCTCCCCTTGAGGCGTGGTTTCACCTCATTCTCGAACCACTCATCCAGCACATGATGCAGGAAAATGTTCGATAGGCAGGGCGAAATTACTCCACCCTGCGGGGAGCCTTCGGTCGCATGGCGCAGGAGTCCGTCTTCCAGCACTCCTGCCTTCAACCATTTGTCGATCATCCTACGGATGACACCATCCGTGACTCGTCTGTCAAGAAACGCACGCAGGTGGGAGTGCGAGATTGAATCGAAATATTTTTCGATGTCCAAATCTATCACCCAACGCAGTCCGTGGCTCATGAAGCCGGTACGCAACGCCTGCAAGGCTTGATGAGCAGAGCGACCCGGCCTGAAGCCGTATGAGCAAGGAAGAAAGTCCTGCTCGTAGATGGCCTCCAGCACCATGACGATCGCCCGTTGCGCCACCTTGTCCTCGAAGGTTGGAAGGCCGAGTGGCCGGAGGGATCCGGCTCCATCTCCCTTGGGGATGTACACCCGCCGGACCGGTGGCGCTTGGTAGCGGCCCGACTTGATGCGCTCCAGGAGGTCCGAAAGATTGGCCTCCAGGTTCTGCGCGTACTCTGCCGCTGTCACACCATCGATGCCGGGAGCACCATCCTTGCGGGTGAGCCGGTAGGCTTCCCTCATCCATTCCAGGTCGAGGACGTGGTGCAGCGTGGACAATGCCACCCCGCTTTTGGTTCTCGCCAGTTCAGCTATCCGCTGCCGTTTCGTGGACAGGTTAGTGAGACCCAAAGTTCTCTCCCGTGTTTCCCGCCAGCGGTTCTCTCCTCGCGACGCCCCCCTTCCCTCGATTGGGTCCCGGTGAGTCCGGTTCCCCAACGTCGTCAGCACTATGAGGGCGCTACGACTTCCCACTCACGCATTCCCAGTCACTTATTTGGTTCGCTTCCGGGACCCACACGATTCCTCCGCTGTTCGTGTTCACCGTTGCCGGCGCTCCCGGGCGAGTGGAGGCTCCGCCACGGGCCAGGACCATTGTTCGACCGGCGATCCACTTTGCCGGTGTACTCTCGCGTGGACGTGAGTGGGATCTCTCAGGTTCCCAGGCAACCCATCCTGTGCCTTTGCCCCGGTCCACGACCCCGGCCGGACCGACGCTCCCTTGCCGTATCGGTCTCATCGGTGTTGCCCCTGCTAAGAGAACAGCAAAGGCTCCAGCGTGACGTCAATTTCGAGGCTACTGCGGGGCTTTAGCACCTGCTGTCTACGCTTCAAGGACGGTGTTGCCACCGCCACATGCAAGACTCGCTTCCGGCTGACTGGCTAGTCTTTGCCGGGAGGGAGTTGAACCCTCTGGGCCGCGATGAAAGGTTTCCAAGTTACTACATCTCTTTCCCCTTTCCTGGATTTATCCTGACGCTATCTCAGTTTGACCCCAAGGAGACCTCGGAAAGATTATTCGCGTGCAGCGCAATATATGGCTCAAAGACGTGACGCCAGCAGTTCTTACCGGCTCCGCGGCTGCGCTGGCGTAGCTTCTGTCGCCGTGGACCAGGATGAGGACCATTGCGCCTTTCTTCAGGAGCCATAGCTCGCGCGCGCGGATTTTGTCACCCGGGCAGACACGATCGCGTCGCCGATCACGTGCGATTGCGGCCGGCCGCACACAGCGCCCGCGCGCGGCGCTCAGCTCCAGTAGAACGGCTTCGAAAACTCGAGCACGCGCTCGGCCGGCGGGTACCACCCTTCCGCCGCATGCGTGTCA
>JBPYEW010000230.1:0-4647 GCA_051984555.1 Terriglobales bacterium | reverse complement strand
CTCGACGATCATGGAATACCCAACAGCGTCTTCCGCATCCCGGCAAACTTCCCTCCGATCAAATCAGATGGCCACACGCTTTCAGGTATGGGAACGCCCGATCTACGCGGAAGCTATGGCACATTTTCTTTTTATACCGACGACCCGATGAAGTCAGCCGGCGCCGTGGAGGGCGGACAGATCATCCCCGTGCAGGTGCAGGAATCGCAGGTCAAGGCGGATCTTATCGGCCCCGACAACACGTTCCGCAAACGCTCGCCCCCATCGACCGTTCCGTTCACAGTTTCCGTCGATCCTCTCGAAGCCGTCGCCAGAATTGAAGTTCAGGACAAGAAGTTTGTCCTCCGCGAAGGTGAGTGGAGCGAGTGGATCCACGTAAATTTCGAGTTGATTCCTTTCCTCGGAAATGTGAACGGCATATGCCGTTTCTATCTGAAGCAGGCGCACCCTCGTTTTGAACTCTACGTTTCACCGATGAACATCGATCCCGCAGATCCAGCACTGCCGATCTCTACGCCCAAGAGCTATTCGAGGGAATTGACGGAGGAAGTGGGTGAGTTTTATACGCAAGGCATCTCTGAGGACACAAAGGCACTCTCAGCCTCGGTCCTCGATGACAAGGAATACCTCGAACAGGCTAGGACCGTCCTCGCCGAGCATCGTCGCATTTTCGATGTTGAATTCCCCAAGTTCCGTAATGGCGTGTTCTTCTTTTATTTCTCCAGCCTCGACTTGAACTCGCACATGTTCTGGCGACTCATGGATCCCAAGCACCCTGAGTATGACGCCGGCTTGGCTGCACAGTACGGATCAGCGATCGCGGATTTTTATCATCAAATTGACGAGGTTCTCGGCCAGGTTCTTCCCAAACTCGACGATCACACCACTCTCCTCGTCCTCTCCGATCACGGCTTTGCTCCGTACAATCGCTCCTTCAACCTGAATACCTGGCTGCTGAATAACAACTACGCCGCCCTCAAGGCTGGAGCTCCAGACACGGGCGAAGCCTTCGCGACGGTCGATTGGAGCCGCACCCGCGCTTATGGACTCGGTCTCAATGGTCTCTACGTGAACCTACGCGGACGCGAGCGCGAGGGAATCGTCGAACCCGGCGCCCAGGCTGACGCTCTGCTGGAAGAAATCAAGAACAAACTTCTGGGAGTGCGCGATCCTAAGAACAATGAGATCGCAATCACACGCATCGACAAAGCATCGGATGCCTATCAAGGCCCGTACACTCATAGCGGTCCCGATCTTCTGATCGGCTACAACCGCGGCTATCGCGCCGGTTGGCAAACTATCCTCGGCAACTTCCCTGCGGACGTCTTCGAGGACAACGCTAACCCATGGAGTGGCGATCACTGCATGGACTACACATTGGTTCCCGGCGTTCTCCTCAGCAACAAACCAATTCAAGCCCAGACTCCGGCTCTGACCGACATTGCCCCTACGATTTTCGCTGAGTTTGGCATTCCTAGACCGGACGGTATGATGGGTAAATCCGTTTTTTCTGCTCCTGAAAAGCATTGATGGAGGTTGTAGTGGCATCCACGAAGGTAAAGATTGAAGGCGAATTACTTGATCAAGCTAAGAAATGCACCGAACTCGTGGGCTACGGCTCGGTAGACGAGTTCGTCATTCATGTTGTCGAGAAGGAAGTGAAGAAGATTCTCGGCGAGGTTGGTTCAGCCGACTCCAAGGAAATGGTCAAGAAACGCCTGCAGGGCCTGGGATATCTGGAGTAGACAAACTTAACGATGACATCACCTCTTAGGATGACGGAACGATTCTGTGCTGCGCTGCTCCTGGTGCTGTTCCAGAGTCCATTGTTCATTGTGATCGCCGTATCCGTCGTGATCGGCTTCGTGATGGTGATTGTCTTCCGCTACACCTCCAACCAGAAGGCCATCGGACGAGCAAAAGACAAGCTGAAGGCTCACCTGCTCGCGGTCCGCCTCTACCAGGATCAACTGCCCGTCGTCGTGCGCTCGTATGGCCGGATCTTTACCGCGACCGGCAGCTACCTCCGCCTGGCATTTGCCCCGTTTCTCGTCACCATTGTTCCCGTCGTTTTTCTGATCGTGCAACTGGACCGCTATCTCGGCTGGATGCCCATCCAAACGCAGCAAACGTTCCTCGTCGAGGCGCGCCTCGATACACCCGATGCACTTAATACGGCCGAACTGCAGTTGCCCGAACAACTGACGGCCTCTTCCCCGCCAGTGCATATCCCGGCAACGAAAGAACTGGTATGGCGGGTTGTTGCCAACCAGGATGGGAACTACGCTCTCAATCTGCTCGCCAACGGCCAGACCGTCTCGAAGCAGGTTGTCGTCTCCCAAGGCGTAAGCCGCGTTTCCCCAGTCCGCTTGCGGGACAACTTCTGGGAACGGATGCTCTCCTCCGGCGAGGCCGCCCTTCCCAATAGCAGCCCAATTCAGTCGATATCCATCCTTTATCCAGCTCGCGACATCAATTTCTTAGGATGGCAAATAAACTGGATAGTTCTGTTCTTCATCCTCTCGCTGATCGCCGGATTCATCTTCAAGAGCGCTCTAGGCATCCAGATATGAAGTCCTCCAAAAATCAACTTAGCCGCCTGACGATTTGCATCTTGATCGCACTCGTGGTGCTCGCTCCCGTCCGCGCGCACGCCTACGCGGGTCCGGGCGCAGGTTTCGCCGTTCTATCGTCGTTCTGGACAATCTTCGTCGCGTTCCTCTACTCCGCTTACGCGCTGGTCACCTGGCCGTTTCGCCATCTGTTGCGCCGTCTCCGCCGTCGCAAGGCCTATCAAAATGCGCGCGTGAAGCGGGTTGTCATCGTCGGATTCGACGGTATGGACCCGCAGCTGGCGAACCGCTTCATCGACGAAGGGCTGATGCCCAATTTCGCAAAGCTGCGCAGTGAAGGCACTTTCCGACCGCTACGCACGACTTTTCCCGCGATCTCTCCTGTAGCCTGGTCCACATTTCAAACCGGCGTGAATCCCGGCAAGCACAACATCTATGACTTCCTGGCCCGGGATCTGCGCAACTATCTCCCGTTCCTATCTTCCGCCCAGATCAACGAACCCAAGCGCCACCTGAAAATCGGCAAGTACACGATCCCCCTCGGAGCCGCAGAGATCAAAGGCATGCGCCGGGGCACTCCGTTTTGGCACCATCTCGCGAAAGCAGGCGTGTTCTGTTCCGTGATCCGCGTTCCCGTCACCTTCCCGCCAGAGAAGTTTTCCGGCGTTCTCCTCTCCGGCATGTGCGTACCGGACTTGAAAGGCAGCCAGGGAACATTTTGTCTCTGCACCACCCGCGTCTCCAGCGGTAAGTTCCGCGAAGGTGGAGTGCGTGTGCCCGTCGAGCGCAACGGAGCGAAGTCGTCCTCTTATATTCCGGGACCGGAAGATCCGCTCGGCACACACACAGAACTGCGCGCGCATTTCACGATCCGTACAGATATGTCGCGCCAATCTGCTCGCATTGAACTGGACGGTGAGACCGTCACCTTAAAAGTCGGCGAATATTCCGAGTGGACGCCCGTCAAGTTCAAAGCCGCACTCGGATTCACCGCTCGTGGCATCTGTCGTTTCTACCTGAAAGAACTTTCTCCCGAGATTGAGGTCTACGTTACGCCGGTAAATATCGATCCTGGCCGCCCAGATCTTCCGATCTCGCACCCGGTCACGTATTCGATGTATCTCGCCAAGCTCTTCGGTCCTTATGCGACGCTTGGGCTCGCCGAAGACACATGGGCACTGAACGAAGACGTGCTCGATGATGATGCCTTTCTCACGCAGGCCTACTCCAATCACGAGGACCGCGAACGCATGTTCTTCGACGCTCTCGAGAAAACTCCCGAGGGCCTTTGCGCCTGCGTCTTCGATACGACCGACCGTGTTCAGCACATGTTCTGGCGATATCTGGAACCGGACCACCCTGCGGCAAAAGACGTTCCTGTCGATCAGCGCCCTGCCGTGATTCAGGACCTTTACAAACGAGTGGACACTCTTGTCGGTCGCGTTATGAAACAGATCGACGACAAGACTCTCTTGTTAGTCATCTCCGACCATGGCTTCCAATCGTTTGCTCGCTGCGTCAACTTGAATGCATGGCTACACCAGAACGGCTACCTTGTCCTACGCGACGGCAGAACCGAAAGCGGCGACTGGTTTGAAGACGTCGATTGGTCCCGCACTCGCGCCTACACCATGGGTCTGAATGGCCTTTACATAAATCAGAAAGGCCGCGAGCGCGAGGGCATTGTCGCAGCCGGTGCCGAAACCGAAGCCCTGAAAGACGAGTTGCGCACGAAACTAAACGGCCTGGTCGACCCCGACTCTGGCAACGTCGGTATCTCGGGCATGTTCGATTGCGATGGCGTCTATGCCGGGCCTTACGTTGACAATGCCCCCGATCTCATCGTCGGGTACGGTCGCGGTTACCGCGCATCGTGGGATTCGGTCATGGGGAAAGTGACAGGCGCTGTGTTCGAAGACAACGTCAAAGCCTGGAGCGGTGATCACTGCGTCGACCCGCGACTGGTTCCCGGCGTCTTATTTTCCAATCGGAAAATCGAACAAGACAAGCCCGCTATTGTGGACGTTGCTCCCACAATCCTCAAACTCTTCGGACTTGACCTGCCCTCGTACTT
>JBPYEW010000229.1:0-17270 GCA_051984555.1 Terriglobales bacterium | reverse complement strand
CGGAGGTGTTCTCGCTCTCGCGATCGTTATTCCAAACACGAAACGACGAAAAGGACTACTCTTTCTCCTGCTCTTTGTCCTGCTTGTCTGCCTCGTTTTTCTGCTCGGCCAGCATTTCCCACTGTTCAGTTGAACTTCAGTGTAATAGGGATTTTTCAACAACTATCCTGCTTGGTGTTGCTGTCGGAGTTTCCTGCCATGCGCAATTTGAGCCATCGCCAGAACAGTCACTCCAAACAGGAGCGGAGTAATGGAGTGGAGCATCAGGGCAAAGCTGAGCGCGAGCACCAAGCCGACCAGTGCCGCTGCTTCTATACTCTTCGGTTTCCGACTCATATACCGAGCGCAAAGGAGCACAGCAAGACCCAGCAGCAGAGCGAATTCAGTGAACCACAGCCGTGGTTGAACGAGAGATGATCCGAGCAGAAGTAAGAACACCGCCTTCAGCACGAAGTAACCCAGTGCAGCAAGAAACCACCTCACCCAGTGCCGAACTGTGGCATACATTATTATCGACATGGCCACGAGACCAGACGCTCCGACAACTCGGTAGATCGGTTGATTGTGTTCGGTCTTGCCGATTAGAAGGCCCGCGCACAAGAGCAGCACGTAGATGGACGCCAGCGTCAGCAATACCCATCCGGCAAGGCGAACCCCTGACTTAACCTGCTCGCCAACGCCGCGTTCATCTCGAATGTTCACCGGGGAATTGTAAACGCATCAGCATGCATTGTGCATGTTTGACGTTAACAGGCGTTTACACTTAGAACCGATCAGCCTCGAAAAAGCCCCTAGAGAACGTCTCATCGGAACACGGGTGAATACTGGAGCCTCAGCACGCCGCTTACTGTCGCCGCGGTTGAAAGCTATTATGGGCGGTCTGCGGGCAACTCTGAATAGATGGAAAAGCTGCTGCCCACTCGCGGCTGTTCTTCCCGGTTTCTCCTCTCGTCACCTGTAAGGGCCATCAACCTTCCTCAACCACAGGGCATCCAAATAGCGGCTGGAATTAGCCTTTAAAGGGAGCCCTCCCCATGTCACGCTCGGTCAGCTTGTTCCTCTGCGGGTGCCTACTCTGGATCACAATTATCTCGCTAGGTGGCAATGCGCACGCCCAAACCACTGAACCCTGTACTTATACGCTCTTTAAGTATCCAGGGACGACGACGGTCTCTACCTCGGCAAATGGAATCAATCAATACGGAACCATTGTGGGCACGGCTCAAGATCAAACGGGAACCGTGTTCGGGTTCATTCGGTATTCCAACGGTGGTTTCAAGCGAATTTCAGTGGCGGGTTCGAACAATACGCAGCTGTTTCACCGTAGCGCCAACGGGGTGACTGTAGGTTTTTACCAGACTGCCAGCACTGGACGGAAGCACGGACTATCAGTGTCCGGCAGTACGCTGACCACCATCGATTATCCGGGCGCGACCAACACGGTGCTCACGGGTATCAACAAATTCGGCAGCATTGTCGGGTACTACACCGACGCCACCGGACACTTCAAGGGTTTCAAGCGGTACTCGGGTGGGGGATTTGTAAAGGTGAGCATACCTAATTACTCCGACATCATGCCCATGGCGATCAATGATAGCGGCGTAATAGTTGGCACTCTGGGGACGGGCGGCCCGACGGGCATTCACGGCTTCACGTTGAGCCAGGGAAGCTGGCAGATGTATGACGATCCCGACTATCCGGCCGGCAGTACCGGCCTGAACGGATTTAACGGCGGTGTATTTGTCGGGCAGGCGTTCGACAGCAACGGGACCGGCCACGCCATCCAACTCGTGGGAAATTCCTTTTACTCGAACTTTGTCGTGCCAAACGCAGTCGAGTCGTACGCGGGCGACGTCCTTCACGGGACATTTACCAATATCGTGGTGGGAGGAGCGACGATCTCGGGTGGAGGCAATCAGGCGTTTATCGGACAGTGCCAGTGAAGTCTTGCAGCGGGGCCCAAGCGGGGAGAGCATACCTTACCATCGTGTAGAGGGCTGTCGACTAACGAGAACAGGCGATTACACTCAGAACCCCGTGATTGGTCCAACCAGGATGTTTAGCGAACTGAGTCGCTTTCCGCGAGCGTAGCCCACGATAAGTCTAACGTTTTTCCGGGCAGGACTTACTGCAGATCAGCCGCGCTCATATCCATTGAATAAATGTGTACCCTTACCGCTACTCTGGTCGGTGACGGCCAGAACGAGCACGGGGGCGAGTATTCGCCCCCATATCTCTGTTGCACTCACGGAAGACATCACGAGAAGAACACGCCGTTGCGCTCACGTCCCAACAAAGCAAACTCTGTCACCGATGTGCTTGCTGGATCAGAGACGAATGTCAGGCCATCATCTCGCAGTGCCGACCATTGAATGGTGGCTGAAGTGTTTTCGTAGTTGCCCGCAAACGTATTTGCGGGATCGTGTAATTCGAAGCGGTTCGTAATACCGCTCCAATTGATTTGATAAGAAATCTCTGCGTCAATGGACGGCCCATCGAGCAGAGCGTTTACGACATTGTGGTAGTCTTCGACGTCCAGGCTGGATACATTCAGCGAGGCTTTACCTTCCTCGAAGTCAACGTGCACGCTGTCGTTGGGTAGGGCAACCGTCCAGAACAGCCCCTTCTCGTCGACTCCAGGATTGAAATCATCGATCTGCTTGGAATTCGGATCCGAAGCCGGACCCGTAAATACATCCAGTCAGATGAATCCGAAGGTGCCGTGGTGAATTTTGCCGTCGCGGCCGACGAAAGCTCCCGTCATAAAACGGTTATCGGAATCGAAGAACAGGTGACGCGGGTCGTGCCCTGGCTCGGTCCGCAGTCCTCTGCCTGCGACGTTGGCTAGTCCCACGAAACCCTTGAAGTCCGTGATCGTGGACGGTTCGCTGGTTGTACTGGGAAAGAAAAAATGGAAGACAGGACCCCCGGGGCCGAGTAATTGCATGCCCCCCGGAATCGGGTTGGGTAAGCGGGATCCCTGCACGGCATGCGCCAGCGGAGGCGCAGCTAGATCAACCAAGGCTAACCCTGATGCCGCCGCAGCGATGCTGAGGAAACCCCGACGTGAGAGTGCGCGCTCCGCGAAGTGCTCGTGGCCCTTGTAAACAGACGGAGCGCTGGATGAGTCAGTTCGCGGTGAGGACCGATTGGGAAGTGAGCTCAGATGCTCGAGTCTCATATTCCACCTCCTAGTCAGCTTCTGGCCTGGTTGCGTTGAGCCGAAGAATCTCGGAAAGGGCCCCGGGTCGCCTCAGGAGGGAAGTGCGTAGAGACAACCGCGGCGCTGATGCTACCCCCGTACTAGAAGATGGTCAAGGAAAATTGGCGTGGGATGGGGCCAGCGACGGCTGTCGGTGCAATCGAGGCAGGCCGTACCTGGTGCTCCCTCTATCAGAATTGAGTCAAACCATCCCAACGATGCCTGACAAGCGCATTCACCCTTTCAAAAATTCCGATCCGATAAAGCAGTTCGATTACAGTCCGTTTTTCCGAGTTACTAAAGTCCCGGTAACTGTATGCCCTTCCGAACGGAGCACCCCACTCCCATAAACCTGCTCAAACTGAACTCTCGAATCCTGCCCTTCTTGTTCACATCGCGTTAAGGTAGCTGCTGCGCGCTACTTCATCGCAAACAAATCTGTGAATCGAAGGCATCCAGACATGCAGAATCTGAACCTCACCTCCCCCGTGCGGCGCCGCAGTTCGCGTGTGGCCGCGAATGTTCCGGTCCTGGTCACTTCGAAAGACCCCTCCAATCGGTTTTCCGAGATCTGCCAGACCATGGTGGTCAGCGCTCATGGATGCCTGTTTCGCTCCCCCATCAAGCTCGACAGTGGCGCCATCGTCCAGTTCGACACCGAGGAAGGACGTCGCAACACCGGGCGTGTCGTGTATTGCCAGCCCGTCGAGTCCGATCAGAAAACCTGGAAGCTTGCCGCGCAGTTTGATCGGCCGGAAAACTTCTGGGGCCTGAAAGAGCACCCGACGGATTGGGTCGTAATCACCGCGCCTGCTACGGACAGGAAGCTGCCGGTAAGAGCCTTGGCCAAAACTCCCCCAGTTCTTGAGCCGACGCCGCTCCCGCCCGACGTCAAAGACATGCTGGAGCAGATCCGCAGGCAGGTTTCTGACGAGCGCATCCGCTCGATCATTTCGCAGATGCTGCAGCCCATGCAGGTCGAGATCGCGGCGATGCGCGAACGGAAAACGGAAGCTCCCCGCAGCAAGTTTGAAATCTCGCTCTCGCAGATTCCTCCGGAAGTCGAAGAGCAGATCGAAGCGCGGCTCCGTAAAGAGCTCTCGCCGAAAATGCTGGAGCAGGCTCGTCAGCAATCCGCCGAAGTTCTCGACTCGGCTCGCAACGTCATCACTCAGGAAACTCGCAAGGCGAACCAGCAGTTTGTCCAGCAGATCACGCAACAATTCCAGGCAGCGGAACGCCGCGTGCAGAGCGTTGCCGAAGAGAATGCCGCAGGGCTGCGCGAGCAGGTGCGGATTACCACGGGTGAGATTCAGCAACGCGTCGCTGACGCGTCCACCCGTCTCAAGCGGATGAGCGATGAATTCGCCGAAGCACTGCAGCGCGGTCTGCAAGAGCAGCATGAGTCGCGCCGCACAGAGTTGTTGCAATTGCAGGCAACGATCGCCGGCGAATCCGACCGCCTGCAATCGGAGGTCAGTGACCTGAACGGCCGCATCCAGTCGCTGGATGGCTCAGTGCGTCGTCTCGAATCGGGCCTCGACAAGCGCCTCGGTCAGATGGCCAGCGACACCGTCACGGCTGTGCGCACACGCCTCGAAACTGAGATCGACTCCCTCCTCAAGATCCTGGAGAGCCGCGGCACGCAGGAACTCGGTAGTCAGGTCGATCAAGCCCGCGCTCGTTTAGACATCATTCGCGCCGAAATCGAGAACGAACTTTCCGCGTCGCTGCAGAGCCAGGTCGCCCATACGATCGACTCCTTTGAACGATCCCTGGACGACTTGGCTAAGCAGTCTCTTGACCAATGGCGCGGGACGCTGTCGCGCAGCCTGAACTCCGTGCTGCGTAACTTAGGCGATGAGATAGGTTCGGGGCGATAAACATTTCGCAATAGTCAAACGAAATCCCGCGCAGCCGCCTCGAAGCAGTTGGCGCCTGTGAGGCGCACCTAAGTAACCAACTACTTAGGGTGTTCGACTGATTGCCTTCCCGCAGTACTCATCCTACTCTGGCCGCATCTCCCCCGGTTAGGTACGCGTCCTTCGCTTCGGGCACGTCGTAAGTCGGTCATACGTCACAGACAAGCGACCTGGATCTCGCTAGGGTTCGGGTCAGGGGGAGTGCCGGCATGAACAACCGGTATCGCTTCACAGGGTTGGTGTGTCTTGCTGCCCTGCTTTGCGCAGCAATCGGCAGCGGGATCTTCGCCCAATCATTCGCCGGACCAATATCGAAGTCATCTATTTCAACCTCCGATCCGGATTTCTCCATCGTCCTTTTTCCCGACACCCAGTACTACCACGGTGGCAACAACTACATCTTTCAAGACCAGGCGAACTGGGTCGTTGCCAATCGTTCCGCGTTGAACATCAAGGTCGTGATCGGATTGGGTGACATGGTGGACGGTGGCGGCTTGCCCCTCAATAGTTCGGGCAATGTGGCGGGAAGTTGCCAAAATGCGCCACCATCGACGTGGCAACAGCAATGGCAGGAGTCCCAGGCCGCGATGAAAATCCTGACCAGCCACGGCATCCAGTACATGCCCACAATCGGCAATCATGACTACGATTGCGAGTCTGACCGTCCGCAACCGAGAAGCACGACGAATTACTTTCATTATTTTGGACCACCCGCATTTCAACCGACTGCTTACATCCTGGACTCAGCAGGCAGGCGGACGCCGAACTTCTATCAACTGCTCAAGATCGGCTCGACCACCTACATGTTTCTGTCTCTTGAGTTATTCCCGCAGAGCTATGTGGTCCAGGCAGCGAATCAGATTATTTCGAACTTTAACGGCCCGGTGATCGTGGCCACTCACGCTTACATGTCGAACGATGGCGCCGCGCCGACGTTTGGAAGTACGCATACAGCCGGATCCGCGTATCCCTTGTGTTCGGGCTTCCCAGGGTCGATCTATGGCTGTCTGCCGGATTCACTTGCTTCGTACCAGCCGGTTGGGGGAGGAACCGACGGCATTGGGCTCTGGTACAACCTGTTATCACAACACCCAAACATCTTCATGACGTTGAGCGGTCACGTGCGGAATCCAAGTCCGGGTAACTATCCGAACGTGCCCTCCTACAATGGTGCCGGTTACGTGAACTGCTCGATAGAGTCATCTTCGACTTTATGCCAGACGCCTTATCGGCCGATTCAGATGCTGTCTGATTATCAGGGACAGGGCAATGGCGGCTATTTCGGATACGGATACCTGCGGATTCTCACGGTGAGCCCATCCCGCCAAACTGTCAAAGTGTTCACTTATTCTCCATCCATCCAGAAATCGCCGGGCAACTTCCCTGCCGGCATTCCTGCCTATAAGACGGATACGCACAACCAGTTCGCCTTGGCTTTTCCCAACACATTCGGCGGGCCCAACAACGAGGTCACTCATATTCAAACGCCTCGCGATGGAAGCCACGTTCCACTTTCTTTTGGGATTACGGCGAATGCATACGGACCCGATAGTGCGGGGCACATGCAGATCTCTGTGGATGGGATTAAATATGGAGATTATCCCGGCGCTTCATCATTGCCGGCCGGGACACAAATCGTGTTGCCGAATACAGGCATTCACAGGATTGCCGTTCAGACATACGACAACACGAAGGCGACTTGGGTAATGTCAACGGTCTACGTTACGAGCCCATAACTCCGCCTAGGCTGCAGGTTTTCCGCATTCGGCGCGCTTGGGATATGTGCCCACGAGTTTCATGATCAACCCGTGAATGCGGTGGAAGAACGGCGTGCGCGGCAGGAACATGTACGGGCAGTGGCCTTCCACCAGGTGCATGCCCTTCTCGTGGCAGAACTGCACCGCTTGCTTATTAACCGCGCCTTGACCTCCGGCGCGGTACATCCATATTCGATGGATGCCCGCTTCGGCGCATTCACGAACCACCTGCGCCGTTCCACTGGAAGAGGTCATCAGCAGTGCGGCGTCCGGCGCGGGATGGATGTCCCTGACGGACGAGAGGCAGGGACGATTTTCCATTTCCGAAGCGACTGGATTCACCGGGATCATGTCATATCCGCGGGCCGCCAGGTCGCGAAACAGCATGCGGCTGAAGTCCTTCGGGTTGCGCGAAACCCCGACCATGGCAATGCGACGCTGGGCGAGAAAGTCCTGAATGTCAGCTGTCGTGGTAGGCATGGTGAATTACCTCAAACTTATTGAACTCTTCGAATACACATTCACGCTGTGATAAGCGTCACGAAAAAGCGGGGGTTCCAGAAGTCAGCAAGGCGTTTCACGAGGTAAGTACCTGATCTATGCCTCAGGGTAATTATGTTTCGAGGTAGGCTTCGACCCAGTTCTTGATGGTCAGGCGGCGATCGTCACTGGAATCGAAACGCACGCCGAACACACTCTTGCCACGCCAGCTCACGACGCCTTTCACCGTAGTGCGAGGCAAAGTCAGTAGCGCGAAAGAGATTTCCACCTGCATGCCAACGCCCAGGTCCTCATTGCTCTTCATCGACATGCCGCCGGAGCTGATTTCTTTGCTCGTCGCCGTAAAGCGGCGGCTATCGGCGGCGGTCACCGACACTTCGGTAATTACGGGTACGCGGACATAGCGCCGGAATTCGTGAACTACCAGCATCTGCGTTGCGCGGATCAGCTTCATGGCCGTAGGCCGCTCCAGCGGATCGCTGAACATCGCGTTGATGCCAAACTTGGAGTAGCGAATCGCATCCTGCGCGCTGCCGCCGATTCCATAAATCACCATGCGGCTGTTCGACGGTGAGCTGCGGGCCGCGCCCATAACGGCCTCCGCGTCATTGCGGAGATTGATGACACAGGCCTCGAACTTTTCCCGCTTGAGGCGGTCGACTGCATTGTGAGTCACGGGAACAGTTTCAATCCGGAACTGGCGGAAACAGTCCGCGAGAATCGTGCTGACCGGCTCATTTACATCGACCAAAGCAACTCGAGCCGAGGCTTTCCTCGTGGGAGAGAGGTGCGGCAGGATGCTTCCGAGGGACTTGCCCATTAAGGACATGATCATTGCCTGAAACCTTATTGTGTGATGTATCTGCTCGAATGGCAAAGGGTTAGAGGTCGTTGGCCTAGGTACAGAAGTGCTATTACTGTCGGTGTCGGAAAAGATGAGAAAAGTCGCGAAAATCGGCGAGTTGAGCCTGCAAATGCTGCGATTGCGGAAGAATTTGTTGTGTTCTTATCGGTCGATATCGACGGAGTTCGTGTCAGACTTCGGGCGGCAGCATATGCCGAAATCCTGCCACAGTCGGAACCACGGGCTTTGAGCATTCTTCTCGTCGTGGCTGCGATTCGCGGCGGAGATATCGCTTTGGCGAAGCGGGCGGGTATCGGGCAAGCCGAAGATCTGCTCCAGCAATTCGATCTGCTCGATGGTTTGTTCCGCGTCCATGCCTGTTCCAATATCCACAATCAGGCCGGGGAGGTCAAATCCAACTGTAAAACCAGAGTTCGTGGACCAACGGCGTCGATCAGCTCAGGCGGGACTCTTGGCAGATGGTGTTATTCCGTACAGCGGCGGAAAATGAGGGCACCATTTGTGCCGCCGAAGCCGAACGAGTTTGACAGGGCATAATCAAACTGGAATTTTCGCGCCTGGTTAGGAACAAAATCCATGCCGGCGGTGGCTTCGTCCTGGTGGCAGAGATTAACGGTTGGTGGCAGAACCTGGTCGCGCAGTGAGAGCACTGATATCCCCGCTTCCAGCGCCCCTGCTCCACCCAGCAGGTGTCCGGTCATGGATTTAGTAGAACTGACCGCGATCTTGTCTCCGAATAGTTTCCGGATCGCTGTAGCTTCGAGCACATCGCCCAGCGGAGTGCTGGTGCCATGCGCGTTCACGTACTTAACCGCACTTGGCTCAAGCTTGGCATCGCGAAGCGCGTTACGCATGACTCGGTACCCACCTTCGCCTTCGGGCGCAGGCTGGGTCATGTGGAAGGCGTCGGAACTCATGCCGTAGCCCACGATCTCGCCGATTATGGGCGCGCCACGTTTTTTGGCATGTTCCAGTTCCTCGAGAATGAGAATGCCGGCGCCTTCGCCGATCACAAAACCGTCGCGGTCTTTGTCCCACGGACGACTCGCCTTTTCGGGTTCATCGTTGCGTGTGGACAGAGCGCGCATAGATGCAAATCCGCCCACTCCCATCGGGGTGATGGCGGCTTCGGCGCCTCCGGAAATCATGACCTCCGCATCTCCGTGCTGAATGATGCGATACGAATCGCCGATCGAATGCGCACTCGTGGTGCAAGCCGTGGCCGTTGCTTCGTTCGGTCCTTTCGCGCCCCAGCGCATGGAAACATGCCCGGCGGCGAGATTAATGATTGCCGCCGGAATGAAAAATGGCGAGATCTTTCGTGGGCCGCCCTCCATCAGGTTGGTGTGCTCACGCTCAATAATGTCGAATCCGCCGATGCCGGAACCGATGTGTACGCCAACCTGTTCCGCATTCTCGGGAGTGATCTGCAGTCCGGATGACTTGATCGCTTCGTCGGCTGCCGCCATTGCCAGATGAATGAAGCGGCCCATCTTCTTGACTTCTTTTTTCTCGATGAATTGCAGCGGGTCGAAGTTCTTCACTTCCGCCGCGATCTTGCAGGAGTGCTGAGACGTGTCAAAGTGCGTGATTGGGCCTACTCCGCTCTTGCCCGCCAGCAGGTTCTTCCAAGTCTCTTCTGTTGTGTTGCCGACAGCGCAGATCAGGCCGATCCCGCTGATCACCACGCGACGCGCCAAATCTATTTCCCGCCTTTCGCGTGCTTGCCGATGTAATCGATCGCATCCTGCACGGTGCGGATCTTTTCCGCATCCTCGTCCGGGATCTCAATGTCGAAAGCCTCTTCGAACGCCATGACCAGTTCCACCGTATCCAGCGAATCGGCGCCGAGGTCGTCAATGAAAGAAGCGTTGGGCGTGACTTCGCCTTCGTCGACACCGAGTTGTTCCACGATGATCTGCTTTACTTTTTCGTCAACGGCTGCCATTGGGCTCCTTCGCAGTATGTCCCCCGCGCATCCGCGTCTCCCGCTTGATCATGCGCTTCCACCATCGGACGGCGCGAGCGTAGGGGAACTCAGGGGTTTGTTATTTGCCGACTTTGGCGTGCTTGTCGATGTAATCGATGGCGTCCTGCACGGTGCGGATCTTCTCCGCATCCTCGTCGGGGATTTCCACGTCGAAAGCTTCCTCGAAAGCCATCACGAGTTCGACCTGGTCCAGGGAGTCCGCCCCAAGGTCGTCCACGAATGACGCTTTGGGAGTCACTTCGCTCTCTTCTACCCCAAGTTGTTCAACCACAATCTGCTTCACTTTTTCGTCGATAGCTGCCATAGAGAAACACCTCCGCAGGAACGGAACAAGTAGTCTAATAGGTCGCTGAAGGTTCGTGCAAAGGAAGGGGAACAACGTCCCTACCTGGGCAACCAGAATCCTAAATCGTGGCCTGAAAATGCGTCAAACTGTGAGCGCCTTGGGGCTGAGTCTCAGATCCGCAGCGCGGGTGATGACACCCGCGCCAGTTCTGTACGTTCAACCTATTTCTTGGGTTGCTGGTCCTGCTGCTTCTTCTTCCCGAACAAGCCACCCAGGATTTGCTGAGCCGCCCCTTGCACTCCCTGCTGTGGAGTCGGCTGGGCCTGTTCTGGTTGACCCTGCTGGTTTGCATTCTTCTGGCCGAGTAATCCTCCGATCAGGCCGGATACTCCCTGGGTCGGATTATTGAAATTCGGCATCAGCCCTTTCAGCTTCATTTGAGCGACCTGCTGGATATCCGGCTGGAACTTCGGGTTCGAAAAGGTACCAGTTATGATCGCCGGAATCACCAGCTCACCCTGTGTGTTCGCCAGAGCGGTCTGCATGAAACCGCCAACGCTGTTGCCGCCCACTTTCTGCGTAAACTGCTGCGACAGAACCGCGCTGGCGTGAAGGTTGAGCGACTGATCAACCAGATTCGCCGTTCCGTTGACTCCTACGTTGCCCATGTCGAGGAGCGCCTGCAGGTTGTTGGTGCTGGCGATCCCGTTCTTCACCAGGATGTTGCCAGTCATCTTCAAAATGTTCGTGAAGCCCTGGCTCGCGGTGCTCGTATTACCTTTGCCGAGGAAACCGGCAATCGCGCCGAGCTCATGCCCGATATCGGCACCGCTGTACTTGAGATTGGCGAAGTTCAGATTCATGTTGCCGTTCACGGCTTTCATGATGTCGTCGCCGCTGAGCGACTTCACCGGTCCCACCGCGTGCATGTCGAGATTCAGCGTGCCCTGTCCTTGCAACTTGTCGACATTTTTCACGCCATACGCCTTCGCCATCGCAAGCAAAGCGGGAAGCTGAGCATTCGGCGCCTTCAGCGTTGCATCGACAATCGGATTGTTCGACGTGTAGTTCTTGAGGTTCAGGAGCGCGTTGACAGTCGTCTGGCCCGACGTGATGTTGAAGTTGTTGGATTGAATCTGCGTTGGAGTCAGTTGCAGGTGTACGTTCGACATCTGCACCGGCTGAGGAACGTCCTTCCCGCTCATCTGAACATTGGCTGCAGTGATCGTTCCGTTCAGCGCCGGCTTGTCCGCCGATCCCTTCGCATTGATGTCCGCATTCACGTTTCCGGTCACATCCGTGCCCGGAGACAAGGCTTTGCCCGCCGCGGCCGCCAGTTTTGCCATCTCCACAAGCGAGACGTTATTCGCCTTAATGTTCATGTCAATCTGCGCCGGCGTCGGTTTCGAGTTCATCGTGCCGTTCAGGTTGACCGGGGTCGACCCGAGCTTGATGGTCGAGTCGTGGACCGTTATCAGGTCCGAAACAAGGTTGTCGGTGAGGTTGTAATCCGCCACGATGGGATAAGGAACATCGTTACCCTGGATCTTCGCGTTGTTAATGGTGGTTTGCCCCTGAACATTCGCCGTGCCGCCCTGGCTGTTGATCTTGGTTTCTCCGGACACGATGCCGTTGGTGCCCACCAGCGCCGGGGAATTCAGAAATTTGGAAAGGCCCGCGATTTCGACTTGCTTAAGGTTCAAGGTGCCGTCGAAGGGTGTGGTCGCGGGATTCGCCTGCTGTAGCGGCCCGCCTTTGCCTTGCAGCCGAACTTCCTGATTTCCGGCGCCCGGCAAGTGCGCTGCGGCGTCAACTGTGAATGGCTGGTCCAGGGCGAAATTCTTCAGCGTGACGTCGATATGGTCGTAAACGGCAGGGGTCTTACTCTTTTGCATGTCGGTGAGGGAAACCTGTCCGTCTTTGATGATGAGGTCGCCGAGCGAGAACTGCTGCTGGGACGAAGGCTGGCCCGGCTCTGTCTTCTCCGGAGAAGGCTTGCCTTTCGAGTCCGCGGGAGGCTGTCCTTTCGCCGGAGCTGGTTGTTGGGGCTGGGTCCCAGTTTGTTCGGGATGCCCGATGGACGCGAAGTTCCAGACGCCCTGCTCGTTCTTTATCAACTCCACGCTTGGCCGCTGCAGGCTCAGTGAGTTGATCTCGACCGCCTTGTGCAACAGCGGCAGCAGCTTGACGGAAACATCGAGTTCACTGGCTTCCACAAAGGGCTTTGCACTGTTGAAGTGCGGATCCTCGGCGATTGCGAGATCTTTCACCTTCAGGCTGGGCGGAAATAGGCCCAGGTGCATATCGCCC
This sequence comes from Terriglobales bacterium, assembly GCA_051984555.1. Lineage (GTDB taxonomy): Bacteria > Acidobacteriota > Terriglobia > Terriglobales > Acidobacteriaceae > Gp1-AA122. The sequence goes on along the minus strand of JBPYEW010000229.1, from coordinate 4,437 downwards.
AGGGTAACTTGCCGTCCGAGCTGCTTCTGCAACTCTGACTGGATCGTGCCGCGATACTTATTCACGTCAAACGTCGCGACGAATATCCCGGCAGCAACGACGATTACAAGAATGATTACGCCAATAGCAATCAACAGCTTCCGCATATCAGCCTCCACGGACACACTGAGCCTGTCCGGCCAAAATAAGTTAGATGGCGAAACCAGTGCGGGCGTTCAACGGCTTACCTCTTTGGTGCCAGAGACTTGTAGGTAGTCGGGGAGAATTGTAGTCCTTAATACAGAGCTTTAGCGAGTCGGGCTTAGAAGCCGGCGAGTCCCCCACAATGCGGCCACTCCGAAAACCACCATGAAGGCCAGGCCAACCGCGCGGTCAGCGGGTCCGCTTTTGCTCCAGCCCTGGAGCACAGCTGTCGTTCAAACAAAGAAGAATAGTATGGCGACGATTGCTAGCGCTTTCATCCACATAGTCCCGTCCTGCTTGCAGCCGAAAAACTGAGTTATCGAAAATCTCGCGTCGGGCGCGTGTACCTGCTCCGATTGGAGTTTGCTCGCGGCCAGGAAGCAATGATCGCGATCACGGCTGAGTGTGACGGTGCTGGGCTATAGTCTCGGGGAGCGGTTCGTGTGTACTCTGAGACGTATTGGTTTTTATCCGGGCAGGAACCAACATGGCAAAACCCTATCGCGTGAAGAGTTGGCCCGACCTGATCGAGCAGCTTTACGAGGGCTCCTGGATCGAGTCGATGCAGCGCTTTCGCTCGCCATTCGTGTTTCGCGGCATGCCTCTGGTCAGTTTCGAATTGCGCTCAGGATTGTTGCGGATAGCCGGCGGAAGCGAAGAGGCTCGGCGGCTGGAACCGCATTTTCTAAGAAGTTTCCGCAAGTATGCCCAGTCCGAAGCGGTCGCCGGCACATCCATCTGGCGCTGGCTCGCGTTGGCACAGCATCACGGGTTACCCACTCGCATGCTGGACTGGACATGGTCTCCGCTGGTTGCCTTGCATTTCGCGACGGAGCGGCTGGTGTACTACGACGAGGACGCTCTGGTGGTCGCGATCGACACAAACAAGGCGCGTGCATACTTGCCGGACAAGCTCAAGAAAGTCATCGAAGCCGAAGCGACCGGGGTATTCAGTATCGAGATGCTGGACGGGGTAGCGCCCTCCTTACGGGGGTTCGACCAATTGCACGACGAGGAATTCGTCGCGTTTCTCGACCCGCCTTCCCTCGATGCCAGGATCGTCAATCAATTCGCGGCGTTTTCCGTGATGAATGACGCCGGGGCGCGACTAGACCGTTGGTTGGAACAGCATCCTGACCTGTACCGCACAATCATCGTCCCGGCCGATCTCAAATGGGAGGTCCGGGACAAACTGGACCAGGCAAACGTGGCAGAACGGACCTTGTTCCCCGGGCTGGATGGCCTCTGCCGCTGGCTCACCCGTTATTACACGCCGCGTAATGTCGAACTGGTGCCTCCCCCCAAAGCTAAGGCGAGGCGCAGGCGAAAGCGCCTACCTAAACAGGGTTGACCCGTGCGTAGCATGAATTGCACAAATCGCATTTTTGCACATTCCCTGACTGCTGGGGATGTTCGTTAAGTGCTAGGATTCGTCACAGTCCGAACTTGCTGAACCGTACATTTATTCTCTCAGGTATAACGTTGGTTTGGGCCGAGGCCGAGGATGTTGTATGGGCGTAAGTGACCCGGAAGTTCGCAAAAAGCTGTCAGAGCCCCGATGGCTTAAGTACAAGCACGACGTTGAAAGACAAAAGTGGCCATGGTGGAAGCGCTTCGCCCACCGCTTCGAACGCTGCCCCATCTGCAGGCCGCGGCCCGAAAATATCAAGAGCGATCAGTAACCCAACTCGCGGTCGGCTCTAAACAACGATTACAGCGTGTGAAGGTAGGCGAGCAGGTCTTGCGCGTCTTGTTGATTCAAGGTCTGCCCGAAGGCGGGCATCTTGCTGCGGCCGTACAGGATTATTTCGCGGACTCGATCGTCATTCGCGGGTAAGCCGCTTTCCCGTAGATATTGATTGCGGAACATGTGCTTAAGTCCTGGCCCCTGCTTACCTTCTGTGGAGTAAGGTTCGTGGCAGCGGTCGCAGTGTGCGTCGTAGATCTTGCGTCCTGCGCTTTGCTGGGCAGTCAAACCGAGCTCTGCGTCGCTTCTGCGACGCTCGACGTGACAAGCGGCAATCGACAAAATGAAAACTGCCAACGCAGCCAGTGCTGATTTTAATTGGCGAACTTGCGGCAAAGTGGCTCCCGGTCTGGAGGTCGAGTCTCTCCAAGGTAAATGAGAAGAACCCAGTTTCCTTCCGATGAAACTTTTAAGACCTCATGGTTCGATGGACGTACAATAATAAAGCAATCCTCATGGCCGTTTTGCTCAAGCGCGTTTACGACAAACCATTGCGGACCGATGGAACCCGTATCCTGGTCGACCGCCTGTGGCCCCGCGGTCTGAACAAGCAGAGCGCGGCTGTCGATCAGTGGTTGCGCGACGTTGCGCCATCGAACGAGCTGCGAAAGTGGTTTCACTCCCACCTCGACGCCTGGATGGAATTCCGCAAACGTTATCTGAAAGAACTCTGCGATCCGCAAGCTTCAAGCGCTCTGGAACAGCTCTACCGGAGTATCGATAAGAGCAAGAAAGTGACTCTGCTCTTCGCGTCTAAGAATGAGGATCGCAACAATGCAACCGTGCTGAAGGAATTGCTCGAAGGTGCGAGGAAGCCGCCCACAGGAACTGGTCCTGCCGCGGCACGCTCCATGCGAGGGCGACAAGCCGCCAGGGCGCCGAGAAGATAGTTATGGTTCTTCATCCGCTCGATGAAGGCGATGCGAGCGCCGGATCCGAACCCCGTCATCCAATTCCCGCTTGGCAGGCCGTCGAGAAGACGCAAAAGCAGTCGTCCAAAGAGTGGGTTCTCATCAGTCAGGTCGATCATGCTCAACTCGCTGGCGATCTGGCTGCGCGGTTGCAGTCCCCTCTATTTCCACAATTGTCTTCCGATGTTCTTTCGGCGATAGCGTTGCATGATGCGGGCTGGGCGACCTTCGACGATTGTGTGAATGGTGACGCCAGCGAGTACCACCCGAAAATCAACGATAACGGACGTCCGCTATCGTTCCTTGACGTGCAACCTGCGGAATTCATCGTCGCCTGGACGGGGTCGGTGGTCGAAGCCGAGCGAGTGTCCAATGTGGCCGGGTATTTGGTGAGCCGCCATTTCAGCCGGTTGGCGGAAGGTCGGCTTACATCGCGAATCGACGATGAAGAAGACACCAGCCGATTACGCCAGTTTCTCCATCAAGAACGGGAGCGGCAGAAGCGGGCTTCTGCATCCAGCCGGCTATCGGTGGCCGAACTGGAGACGCTCACGGATGTTCTCCAGTTCTGTGATCTGCTTTCACTCTATCTGTGCTGTGGCTCGAACCAGCCTGTAGAATTCCCGCAAGCGTTTGACGGCATTCACGTCAAGGTCCGCCGGGACCAGAAAATGTTTCGCTGTGATCCCGCCGTTTTTGGCTCTGGCGTAAGTTTAGGCGTCTGCGGCCGAGCCTATGGAAGCGTTCAGGGAAATCCTAACAATCTGGCATTCCTGATTGACTGACTACTTGGAAGGCGTGTCCTTGACTACAGCCTCAATGATCCTGTCAATCGCGTCCTGCGCGCGACGGCCGGGCACGTCGAAATTGTTCGAAAAGATCGAGAAGACAACACGATTTCCCTTCGCCGTTGTCGCGTAACCCGAGAGCGACTTCACGTGGTCCAGCGAGCCTGTCTTGCCAAGAACCAGGCCCTGTGCCGGCGTACCGTGGAACCGATCGGCAAGCGACCCGTCCACACCGGCGATCGGGAGGGTTTCCGCGTACAGCCTGCCCCACGGCTGTTTGGCAGCGTATTGCAGGAGTGTGACCACCCCGTGCGGTGTTACCAGGTTCTGCCGCGATAAGCCGGAGCCATCGTAGAAGACGTAATCCTGCGGCGGAATGCCTACTTGCGTCAGAAAAGTTCTCAGCACTTCGAGTCCGCTCTCGACCGTCCCGCCCGTTCCTTTCTCGCGCCCAAGCAAGCGCAGGAGGATCTCAGCATGCAAATTCTGGCTGACCTTGTTGATCACTCGCACATCGTCGCTAAGCGGGTGCGAATCGAAGGTCGCGAGCACTTGCGGTTCCTTGGCCGCGGTGGAATGGGTGTCGCCGCCGCCGTGTGTAGCCAAAGCCGTCACGCTGAATGTTGAGAGGCTGGCCAGCTCTGTGTGATGGGTATCTATCTTGCCTAGAACGACAATGCCGCGTTTCTCAAGCAGGCTGCGGAATAATTCCGCCGCGAACTTCGCGGGTTCTTCGACGGCCAGTGCCTCATTGGCCCCGGCATCGCCGAGTGGCATATTGCCCCAAAGCGTCAGAACCATCGAGCCG
>JBPYEW010000228.1:0-11961 GCA_051984555.1 Terriglobales bacterium | reverse complement strand
TGTCTAGCTCAGCCAGACACCCCCGCCAGCGCGCCGATGTGCGCGTGATGGTGATGATGGCGATGAACTAGTATCGACATTCAACGAAGATATCGACTACTCCGGGAAAGTGTCAAAATCAAAATTTAGATAGCTCTAAGCAGCGGCGAGCCCTAAACCATAGCGATGACAGACCCGATTTGCAATTTCCCACGCAACATCAAAGTCTCTCGAAAGCTCGACAAGAGCAGCGATATCTTCCACGAGCTGCTTATTCTGCTCGTCGGGGCCGGGCGTGTTTTCGGAACTGTGGTTCAGCTGCGACATATGAACTTAGATGCAAGTTGTTTGGCAAAGCTGCAGGTCATTTTGTTTCGGTACTTTAGGCCGCGTGCTTGCCCCGCGCAGGGCGGGCCACCCGGTCGAAGTTTCGAGCCAATTCGCTCAAGGCGTCCGCGACCTCGGTTCCGGCCATCGGCTGCCCGTGTCCTGGTGCTACACAGTTCGGCCTCAGCAAAGACAGTTGCTCCACCGAGCCTCGCGCACGATCCCAATCACTGGTGTAGTACGGGGGTGGACCGTGGAGTTCGGGGCGCTGTGTCGCTATAGCGGCCAAAGATTCAGCCTTCGTAGTGCAAAAGGCATCGCCGGCGATCAAGGTCCGATCTGAGTCTCGAAAAAACGACACATGGCCTTCGGTATGTCCGGGCGTGTGAATCCATCGCCACCCGGGCATATCGGGGACGCTATGATCTGTCGGAAAATTTCGGACACGATTCCCAACATCCACCGGCCCCCTTGGGTATAAGGGTGACATGAGCGCCATCAATCCTCCCCCAACCAGCGGGTCTGGCGGCGGATATTTTTTCTGCCCCGTCACATAAGGCATTTCGAGAGGATGCGCGTAAACGGGAACCTTCCACTGCTCAGCCAAATCCTTCACTGCCCCAACGTGATCGAAGTGCCCGTGTGTGAGGATGATTGCTTTCGGGGGCAAGTCTCCGAAATGCGATCCTGCCCACCGGCGAATTCGATCAGCGGACAGAGGGGTTCCGGCATCTACCAACGTCCAGCCATTTTCATTTCGTACTGCAAAGACATTTACGAATGCAATGCGCAGGCCAACAACGCCCTCCGCAACATTGTCCATAGATACAGCATCAGCTTCCGAAACAGGGATCTTGTCCACGTGCATTCTCCGATGGCTGTTTCGAACTTGGATGAGGGATAGGGAGGCGAGTTTGCTGGCGTCTCGGCCGAGTTATCACAAGCTACGAAGGATTTCCTTCGCTGCTCGCCTGCCGCTCGCGATGGCGCCATGGACCGTGCCATTCTGCCCAGATGTATCGGTCGCTTCTCCGGCGAAGAACAACGTGTTCTCGACCGGAGCCGCTAATTCCCTGGGCGCAGCGTCACCGCCCTTCTTCACATAGCTGTAGGCTCCGCGCGAGAAAGGATCGGCTTGCCAGTCGTGCCACCATGCCGATTCCAGCAAGCGCGAGAGTTGTTCCTCGCCGGTACCCATTAATTTCCCGAGTGTGTGTAAGGCGGACTGCACGACGTATTCCTTGCTTTGGCCGGATAGCTGTTCGGCGCCCGGCGCCGGCGCCCAGCCTGTAATGATCGGCAACTTTCTCGGGAGCGTAGTCCACCAGGTCGGAAAACACTCTTCATGCGAAAAGAGGAAACGCATGTTCGACAGAGTGGCGCCGGGATGATCGGATACCCGCAGCTTGTCCCAAAAACGCTCTTTGAAACGTAGCACGATCCGCGCAACGTGCCCCATGGCGAGTTTGTCCATCGCCCCACGCTTGGACGCCGGCAACTCTGGGTCGAACATCAGCCCATACTTTCCATCAACGTTCTGCAACACACCCAGAGGGACGGTAGTCAACACGCGAGCTGCTTTCATGGGGCTATTCAGTCCGGCAACCTGTACGTGGACCTGTCCGCTACTCCAAGTGATCCGTTCAACCGTTCTTCCCAATTCCAAACAGGTCGATGGATTCAGCTGTTTACGAAGCAACTCCACCAGGAATTCATATCCTCGCGGAATGTGAAATCCGCGCTCTCCATCGATTTTCTCCTCAGTCCGCATCCCCTTCACTATCCAGTGCGTACTGATCAGGTCCGGATCGGCTGCGTGAAAACCTCGGATGTACGCGAGCACCCACTGCTTCGTCTCCTTGTCACACCCGGAGCCACACCGAGTCAAGAACTCAGTGAACGATTCGTCGGGACCTTCATCGGAGAGCTTCCCCAGCAATTCATCTACAGCTGAGAAGAAATCGCACGTACATAGCTGACCTCGGTTGAAGCACCAGTTGTTTCCAGTGACCTCTTCCGGTCGGACACCAGCTGGTCCTAACAGGTCCCAGATCTCTGGAGGTCGTCCGTGGACAAACTCCGCCCCGAGTTCGATCGGTTCGTTGAGAACAGGATCGCGTTGTGTAAAGATCCGGCCACCAATCCGGTCGCGGCCCTCGAGTATGACAATACGCAACCCGGAACTTCCCAACTCGGACGCCGCGGCTAAACCAGCCACTCCGGCGCCGATGATGATCAAGTCAATAGTGTTTGTTCGAGCAGGCGGGTTCACGCTCAAGGTAGATGCCTAACAGGTCTGTAGCGCTTCAGTCTAAGAGGTGGGACAAAGCCAAAGCAGATGACAGGTCGAGCGGCGGAAGGTCTACTCTCCTTTGCCTCTTCTCAACAACTCAGCCAGTTGCGAAAGCAGATACTGTGGATCTTCTTCACCTTTACGAATCCATACTTCCGCCAAGCCGAGGGTTTCATCCAGGAGAGTGCCGTATGCGGAGAGGATGATGATAGGAATGCCCGCGTTCAGTCGCTTCAACTCCCGGGCGACAGCCACTCCGTTCATCCCAGCCATCCAGTAGTCGAGGACAACCGCGTCGACCGGCGATGACTTGAACAACCGGATCCCTTCGGCGCCGGAACGCGCTGTCAGCACTTTGTATCCTGCCTGCTCCAGCAGGATCTTGCGAACGACTAGACCCGGCTCTTCATCATCCACACATAGGATCGTTGCCGGCTTCTCAGTCATCTCCCGTTCTGTCCGATTCGCGCTCTTGGAATCTGTGGCCATAGCTACTGAACTCGCGGTTTGTTGCCCCCTGCCTCCGCCGGCCCTAGTTGGGCCATGATCGCATCGACGATCTCCTCTGCAGGAGTTGTTTGATGATAAACCTCTCGCGCACCATAGTTGATCGCCGACTGCAGGGTCAATACATCAGGTTCAGTAGGAGAGACAACCGCAATGAAGGCATGTGGGAAGACCAGGTGCAGAACACCCGCCAGAGGCCAGCCGTCGCCCCCTTCCGCCAGCTGGGTAGATACAAGAGCCACCTGGAAATAATGTTGGGTGATGGCCAGCAATGCGGTGGGGAGGTCTCTGGCAACGATAGTCGTGTAACCTCTGCTGGCGAGTGCCGCCTGGAATTTGGAAAGCGCAGCCATGTCGCTGTGCACGACGAGCGCGAGTGCATTCTGAGAGGATGGTGTCTTTGCCATCACTGGGCTCCCCCCAGCTCACGATGACGAGCGATAATGCGGTTCAAGGCGGAAATAAGCTCTTTAAGTTCCACCGGCTTGTGTGCCATGTAGTCGACGCCGATTTCCATCGCTGCCCGCGAATTAGCTATGCTGGCGAAGCCGGTACAAATCACAACCGCCGGCTTAGGCCGCGCCTTCAAGGCCGCGCGCGCGACTTCCAGCCCTATGTCCTCCTGCTCCATGTTCAGGTCGGTGATCACTGCATCAAATTCGAAGCCGTTCCCGCCGAGCAATGCGACCGCTTCCGCACTGCTCTCAGCCGTGGCGACGTCATAACCTTCGCCTTCGAAGACCAACCGGAGTGTTTGTAAGATACTGCTCTCGTCGTCCACGAGCAGGACGGAGCGTTTCGAGTTCATGCTGAAGAACCTAGACAGGAGTCCTAAACAAATACTACCACGCGTGAGCTGTGGAGGTGAGTAGAAGAAGAGCTTTCAATATGCGCCAAATCACGCCAATGCTTCTGTACGTCGGGCTACGAGACGTGTGATCGCCAGCTTTATCTCGTCCAGATCGATCGGCTTGAAAGCGAAATAGTCGACGCGGGCACGCAACGCGTTCCGCAACCGCTCGACCGTCGGGTGGCTGGTGTAGATCAGGATCGCGGGAGCGGGATTCCGCAGTTTAGCCTCACGTGCTAATGCCAATCCCAAATCCTCCCGATCCAAGGCGAAATCGGTGATCACGGCATCGTACCTGTTCTGCGCCAGAGCACCCTTCGCATCCTGGAACGCACTTGCGCAGTCCACCAGAAAGCCTTCCTGCTCCAAGATCGCTTTGAAGGTATACATCACTCCCGGATCGTCTTCAGCTAACAGGATCCGAGGTACCGGGGACATTCGGTATCGAGCGGACAAAAGGCACTCCAAGTGACGCGGTGAATCAATGATTTTACATCGCACCGACATGGATGCAAAGGCACCCTTCGCTCATCGGTATACCTAACCGCAACAACCGTTCGGCACCTTGCTTGCTTTGCTCTCGTTGCCAGCAGAGCTGTCCGGGTGACGTGCTCGCTTCACTCTCCACCCGGTGTTAAAGCTTGGAAGGCAGTTTGAACAGGGCAAGTTGTCCCGCTGGGTGACAATACAGATTCCCTCAACTTGGGAACATATTTGGGAAGATCCGGCAAGATGAGGTGAGTCTTTCGATGTAAGTACTCACGCTCACACGGGGAGAATCAGCTTTCTTCCGTGTCATCGCTGCCTCGGTTTCCAGCTAACGCCGAATCTGCGAGGTCGAGGTAATGTTCTAGCCGAGACGGTTCCTTAGACGAATCGCTTAGCGGAAGCAGCCGAGGACCCTCATCTCTTGCTGCTGCTGCCGTAGGTGGCAGCCGCTTGAGTCGCCTCTTTCCCCGCCCGATCGATTTCTTCTTGGCTGCCAACGAGTTCTTCCTCGCTTAGGCTTTACGTTCGGTGTCCTGATGCAGGGTGACGGACGCAGCGGCGCCCCCCTGATCGCCGGAACGGAAAGTGAAACCCCGATCTGCTTCTTCCGAAGGTAACCCGGCCATCTCTCGCTTGCGCTTCTCGATTTCGCGCAACTCGCGCATGATGACTGCTTCCTCAGCCACGTACTCTTTTTCCGAAATGTCGCCGGCTTCCAGCTGGAGTTGTAATTCCAGCAACCGCTCTTTCACTGGCGCGTCGTCCGTGTATTGTTCTTCCGCCACTTTCTGCAGAGTACGAAACACGAACTTGAAACCAGATATGGGCAGCAAAAGCAGATCATCAATGAGGAGCATACGAGCCTTTATCCTGCGCTCACTCGTTCCAGTTTCAAACGAATGTTCACGAAGTTATATGGCGGCCAGGGCCCTGTGTATTTGAACTTCAGACGCTTGCCGTACTTGCGCGCAATCTTGTTGATGACTTCATCGAACTCGGCCTCGCGGCTGCGGTCGACAAGGAAGGCCGCATTCATGATCATTTTGTCGCCGATCGGCTGGTTGTCTCGCGAAGCGACGCACACGCTACGCAATGACTCGTATATCTCGCGCACGTACTGTGTTGCCCGCTCCGCCAATGCTTTATCAATCATGCGGCCCAGCTGCATTCTCGCCAGGTAGGTCGATTGCAGATGCTTTCGGATAATCTCGTTGTGGAACTGACGAATCTCCTCGTCCTCTCGCTTGAGTTCCTCAATAATCTGATCGCGGTCCCAGTTGACCTTGAGGCCGAACTCCAGTTTTCCGCCCATCTGGTGGAGCACGTCTTTTAATGATGAGTAAATACTTTTGAGAACCTCGCGAATGTCGTCATCCGTCCGAAACACCGTTCCGAAGCTCATCGGGATGATCGTGTAATTCTTCATTACGGTCTCAATGACGTGCTCGTGGGCGAGTGCATTCTCTCGGGTTGGATCGAAGATGTAGACCGACGTCTTACTGACAACCGCCGCGATGTCCTGGTACTTGACCGTGTACACCATTTCGCCGGCGCCGCCGATTCCGATCTTGCCGAAGTTCGTCTGCTCTCTGGCTTCGATGATTCCGTAGACATAGCGTCCACCTTCGCCGGCCGCCGCTTCGGTCGCGCTCGCCGACCGGTCTTCCATCTTCACGTGCAGATCGTCTTTCGGCGACTTGGTCGCTTTCGACGATTTTGTGGCGAGCTTAGGTGGTTTCGTTGGCGCCTTCGTAGCCATAGCTCTTTCCTTCCCCCATTTTTTCAAGCGCAATGACGCCGACGGATGCTACCTCTTTAAGGTTACCGTCTCCTGTACGATCGGAAAAGCGACTCGGAATACGGTTCCCTTCCCGACCGTGCTTCGAACGTGGATTCGGCCGTTGTGATTCTCGACAATCCCTTTCACGATCCACAAGCCGAGACCCGTGCCCTTCTCCCCCTTCGTGGTGACAAAAGGTTCAAACATGGAACCCTGCAGCTCCTTTGGAATCCCAGAACCGGTGTCGCCGACGCTCACTGCGAGCCATCCATGTACTCCGTCGGCCGCACGCAAGTGTTTGGTTCGGATGACGAGTTTTCCACCCTCAGACATGCTGTCGCGGGCATTCACCACCAGGTTCGACAGTAGCTGTCGGAACTGGTCTGCCGAACCCTTCATGGGCGGAAGCTGACCCAGTTGTTTATCGACGTTTACACCTGCCTTGGTGAGCGGCCTGCCAAATAACGTCAACGTGTCTTCTACAACACCGTTGAGGTCGAAACTGCCAAGCTGACCCGCATTGCGGTACAGCCCCAACATCTGCCGCACGATGCGCGTCACACGCTCGGTCTCATTCTTCAGGACTTCGTAGATAGGTTGAGAGGAGGGCTCGAGCCGATCCTTCAGGAGGTAGATAGCATTCTTGATCGCCTCCATCGGGTTATTTATCTCGTGTGCGATCGTTCCTGCCAGGCGGCCGGTCGCGGCGAACTTCTCCATCTCGAGCATGCGCCGCTCCATCTGCAATTGCTCGAGCTTCTTCCACGTCGAGAAATCACGGAGCACAGTAACCGTGAACGCTACCTGTCCCCGAGCATCGTAGATCTTTCCGGAACGTGCCGCATACTCGATCTCCGACCGCGTGCCAGGGTGGTACAGGTGCAGCGACTTGTTCTCTTTATCTGCAAACGAAAACGTGAATGCGGTCAGATACGCGTCCAGCTTGGCCTGGTTCTTCACTAATTGCGGCTGACGGTAAGCTTCTCCCGAGCCAAAAAGTTCTTTCGCCAGTGGATCCAGCAGAACAAGCTTGGCCGAGTTGTCGGCAACAATGATGGGATCACCGACGTTCTCAACCACCAGGTTCAAGCGATCGCGGTCCTGCCGGACAATCTCCTCCGCGGCTCGAAGTTTTTCCAGGTTCGCCCGTACTTCCTGGTCGGCGCGGCGCAGGTCGGTAACGTCGCGCATCACGGTGACCATGCCCGTCCTGGTGGAATCCTTCGTGTAGGTCGGTGCGCATACGGCTTCGAACAACACTTCTTCGCCTTCCATGACATCGACCAGCGTCAGGTCGCGGGAGGCATCGCTAGCACTGACCACCATGGACGATAGAGCCGCCGAAAAAAGCAGGTTATTGAACTCGACGGCGCGCCGCCCACCTTCGCTGACTCCTTCGGGAACCCGGAAGAACCTCTCGGCGGCTCGGTTCTGGATGATTACCCGGTGCTGATTGTCCGTCAGGATGACGGGATCCGCCATGCTTTGCATCACGGTCGACATCCGGGAGATCGTGATATCCATTTCCCGCATGCGGTTGTAGTAGTGCTCGACTTTGAACAGGCGGGATAAATGTCGATTGCTGCGATCCACCAGACGGCGCAACTGGCGTATTTGTGACTCTCCGACGTTCTTAGGAGTTTGCGCAACCACCAAAGAGATGTAAGCCCGCATCCCACAAGCGGCACACATTTGCTCTTGAATCTGCAGTCTCCGCGACGCTTGGGAATTGAGAACTGCGAGGCAGTCGTTTCGTCGCTCCCGCTCGGCTTCCCAACATCGGATGCGGCTGCGGTAAATCATGGGCACCGCGTAGAACTGAGCGTCTTTCGCCAAGCCGCGCGGCAGAGGCCCTGCCTTCAGGTTTTGCAGTGCGGAAACGACCGGGTTTTCGCTCGCCCACAACGAGGTTCGGAACTTCTGAAGAAGACTGCGCTCGCAGTTTAGGGACGCTGCAGACCGCACCTCTCCCGTGTCAAACTCTACCTCGAGAACCAGCGCCCGGGGAAACCCCAGGAAAACGATCTCTTCCAGGAGGATAGGAAGGATCTCCTCGGGACGTTCCGCAGAGAGCAGGCGTAAGGCAGCTGACTCGGTCGAAGATCGGTGGTCCACAAAGGGGTCCGTTTTGGGCCTTAGCAGTGGGCTAGCCATCCGCTACATACTCCTGGGTCTGTCTTGTTCAACGCCGAGCAGCACGACGTCCCGGCACCCGCGTCACGCGGCGAGTCGTCTCCACCGTCGTCGGGACCTCCGCTACTTCCGCCAACTGCGGCCGCGAAACCAGACCGACCAAGCCCACGGCATCCGCATACTTCAAATATGTGTCGATCGAAGCCACCACCACTCGTGCTTCAACCGTGATCAGATCGATGCCGACCAGGGAAATGCGTACCCATGCATCGATGACGATGCCTTTGTCGAGTACCCGATCAAGAACGTCAATAAGGCTCGAACCACCTGATACGCGTTCGACAGCCATGAAGTGTTTCCTCCTAGGATCCTACCGCCTACGGGTGCCGCGCCGCGGCCGGGCGGCGTTCGGACGCCGTACTTTTCTCTGCTCCTCGGGGAGCATCGCCGGAACTATGGGCGCCTGCATCGTGAGATGCGGGTCATACTTCCACCAGTTCAAGCCGATCTGCTCCGCCTTGTCCACGGAACACACCAGCAACCGAACGCGAATCGTCAGCAATTCCACATTGGCGAGCGCGATGCGCACGTCGCCCGCGATCACTAAACCCTTGTCCAGAACGCGATCTAAAATGTCGAGCAGATTGGTAGTTCCGGAGACAGTGGGTGCCCGTTCCATAGGTTGGCTCTTTCTAACTTGCTGGGGGAGACTGAAAAAGCTGGTACTGCCGCGTGATGCTAATTGCTAATGCCTTGGAAGTCAACGTCGTGAGCACACGTTTTAAGCGACAGTAGTCCGCGTGCAAGAATGTCGTACTACGATTCACCCCGCCAGCAGAGTAGTTGCCCAGAGCTGAATTTATTTATTCAGCAGCTGTCCCAGCGGCCCCAGGTCAAGGTTCAGGTCAGCCGGGGTTAGCCCGAAGTTGCCGGCCAGTTCATGAATCTTGGCCTCCAATTTCATTAGCGCCTCGCCCATCTCCTCCACCTGCTTGTCCGTTAGCGAGCCTCCCTCCATTCTGCGAATGGCTTGGCGTTCCAGGAGTTGCCGTAGGAGTTCAATGAGGCTCAGGACGAGCTTCGCCAAACCCTGCTCTACGTTGTCCGGCGTACAGTCAATCCGCTCGGGCAACGTGTTCAGGTCCTGCGTGGTTTTACCATTCGGCGCGTTTGGGTCGAAGTCACTCATGATCTTTGCTGATGAATTCGCTCGCGGGCCAGGGACCGCTGATGCGAACCGCCACACCTGGCTCGATCTTCAGACTTTCGAAGCTAGCCTTGAACGCATTGACACCGGAACGCTCGACCAGGCAAAACAGCCGCTTGCCTTGCGCCGAATCCCGCTCGCGCCATTCCTGCACCGAGTCCCTTGCAGCCGAGCGAACCAGATCCGCAGCCGCCTTGAGCTTGAACTCCCGGCGTTGCTTACCTACCAGGTATTCAGTACCAGACCGCGTACCCAGGACTGCGGAATTACTCCCGGATTCTCCGACTATTCTGACTTCCATCTGGACCATGTCTCGCAAGCGGTCCAGAGCCTCGAGATATTCATCTCGCCGCCCTTCGATGAATTGCCGTAGCTCTGATTCGTCTTCCACAATGGTCGGAAAACGAAACGGAATCACTGCCCGGGAATGAAATACTTCCTGCAATACACGGTGAAATTCCAGGGCTTGCTCTTTGCCCGTAACGGGAGTGGCGTCTTCTGTCAGCGACGACACCAGGCATTCCAACCCAGCGTGCTGAATCACATTTATCTCTTCACCGAAAATGCCCCTGCTGGCAATCGCAGGTGGACAACGGTCGGTGACGCAGTAGACCAGCATCTTCATCAGCGAGTTAAGACTTGGGCGGCATTCCCGCAAGTCGCATTTGCCGTAGCGCCGTTTCGACGGAAGTCAGGATGACATCGAGTCCCAGGAAAACGAGGTCGACACCGGCCAACGAGATCACAATCGTGCCCCGGAGTATCACGCCTGAATTGAGCACGTGGTCCAGGATATCCAGCAGAGACGTCTCGTCGTTGCCTTCCACTCCGGTGATGACGATATTTTCAGAGGCTGCCATGATCAGCAGTTTGCCTGTCTAAATCCAAGTTGAGTCACTCGGCTCCCTGACCTTACTGCGAAACAAAGGAATACGGCGGCCAGGGCCCCGTCGCCTCTATTCTTCGAGTGTCACTCCATTGCTTCGAAAAATTCTTCAATAGAGCTTCAAATTTCTTGCGTTCTTTCCTCTTCAGCAACAACGACGATTGCCATTCCAGACCGCGCTGACCACTGCTGATCTTTCCTCCCTCCGCGGTCGCAATCGCAAGCCCCTTTAATTGCGAGGCAAAATCCGTGAGTCCTGGATCGGGTGCCTTTTTTTCGCTCGCTGGATGCCTTTGAAGCAATGCCGCTTTCGCTCTCAGGTAGTCCTTCCCGGTTCGCCCTTCTGCGGGCGGCAATTCAACTTTTCTCGGCAAGCTGAAGACTTTCACACCCCACTCATCAGCGTCTTGTATTCGCTCGAAATCCGCTTCCAGCAGTCGCCTGCGCTCGCCAACATGGGTATTCAGTGATTTCTCACTGAGGAATATTGTTCCGAACCGCGCCGGCAAAATCTCCATCTTTTCTGCGATCTTCGACACTGCCTTTTGATGACGGACCCCCGCTGCGGCCAGCCAGTCGAGGTTCTCCATGTTTTGGGACAGATTGTCTCCAAACTCGACCTGGGACACTCGACTGATCCAGCAAACCATACCCGACGACGTTAACGGCTCGATGGCGGCGGAACCATCGACACCGCCCGTCTTCATTGGCGGCATGGATCGTCGCGTGATCCCGTACAGATAGATCGCCGTTGCTGGTTCGCTACCTACACGAGTTCCCATAACTGGTCCGTTAGCTTGTGTAAGCCTTTCTTACCCGCGATCTCTTGGCTGAAATTAGGAACCACAAACATGCGGGTCTGAGGATGTCGTCGTCTCAAGTTCTCCAGAGTTGCCTGCTGCCATTTCGCCGCAGTTCGACACCGGGGGCATTTTCCCGCCGCGGATTCGAAGACAACTCTGTTTATGAACAACGCTCTTGCCGGCAAGCCCAAGATTCTAAGCTGTTGCAAAAGCCTTTCCGTTTCGCGGTCAGGAAGCGGCTCCGGCAGCATCACCCCTAACACCTGCGTCCGTTTCGGATCCTTGAGAGCCGCGATCAGCTCACGCACTTGATGAGATAGCTCGGCTATCTTCACCCCGGCTTCTCGAGCAACGGCCAGTGTACGGTGCAATGCCAGGGTTTTCAATAATGGGCGTGTCCAAGCCAGAATCCGGTCCGGCATTCGCAGCAATTCCAGACCATGCCCGGTGGGCGCCATATCGATCAACAGTCTGGCATCGCTGTTCAGCAGGTCCACGATGCGAACAATCGCAAGGACTTCGTCGACTCCCGGAGGAACGATCTCCAGCAACTGTTCCAGCAGACGGCGTTCGAACGACAGATCGACATGGATCCCGGACACCTCGACCTTAGTCGCCTCCGCAATACTCGCTTGCAGATCATCCACCCACTGGTGGAAAAGTGCCGCCGAATCCAGTTCGGACGCGCGGAAGCCCTGATCACCCAA
>JBPYEW010000227.1:0-7123 GCA_051984555.1 Terriglobales bacterium | reverse complement strand
GGAACGACTCATGCGCCTGGTCGACACCTTCCTGGAACATGCGCTCAAGAACCCGTGTCTGTTTGAGTTGATGTTTCTGAAGCCACGTCCCGGGGCACGGCGCTTTCCGGAGGACTTCGAAGCCGGCGCGTCGCCCACGGCCAATTTCATTGCGGAGGTCGTCCGCGATGGAATTCAGCAAGGATACTTCCGCGAGGATGACGTGTGGGAAATCGTCTTTGAGACCGGGGCGCTTTCGCACGGCATGATCATGCTCTTTCTCGGCGGACGCATGGGAATGTCCACCGCGCGTTTTCGCAAATTTTACCGGCGCTCGTTCAGGAGGTATATCCGTGGCATTCGCAGCTAAGAGAAGCGGCCTGGTTAATGCTCTTGTGGCAACGGCAACCACAGCGGTGCTCGTGTACTTCGGAACCGGACTCTTTCCGGTCTGGCCACTGATGTGGTTTGCCCCAATTCCTGTGTTGCTGTTCGCGTCGCGCAATTCCTGGCGGAGTGCGGCGCTGGTGGCGTTCTGTGCGTGGTTCCTGGGTGCCCTGAATCTGTTGCACTACTTCAACTCGCTGCTGCGGTTGCCCACAGCAGTGCAGGTGATCATCTTCGGTGTGCCGTCTGTTTTGTTCGCAATTTCTGTGTTATTCTTTCGCGCTCTATTGAGGAGCGGGGCCTGGTGGAGTGCGGCGTTGGGATTTCCGGCCGCGTGGGTCTCGTTCGAGTATCTCGTCAACCTCGCCTCTCCGCATGGTACAGGAGGCAATCTCTCTTATTCACAACTGAACTTCCTGCCATTTCTGCAACTCGCCTCGATCACAGGTCCGTGGGGGATGAGTTTTCTGTTGATGCTGTTTTCGTCGTCAGCAGTGGTCGCGATCGACTCGCGACGCACTGCACCAAGACAATCGTGGCGTGTTCTGGGAACGAGTCTGGGCTTGATCGCGCTGGTCCTGCTGTTCGGCGCACTCCGGCTTTCCTCCAGCCAACCGGGCCAACGCGTCAAAGTCGGACTAGTCGCCTCCGATCAGCCGCAGAACGTGGATGTGGCCCACGGAGGGCAGGACGCCGAGCGACTCTTCAGCGCTTACGAGCAAGCAGCGGCAGATGTCGCATCCGGCGGAGCGCAAGTGATCGTGCTGCCGGAAAAGCTGGCGGTCGTGTTGGCGTCTGATGGCGGGAAGACCGACGCACTCTTCCAATCGTTGTCCGACAAGACGGAAGCCATGTTCGTGGTCGGCATGGTCTACGTCGATGGGCCCCTGAAGTACAACCGCGCGCGCATATACACTCCGCATGTCCCGGTCCAAAGCTACGACAAGCACTACATGCTCCCTCCATTTGAATCGAATCTGAAACCGGGCACGTCCATCTTTACCATGTCGAAGCCAAGCGGCACGTGGGGCGTCGCCATCTGCAAAGACATGGACTTCACTCCTCTTTCGCGGCAATACGGCAACGCCGGAGCCGGGCTGATGCTCGTTCCCGGCTGGGATTTTGTTCTTGACCGATTCGAGCACGGTCACATCGCCGTGATGCGCGGAGTCGAAGACGGCTTCAGCATCGTGCGCGCGGCCAAGCAGGGATATCTCACCGTGAGTGACGATCGCGGACGAATCCTCGCCGAGACACGCAGCAACTTGGCACCATTCGCGACGCTGCTGGCGGATGTTCCTGCAGGACATGAGAGGACGATCTATTCCTGGCTGGGAGACTGGTTCGGATGGCTTTCGTGTGCGCTGTTCGGTTATCTGCTGCTGCGCAATCTGCTCGACCCAAAGCGGACCGATTCCGTGCAGAGCACGTTGGAAGACGCCGTTAAGATAGTCAGCGCCAAGGATGGCGCGCTTGCCCGGGCGGTGGAGGAATCGGTGGCAAGATCGATCACCGAGATCTGTTGGAGCCAGAATTAGCCACATAGGCGAACTTGCGGTGCGTACAGGCGATTCCCGTAATGAGGGCGCAAACGAGCGGCACAAGTCGAATCAGGTGGCGGTTCATCATGCCAAACTCCTTCTTCGTCTTCTAAGTTGGTGGGCAGGTCCTTTGGGACATTGCCATTTCGCAACCAACCCCGCTGTCTAAACTGCTACCACTTGTGTTGGCGAAATCGGTTCGGCGTGGTAAGTATCCTTACCGGCTTGGAGTGTTATTCGATAGCTAAGATCCCGCCTTGGATGGACAACGAGCGCTGGCCGAAAACAGGCAACACACGTGCCTTCAGGTCGACGAACGCTTTTATAAACGATCCCGATCGAGCCTTCATAAAGAATCCTGATCGCCAGAGCTTGTGATGGACCATAACACTGCGGAACCGGGTCAGGCTGGCGACAAGATTGAGACTCTGTTTCGTCCAGATGGTGAAATTCGCCGTGGAAGTCAGCGAGAAAATCCACATATTCAAATGTGAAATCGCCATCTATCCTTCCTTCTTTGAGGAAGCGGCGTTTATGGAACGCTACTTCAGCGATCGAAGTCTCAAGTTCGACGCTTGCATACCAAGCCCCGCGTGTTGAATCGTTGAAGCGTCCACCGTGAGGACCGGGATGACAAAAAGCCGCGTTGACGATGTGCGCTTCGGGTACACCATATAAGAGCTCCCCTGGGCCAATGCCAGCGGTTCCTCTGCGTTCGGCCAGTTTGCGCTCATTGGTTGCTGCATCTAGCTCGGTCAAATCTGTGATGGTCTGCGAGGGAAGCGGAAGCGTTCCGAGAACGCTTGCCTCGCTGTATTTTTCGGGAATCAGTCGATGTGTGCCAGCGTGGTCGAACGTTTGCAGGAAAGCCAACTATCTACCACCTCGGGCAGCATCAAGAAGACTGCGAACCTGCTGCAATCCGGGGATTCCCGCCCTTACGACGAACTCCAGCGGGGTTTGACCGCCGAACAGAAAATTGTCATTGGGCCGTGTCATCCATTTATCGGCGGGCTCGTCCGGCAGAAGGATATGAAGGGCTTTGTAGATGCCAACGATATACGAGATGCGCGTCAGTTCGTCCTGGCTGAGCGTGCCCGCAGCCGTCTTGAGTCTGTAGACAGTGGACCGAGGCATACCCCCCAGCAACTCGCTTGCACGATCCATCGGAATCCGCCACTTGTCGACGATGACGAAGAAGCCGTCAACTGCGGATTGACTCAAACGCTCCCGAGTCTCCAAACGGCTGAGGTCAGGCATAGCCTCGAACTGATACCCAGGTGCTGCGTACGTCGGGAACGTGGACATATCTACCACCTCCAACCTTGTCGCTAGTGTCTCATATGAGATGAATAATGTCTACATATGGAATAACTGAGGTAATCCTCCCTGAAGTCTCGCCCATAGCCTTTAGTTTCAGTTTGTTACAGAGTCCAATTCGCAATCGCCCATTATATTAAGGTGCTGTGGCGGGCAGCGGATCGCGGCTGCTGAAGGTTAACTTCGGCGGGCAAGATCTTCAGGTCGGTAAGCAAGGGCTTTTCATCGGCGAATCGCGTAGAAAAGCACGGCCCACCATCTCAGTCAACCCAGAGCCCCCGCTTCTTTATGGTCTCGAATTAGCGGTCAATTGTTACCGATTCGTCCCTACTATACGAATTGAAGAAAAGCGGCATCCAGCATTTCTAACTGTTATTGCGCAACCTGGCCTATCGTCCACCAGGAGTCCGTCCTGTTTTGCCTTTTGGACGAGAGCCCCGAAGAAGGAAAGTTCCTCGTCCGCTTCGTGTGTCGATGATGCCGAAGTATTCTTGCAGCGGCTTCCGACCTTGGTTCACCGGTTCATTGCACCATGGCCATAATCAGTCGGAAATCCTTCTTCGGCTATACCGATTACTCGGCGATCTCGGCATCGACCACCTCGCCTGTTTCCGACCTCTGATGAAGGATTCAATACCCATAGGACCGTGGCCGCGCAGCGGTTCAGTTCAATCCATTCTTAGCCCACCGCCGTGGCTCTCAAGTTTCCTTGCAAACGCACCATTCCCTCTGCCACGGCGCTGGTCTAAAAATGCTCTGCATTAAGTACAGCGCCACACCCACACCCCATGCCGACGCTTCAGATCTCCCGTATCCTCAGATTCCTGAACTGCCCCTTGCCGGCGAAGCCGCCGCCTTCGCCCACTGGCTGGAACGAGATCGGCGCCGGCGCCGCCCAGTTCTCACCCGGCAGGGGCGTGTCGGTGACATCGACGATCTGCTTCTCATTCATCCAGACCTGCAGATGATCGCCCTTGAACATGATTCGCAGGTGGTTCCAGTCGTTCTTATGGCGAATCTCGGGGAACTGGCTGCAGTCTTGCAGGTAGGTGTGGTTCTTCGAGCCACAGTCGCCGGTTGACAGCCAGTCGACGTTTCCGCGGATGGCCTCCGGCAATTGACGGTGGACAACAACGCCGACGTACTCGCCCGCCTCGCGACGGCCGAGGTTGAGCTGGTAGCCGGTGCGGAACATGACGCCGCTATTAAAGATGCAGGCGGGATCCTTGCTCAAGTTGGCTTGCTCCTGGATCTGGCCGTTGCGTCCGGGCCTCGGTCCAAGCTTCGCCGTGCACGCCACGTTCGGCGCCTCGTCCAGCTTGTAGTCGAGCTCGAGTTCGAAGTCGTGGAATTTGTCGAGCGTCGCGAGCGTGCCAGCGCGGCCGTTGTTCGGGACTGGGGCGCTCGTGATCACGCCGTTCTCCACGGCCCAGCCGCGCTCGGCCGGGTTGGTCGACATGGGCGCGGCAGGTGCCTTGGGCGGCGCGCCGCGGTCTGCTCGGCCGCGGCCGGCTTCGCGCTGGCCGTAGGCCTGAATCGTCCAGCCGGTGAAGTCCTTCCCGTTGAAGAGCGGCTTCCACGCCTCCTGAGCGAAAAGCGGAGCCGACGCGACCGTGAGGACAAATACCATCGCAGAGGCCAAAAGCACACTCGTTGATTTCATATCGATACCTCGAAGATGAGTCTCATTACTGCGTGGGAACGCGAATGTTCCTGAACTGAACCTTGCCGGCCCGACCGCCGCCGGCCGCGACCCAGCTGCTGAAGTCCTTGCGTTGAAGAGCGGCTTTCAAGCGCCCTGGGCGAACACTGGCACCGAAGCCGCGACCACGAGCACGGACGAAATCGCATGTGCACGCGCGCAGACACTGGCGCATTGACCTCCGAACCATTGACGAACAGGTGGAGTTCGTCGCAAAGTCCCAAAAAAGAAAAAACAGGATCGGATTCGGTGCACTCTCGACAATGTCGTCCGACTTCTCGCGGCATCCGTCCCGAATCATTATCGACATGCGATTTGCTAATTTGGACTGCCTGCTCCCGCACAGAAAGCAACTTCTATGGCACTATTTGTCGCGCTGCACTTAGTTCCCTTAATTCGCGGATGGACGCTTATGAATTTTCAATCATTTTCCGCGATTGTAGCGCACACCTCTCATGCCCTTTAATCGCGGACTGCCGTACTCTCCAGGAACTCCGGTCAGAGACGCCATTGTTGGTTTTAAGCGGCTGCAGCAACTTCAATGATTTGCAACCCTAGCTGGGCGGCTTTTAGCTTGAGATGGGTGACTTGCAGTTTGCAGTATTGTGCGTCATAGAGTTCGGCTCCTTGGTCTGCATATTTTATTCCGCAGCGCAGCATGCCGTAGACGAGCCGGGCGAATTTGGCGGCCATGGCCTTGGCCGCCACCGGAGGTCCTAGCCGAGCCCGAAATCAGCGCTCCCAAATTGCTGTCGCTCTCGCGTAAACTAAAGGCCGCCATCCTGAAGACAGTGGACGCGCGGTTGTTGGTGGGCATGGGACCTTTCCCAATGGGATCCAATACATATACGCCAGCGCGAAAGAGTCGGTCGTCTTTTACTAAGCGCCTTCGATTCAAGACCATAGTCCTCTCGGCGTCCTTGAAAAGCAGCCTATAAGATCACAGCAATGTCAACACGTCCCAATCTGTCTAACTCTGTCTATAACTTCAGCACCGGATAGAAAGTCTAATTTGGCAGAGCGAACGCAAACATCGTGTCGGCGCCTGTTCCTATAATGTATTGTTTCCCGTTGACAGCGTAAGTGATCGGGCCACTCGCATTGGCGCCACCCAGATACACATGCCACAACGGCTTGCCTGTTACCGCATCGAGTGCCATAAAGTCTCCGTCCATTCCCCCCCCGAACACCAGGCCACCGGCCGTGGAGAGCACGCCGCACTCGGTATAGTTGACCATCTTGAAATCCCACTTCTTCTCGCCCGTTTTCGGATCGATGGCGCGGATTGCACCGTACCCCTCGGCCTCCGTCTTGTAATTCGGACTCGCACGCCTTTGTGTAGCGGGAACGCTCGGCCGGGCAGGAGCGGGCGGCCAGTCAGCCGGGGGGGCCGTTTCCCCAAAGCCGGGCCACCAACCGTTTCCAGTATACATATGCATCTGCTGCCACGGAGGAATGGGCCGTTTGCCCGAGAAACCTTCGTAGTTGTCCCAGACGGACATATAGAAGAGCCCCGTTTGGGGGTCGTAAGATGGCGGATAATAGTTTGTGCCCCCTTGCGCACCTGGCATTGCGGCAATTCCGCCCGCCGGTTTCGGGAAGTACTTTGGGGTCCTAATTGGCCGGCCATTTTTATCGAGACCGTTGGCCCAAGTCACTTTGATAAAAGGCTTGCCCATAAGGAATTGGCCGGTCTGCCGGTCGAGGACATAGAAGAAGCCATTGCGATTAGCCCAGAACATCACCTTCTGCGGTTTGCCCTGCCAATCGATATCCGCTAATACAGGAATCTGGGTCGAGTCATAGTCGTACTCATCGTCCGGCGTGAATTGGAAATACCACTTTAGCTTTCCTGTATCGGCGTCCAGTGCGACCACGCTATCCGAGTAGAGGTTGTCGAATTTGCCGCCAGGCGATCGCTCATCGCCATTCCAGCCTGGATTCGGATTGCCGGTGCCAAAGAACACTAGGTTCGTCTCAGGATCGTAGGAACCGTCGTTCCAGACGGGGCTACCGCCGTGCTTCCAGGTATCGCCCGCCCATGTCTTGGCGGCCGGATCATCCGCCGTATTCGGACTGGTGTAGAATTTCCAGATTTCCTTCCCGGTGTGAATGTCAAAGGCAGCGACAAAACAGTTTGCGCCCATATCGTCGGTCGCAGGTCCGACGATGACCATGTTCTTCACCACCAAAG
>JBPYEW010000226.1:0-4434 GCA_051984555.1 Terriglobales bacterium | reverse complement strand
CAAACTTTGCATCATCCACGAAGAATTCGGACTCCAGGATGTGCATTCGCGCGAATTCAGAAAACAGGTAGGCGGCCGCATTAGATACTGGACCTAACGGGTCCTGAGGATGGGAGTGCTCAAACGCATTGAAAGTATTGTGTGCCGACTCGAAATCCAAGTCATACATCTGCCGGTAGCCAACGTCGAGGGTCGCCTGGTTGACGGTGTCGGCTGCGTGGCTCGGTCGCGACACGCAGATCGATGCCATCAGCAAAAGCGCAAAGCCAAGCGAGCGAAAACTGTAGCTTTCGCGCACGCACTTTGCAGCGCTCAGTTTTTGCAACCAGTGATTCATGACCCCACAATTTTGCGTGACAGGATGAAACAACTATCCCCAAGATGCAAGCACCATCTGGGTCAACTCCCTCCGTCACGACTTTCAAGCCCTTGAAATGATGGGATTCAACCCGTCCTCAGAGCGTTGGCCCGGAGACAAATTATTTACCTGGGAACGGGGTCATTGCCGGTTTCGGAGATCGCCCCCCCAGCAGGGCACTCTTGCGAAAAGTAGCGCCGCCGTCCCACCGGCTGTCACGAGAGCCTGCCCTGAGCTTGTCGAAGGGGCATCTCGCCCTCGCAAGATGCGCACCTATTAATGCGCGTAGTTTCCGTTATCGCCTAAGTACAAATCAGCGATCTTCAACGCCAACTCCGGCGCGTCAAAGTCCACGCGATTGCACAACACCACCACCGTCAACCCATTGTCGGTGAAGCGTTGAATGCCATTGCGAAACCCGACCGTCTCGCCGTGATGCCACATCCGCGGATGCCCATGATAAGGTTCGAGGTACCAACCGTAGCCATAGCTCACATCGTGCCCATTCTCTCGCGCAGGCCCACCCAAAGGCTGCACGGCCTCGAGCGCCGGCTTCATTTCCTGCTCGCTCAGCAACGTATGCCTCTGCAATGCCTCATCCCAGCGAGCCAAGTCCACGAGCGAGGTGTACACGCCTCCATCGCCGAGTGTCGCCGAGGTCGAACTCTGGTCAGTCTCGCGAAAGGACGAGCGCTCGGGCGTGTGCCCATACGCGCGGTTCGCAACCTCATTCTTGCCCTTTTCGAGGGCCAGCGTGCGTTCCATCTTTAGCGGACCGAAGATTCGCTCCTGCAGAAACTCGCCGAAGGGCTTGCCGGAAACTTTCTCCACCACCATCGCCAGGACACAATAACCGGAGTTGCTGTAAGCCCATTGCGAGCCCGGTGGAAACTTCGTTGTCTTGACCTGTTCCATCAGCTTGAGCACGCCGTCATCGTGAATTTGAGGAATCTGCTCGTCCGGTGTGTTGCCGTACTGTTGCGCCATCAGGTCTTCGTAGTCAATCAGACCGGAAGTGTGGTTCAGCAAATTCCGGATCGTGACGCCTTTCCCGTAAGCCGGGAACTCGGGAAAGACCTCGCTCAGAGACTCGTTGTACCGCAGCTTGCCATCATGTACCAGCAGCATGATTGACATCGCGGTGAACTGTTTCGTCAGCGAGGCCAGGCGAAAATTCGTGTGCTCGTCGATCTTGTGAAGCGTGCGCAGATCCGTCATGCCGTAGCCGCGCTGAAAGACCACGTGCCCATCCCGGATGACCATCACCGCGGCGCCTGGATCGTCCGCTTTCACCGACGCAAACAGGGCGTCGATGCGGCTCTCGGTGTCGCCGTTAGCCGCCGCGAACGCAGTTAACAACAGCATCAGGGTGCAGACTGTAGACACACCGATTCGCTTCATGCTCGCCATCTCCGGCCATCGCGCACCGCAACCAGTCCCATCATCCGCCCCGTATCCCCATTCTCGGCGCGATGCGAAAACAACAGGTTGGTATTGCACGAAGTGCACAGCTCCGAGGCCCGGATGTTACCTCGTCGCAGCCCCGCATCAAGCAGTTGCCGTCGATTCGCCTCCACCAGATCGAGAAATATATTGATGGCAAGGGGACTGTGTCCCGGCGGCCGCATGGTCATAAACAGCAGGGGATATTTTTCCCGCACGGGGTCGGACTCTTTGATCTCGTGAAACAAAGCATCGGCATACGCAAACTGCGACTGAAAGTTCTCCCGCACTTCCTCACCCACCTTGTAGCAGCAGTTGTGGACTCCCGGCCCAATGGCCGCGCGCAGATCCCCCGGCCGGCTGCCAAAATGCATTCGCATGCGACCCACGCCCTTTTCCACGATCCGCTTGACCGTCCCGCGCCAGCCTGCGTGGAACACACCGACAGCCCGCTTCTTGGGATCAACCACGATCACGGGAAGACAATCCGCGACGAGGACTGCAATGGGCAGCCCGGGAGTATCCGTCACCAATCCGTCGCCGACCATGCGCTCCGCGGGAGGCGCACTCACATAGTGGATGACGTCGGAGTGTACCTGCCGCACCGTCACTAATTGATTGGGATCGGGCAGTCCGAGCGAAGCCAAAAACAAAGCTCGATTGCGCGTCACCGCCGTCCGCGAGTCCTTCCGGGTGAATCCCAGATTCAGCGAGTTCCTGCCATACACCCGCGACGATCCGCCACTCCGAGCGGAGAATCCATGCGCCAGCCATGGAATATCGAGCAAGTCTGATTGCAGAGTAGAAAGTCTGGTTTTCGAGGGAGCCCGGGTCGGCACGGAGGTATCTTAGCGGAAGTCGTACAAGCCCTGGTTAGGTGGGTCATGATACAAACAGGTTCGATTCACCACAGAGACACAGAGTCACGGAGAACAATTTCTCTGCCCCGGCGGCCCTCTGTGCCCTCCGTGGTTCAAGCTTTATCGTCAAGTCTAGTCGCATCAATGACATACAAATCCCAGCCGCTTTCAGTCACACACCTATGTGATACCCTTAACTCCAGCTACTTCCCGCCTGGAAGTATCATCTAAGGAATGATGGATTATTTGCGCACATGGTGGCGTTTTCTGGTGGCCTTGCAGCTTTTGCCGGCACTGGAGAGCGGAGAAGAGACGCTAGTGGGCGGCCAGGCCGTTCTGGAAGGCGTCATGATGCGATCGCCCCATGCCTGGGCCATCGCGGTGCGCAAGCCCTCGGGCGAACTCGCGACTCATAGTGAAACTCTGGAGCGCCCCTCGGACAAGCACAAATGGATGGGCTGGCCCGTGATCCGCGGCGTGATGACCTTGGGCTATGCCATGTCGCTGGGCTTCCGCGCCCTGCGATTCTCGGCCGATGTCGCGCTGGAACAGATCGCGCCCGCCGAAACCAACATAGGCAAGAAGAAGCTGGAGATCAGCGGCTGGGTCGCCGCCATCAACATTATCCTTTCGCTCGGATTTTTTATCATCATGTACAAGTTCCTGCCGCTACTGGCAGCTCGGGAACTGGGGCACGTGAGTCCGTTCTTCGCCAAGCCGAACGTCATCATTCTTTTTGACGGTGTGATCCGTCTGGGCCTGTTCCTCCTGTTCATCTTCGGCACCTCGCTGGTGCGCGATATCCGGCGCGTTTACGAGTACCACGGCGCCGAGCACAAAACCGTGTTCGCCTTTGAGAACGGCGATCCGCTGTCCAACGCGGAGGTCCAAAAGTATTCCACGTATCATCCCCGCTGCGGCACCAGCTTCCTGATGACGGTGATGATCTTCTCGATCTTTGTCTACATGATTGCCAACGCCGTGGTGCCGGTGTCCACGTTCGCGGCGCAGTTTGCTACCCGCATCATCCTTTTGCCGGTGATTGCCGGGCTTTCGTACGAAATCATCCGCTTCGCCGCCAAGCACCGTGGCTCCCTCTTTGCCCTGATGACCGCCCCCGGCCTCTGGCTCCAGCGCATCACCACGCAGGCCCCCGCCGACGACCAGGTCCACTGCGCCATCATCGCCTTGAACCAGGCGATGGAACTGGAAAAGCAGAATGGCGGGGAACTGGTGATTGCCTAGCGGTTGCCGCCGCGAATCTCCTCTACATTGTCCTTGGTTGTTGGTCCTTGGTCGTTGGCCAGGACTTGAAGCCGTCACATATGGGACGGTCACTCGACCTTGGTGAGTCGAGCCGGACTCGGTAGGTTCACGGTTGGAGGTCAATCATGGCATCATCATTCAGGGACTTGCGAGTGTGGCAAAATGCGATGAAGCTGGCTAGCGACACCTATCGGATCACAAGTGCATTTCCGAAACATGAGATCTATGGGTTGAGCCAGCAGATGCGCCTTGTCCGAGCAGGACGGAACATTCCTGCTCGATGAAGCTACCGCCGTGGGTCGAGGTTTGAGCGGCATTAACGCATTAGGTGCGGGGCGCGCCAACGACCAACGACCAAGGACCAACGACTATGTTTGAACGTCTTTCCCAACTCGAAGCCCGCTACGACGAACTCACGCAGGCCCTCGCCTCGCCGGAAGTCATCAACGACTCGGCGAGATACCAGAAGACTGCCAAGGCGCATAGCGAACTCACCGACATCGTCGA
>JBPYEW010000225.1:0-79788 GCA_051984555.1 Terriglobales bacterium | reverse complement strand
GTCTCGTTGTGCGTCATCGCACCGCCGAGCTGGTCCTTGGTGACCTCTTCGTGTGTGACGGTTTTGATTACGTCGGGGCCGGTGATGAACATGTAAGAGGTCTTGTCGACCATGACAATAAAGTCCGTGATTGCGGGCGAATATACGGCGCCACCGGCGCACGGACCCATGATGGCCGAGATCTGCGGCATGACCCCGCTGTAGAGAGTGTTGCGGAGAAAAATGTCGGCATACCCAGCGAGCGACATCACACCTTCTTGTATGCGCGCGCCTCCCGAATCGTTCAGTCCGATGACCGGCGCTCCCATCTTTGCGGCCAGGTCCATGATCTTCACAATTTTTGCGGCGTTTGCTTCCGAGAGCGATCCGCCGAATACCGTAAAGTCCTGGGCAAAAACGAAGACCAAACGGCCTTCAATCCGGCCGTAACCCGTGATGAACCCATCACCGTAGTATTTCTGGTCGGCCATGCCGAAGTCGCCGCAGCGGTGAGTGACGAGCTTGTCAGTCTCTTCGAATGTGCCCTCATCGAGCAGGAACTCGATGCGCTCGCGGGCCGACATCTTGCCCTCTTTATGCTGCTTCTCGCGTCGGACCGCGCCCCCGCCTTCCTGTGCCAGAGAGTCTCGTTTCTTCAGTTCTTCGAGTTTCTGCTCGAGGTTCATGGGCGGCCATTATAGCGGGTTACGTGCTCTCCCACTGTGACCCACGCTTCGTCGCCTTCTTGCATGCGTTTACAATCGTTCGCATGTTGGGATACCTGGTCGCGGGAGGCGCTGCCGCTGCAATCGTGGCGGCGGGATATCAAACGGTTTCACCTACAGGACAGTGGTACGGGCGAACATTTACTGGTCTCGCGCATGGCACTAAAAAGCTGGCACTCACTTACGATGACGGTCCTAACGATTTCCATACCCACAAACTGCTTGATGTCTTGAACAAGCACGATGTACGGGCGACCTTCTTTCTGATCGGAAGGTATGTGCAGTTGCGACCGAAGATTGCGTGTGATGTTACAGCCGCTGGTCATGTGGTCGGGAACCACACCTTCACCCATCCCAACTTAGCGTTCGCATCGGCACTGCAAGCCCGTATTCAGATTGAGCAATGTCGTCAGGTACTGCAGGACGTGATTGGCGACCACTCCAATCTCTTCCGGCCTCCCTTCGGCGGTCGTCGTCCGGGAACTCTTCAAGTTGTGCGAGCGCTAGGCCTGGAGCCCATCATGTGGAACGTAACTGCATTTGACTGGAAGACCACATCAGCGGAACGCGTGGAGCACAACGTCAGCAAAGGGATGCTTGGCGGCAATGTCATCCTGCTTCATGATGGAGGGCACCGCCAACTCGGCGTCAACAGAGCGCACACGGTGGAAGCCACGGATCGCATGATCCGGCGATATAAAGAAGAGGGCTACGAATTCGTCACAATTCCTGAAATGATGATGACGAATGCAGCCGGCGTTGCCGCGGTTTAGGCCGGAGTCAGTGCAAAAGCCTGCTTTGCTGCCTCAATCGTTTCCGTTATGTCCCGCTCAGTATGTGCGGCACTCAGGAAGGCTGCTTCGAACTGCGAGGGCGGCAGGTAGATCCCAACGTCGAGCATGGCTCGGAAGAAGCGGCCGAACGCGTCGGTGTCGCACTTCGCGGCCGACGGCCAATCCGTAATGGGCCCCTCGGCGAAGAACCAGGTGAACATCGAACCGACGCGATTGTAGGTGATCTCCACTCCCGCTGTCTTCGCGGCGGCGGCCACTCCGGCCACTAAGTCCCCGCTGAGCTTGTCGACGCGTGCATAGATTTCCTGGTGGTCTTGCAGATACTTCAGGGTTGCACAACCGGCAGCCATGGCGAGCGGATTTCCCGATAGAGTTCCCGCTTGGTACATCGGACCGAGCGGCGCCACCATGTTCATGATGTCCGATGGACCACCATAGGCTCCCACAGGCAAGCCACCACCGATAATCTTGCCCATTGTCGTCAGGTCAGGCTGGATGGAGTAGAGTTCCTGCGCTCCGCCGAAAGACAAACGGAATCCGGTCATCACTTCATCGAAGATAAGGATTGTTTTGCTGTTGGAAGTGATCGCGCGTAGCGCCTCCAGGTATCCGCGAGCAGGTGGAACACAGCCCATGTTCCCGACCACCGGTTCAACAATCACGCACGCGATTTGATTCTTGAACTTTGAGAATGCCTGCTCGAGTGCATCCGTATCGTTAAACGGCAGTGCCAGCGTGAATTGCGTGAACTCTTCTGGAACCCCAGCCGACCCGGGGATTCCCAAAGTTGCAACTCCCGAGCCAGCTTTGACCAACAGGGCATCGGCGTGCCCGTGATAACAGCCCTCGAACTTCACGATGTATTTCCGCTTTGTGTAAGCGCGCGCCAACCGGATCGCCGACATAGTTGCCTCGGTGCCGGAACTCACGAATCGAACTTTTTGCATTTGCGGAAAGGCTGAGAGGACCAATTCCGCGAGATCGGCTTCGGCCGGCGTGGACGCGCCGAAGCTGGTGCCCTTTTGCGCCGCGACTTCTATGGCTTCGACTACCTGTGGCGCTGCATGACCGAGGATTTGAGGTCCCCAGGAGCCAATGTAGTCGATATATTCGTTCCCGTCGGCATCCCAGAGATGCGAACCTTTGCCTCTCACGATAAAAGGAGGCTCACCGCCAACTGCGCGAAAGGCTCGCACCGGAGAGTTGACGCCTCCGGGGATCATCTGTTCCGCGCGCTTCTGCAGGCTGCGCGATTGCTCGACTTTTCGCGACATAGGTCCTCCTGGCAGAACACTATAGCAGCGCCGGTCACATCGAGATGTGATCCTGGACACAAGCTGGCGGCGGGAATTTACATGATATTAACCAGGCTGCAACTTCTTCGAAACACATGGCAATTAGGATGTCGACAGTGACATGCCCTTCTAACCGGGAGGGTTCCAGGACAGCTTCGGGGGGCTCCGAGCTGTCCTAACTTTTTGCTGATCACACGCTTGCGTTGGAGCGCTTCAAGGGGCTGGGATGTTGAGGTTCGTAGATGCCTATTCTGGAGCCACTCGGCAGGGTGAAACTGGCCAACTTGCCCCAACGTTGTTGCTGAACATCCGAGACTTCCACATTCTTAGCTTTGAGCTCGTCCAGCGTGGCTGCAATGTCTTCGCACATAAAGTAAAGCTCGTGCGCTCCGTTGGATTCTGAATCGTGGAACGCGGCCTCTGCTGGAGGCATGGCGAAAATCAGCCACCCATGTCCCGCATCCACGGCAGGAAATTTCAGGATGTCGCGAAAGAACGCCCTGTCGGCGCTCGGATTTTTTGAATAGAGGATTACGTGCGCGCCGGTGATCAAATTGTTTACTCCAGTAGTGCGCACCATGCTCTCACCCAGAGTTTCCCAGAGCAAGCCCTGCCCGGCTGACCTTGCTTTTAAGCCCGGTGGCGTTTAGATTTCGTGCCATGCCGCAAGTCATGACGAGACAAACATATTTCAATGGCCACTCCATGGTAGGGGAATTACAACGCGTGTTGGTGTGTTCGCCGAAGAGTGCTGGTTGGTCTCGTCCGGAACTTGTGTCGTTGTGGCCCGATCTTGGGTTTATGCATGTGCCCAATTTCGAAGTCGCACAGGTCCAGCACGGCGCGATGTGTGCTCAACTCGAAGCAGCCGGAGCTGAAATCGTTCAACTTGGCACCAGCCCGGCTCTCACGCTCGACGCAGTGTACGCGCATGACGCTTCTCTCCCCACAGACTTCGGGTTGATTCTGATGAATCCCGGTAAGCCGAACCGGGTGCCCGAGGCGAGGCATCAGCGTGATTTCTGTCAAGCATTGGGTATCCCTGTGCTGGGCGAAGTCACGCCTCCGGCAAAGGCCGAGGCGGGCGATATTGTCTGGATTGACTCGCGAACGCTGCTTGTTGGGCACGGGTATCGCACCAATGGCGCCGGCATTCAGCAGATTCAGTCTATGCTCCAACCTCATGGAATAGAGGTGATCGCGGCTCCTCTCCCACATGGTCCCGGAGCTTCGGCATGCCTTCACCTTATGTCATTGATGAGCATGCTCGACGATCAGACCGTTCTCGTTGACTTGCCGTGGTTAAGCGTCCCTACCGTACAGTTGCTAGTCGAGCGTGGGTTGGCATTCGTTGAAATCGATCCGTTGGAACGGGAAACACTGGCCTGCAACGTACTATCGCTTGGACGCAGACGACTTCTTGCCTTGGAAGAAAATCGAACGACGAACGACCGGCTGGGGCACGCCGGTTTCGATGTGCGAACCTTCCCGGGCAGCGAGCTGTGCATCAATGGAAGTGGCGGCCCGACTTGCCTCACTCGGCCTTTGCTGCGCAGCTAGGTTTC
This sequence comes from Terriglobales bacterium, assembly GCA_051984555.1. Classification (GTDB taxonomy): domain Bacteria; phylum Acidobacteriota; class Terriglobia; order Terriglobales; family Acidobacteriaceae; genus Gp1-AA122. The sequence continues at coordinate 75,430 of JBPYEW010000225.1, read as the reverse complement.
GTCATCGTCTACCTGCATTTCCTGAGAACCTCGCGGAAGATCCTGTAGTCAACATTCGTGTCAGACACTGGGTGGATCAACCGAGGTAAAAACGACATTTGCGGGTTTTGTTCGATCACTCGATTTCCCCACGTAACTTGCTGTTATTCCGCATTGAACCAGCTACTCACCAGTGGCATTCCGGTTGCTCCGTCGAAGGTAGGGATAAATAACTTAAATGCTCTTTCAGGAGGAGCTTGAGATGGAAAACATGGTTTCACGTTTGCGCGCAGGATTGATCGCGACCTCGCTTTCCGCGGCTTTGATGGTAGGCGGCGCTGCAATCAGTGCTTCGGCACAACAGCAAGATCAAGATCGACATGCGCCTTCGGCAACCCCGGCGCAGACGATGCCTGGGGACAATGCTCAGCAGCCGGCGGCTGTTCCACAGACCGCGCCCGATCAGGACAACGGCGTTCGTCCAGCTCCGGATAAGGATCGCGATATGCAGGCAAATCCGGCCGATCGTGATCGCGATCGCGACAAAGATCGCATGAAGAACCCCGAAGCTTCCGAGAATAAAGAGATGCGTAAGGATGTGAAGGAATTCGATTCTTTCCTCGATTCGCATCCGGGCGTTGCGAAAGACCTGCAGCGTGATCCCTCGAAGATCAACGACGAAGCTTGGGTCAGCGCTCACCCTGAGCTGGAAAACTGGCTCAAGGAACACAAGAATGTTCGCGAGGAAATCAAAGAGAATCCCTCCGCGTTCATGAACCACGAGAAATCGTACGAGCGCAACGACGAGAACCCGAAACACTAACTTCAATCTTCAGCACAAAACGACAGAGAAGGCCGGCGAACCTGCCGGCCTTTTTCTTTGCTTTTGTCGCTGACGTGTGCCCTGACTGTCCCGTCGAAGTAAAGCATCCATTTTCACTGGTAGAATGAAAGGGCAATGGTCCTGCCTTTCGTCCGCGATGTTTTTGCGGACGCGGAAAAGATTCCCGCATTTACGCGTGCAGCATCCCACCTCAAAGGGCGCACGGGACGCATTAGTGTTTCTGGGCTGACTCCGACGGCTAAAGCACTGCTTTTCATCCTGCTGCAACATTCGGTTGGGTCGCCTCTGCTCATCGTTGTGAGTGATAACCGCGCGGCAGAGGAGATGGTTCCTGTCCTCCAAGGGTTCGCCGAGCTAACGGGTGAAGTCGATCCCGACGAGATCGTCTCCGTACCGGCTAGGGATGTATTGCCTTTTCAGAACCTCTCTCCACACCCGGAAATTCAAGAGCAAAGGGCTGCCGCATTGTGGAAGATCGCAAGTGGAACTGCGGCGATCGTTGTCGCACCGGTGACGGCCGCCGCGACGCGGTTACGAGCTCCCGAGTTTTACACCGAATTAGCTCGAACTCTTCGTCGTGCCGAAGCTCTTGATGTCGATGCGCTGGTGCAGCACCTGAACACTGTTGGATATTCCTCGACCGACGTTGTGGAGATGCCGGGCCAGTACGCTTTGCGCGGGGGAATCTTGGACGTGTACTCGCCCGAAGCCGACCGGCCCGTGCGAGTCGAGTTTTTCGGCGATGAGGTCGAATCCATTCGCAAGTTCGATCCAGGAACACAGCGTTCCTCGACTCCGGTAGATGAGTCTTTGCTGTTGCCCTTGACAGAAACTCCAGTGACCGAGGAATTGCTCGGGGCTATCCATGCGCGATTGTCAGGAAAGCGAATAACGGGACCTGAGGAGGTGGTGGAGGAGGCAGTACGCTCGGGCGGTGTCACCGTATTTCCGGGATGGGAGTTCTACGCCCCCGTCGCCGGAGCAGACCGCAGCATTATCGATCTCCTTCCCCGCGCCAGCGTCTTAGTGGACGAACCGGAGAACGTCAGGCGAGAGTTTGATCGCGTTTGGGAACGTATCAATGAGATGCATGAGCGCAGCGGAGTGGGAAACCTGGTTCGTCCGGACGACCTGTATTTCCCGCCTCAAGAAATTCAGCATCGATTGAGCGAGATGCCGGGTGCCGATATCGAGCACCTCGGTATTACGCGGGCATTGCATGGCTCCGAAATCGCCTTCTCCACTCAGCCTACGCCGCGGTTTCATGGGGCCGTTCCTGCGATGCTCGAGGAAGTGCAGAAGCTCACACGCGAAGGCAAACACGTGCTTTTTGCGGCGCCGAACTTCGGTGAACTGGAACGGTTGGCCGATATCTTCACCGAATACAACGTCCCCTTTCGACTGGGTAGCCGAACTCGCGGTGGCGAAAGTTATGCCGACGAGACTGCATATTTTGCCGGCGAGGCATACACGACCACTTTGGCTAAGGCTTATGTTCCGGACGGTGTCCTGCTCAATGAAGGAAATCTCGCGGTGTTCGGCTCGCGCGACCTGTTCGACGAGTCGGAAGCCGTAGTCACTCGGCCGCAACGGCAGAAGTCAAAGGTTTCCACCTTTCTCTCCGATTTCCGTGACCTCCAGGTGGGCGACTATGTAGTGCACGTAGAGCATGGAATTGCGCAGTATCAAGGGTTGAAAGAGATCAACCAAGGCGACGGTCCGATCGAATTCATGCTGCTGGAATTCGCTGAAGCAGCGAAGCTCTATGTCCCCCTGACCCGTCTCGATCTGGTGCAGAAATACCGCTCCGCCGAAGGGGCAAAGCCGGTACTCAGCCATCTCGGAACCGCGACCTGGGCCAAGACCAAGGCGCGCGTCCGCAAAGCCATGAAGGACATGGCTGACGAACTGCTTAAGCTTTACGCGGAACGTCACATGGCTCAAGGACACGCCTTCCCTCCCGATTCGGAATGGCAAAAGGAATTTGAAGACGCTTTCGAGTACAGCGAAACGGATGACCAGCAGTTGGCGATCGATGACGTGAAGCGGGACATGCAATCGGCTCAACCGATGGATCGATTGCTATGCGGCGATGTGGGTTACGGCAAAACCGAAGTCGCCATGCGGGCGGCCTTCAAGGCGGTGGGCGACAACAAGCAAGTCGCCGTACTGGCCCCCACAACCGTGCTTGCCTTTCAGCACTATGAGACCTTCAAACAGAGGTTCGCTGCGTTTCCGATGGCCATCGAGATGATCAGCCGTTTCCGCTCGCCGAAGGAACAAAAAGAAATTCTGCAAAGAGCAGAAGCCGGAAAAATCGACATCCTGATCGGAACTCATCGCATTCTGTCGAAAGACATCAAATTCACCGACTTGGGATTGCTCATCGTCGATGAAGAACAACGCTTTGGGGTGCGTCACAAGGAACGCATCAAGCAGATGCGGAAGCAAGTGGACGTATTGACGATGTCAGCCACTCCCATACCGCGGACGCTGCATATGTCGTTGGTCGGGTTGCGAGATATGAGCGTGATTGAGACACCACCCAAAGATCGCATGGCGATTCAGACGGTTGTCGCCGCTTGGGACGACAAGCTGATCCAGTCTGCTATCGAGCAGGAACTGGACCGTGGCGGTCAGGTTTACTTCGTCCACAACCGGGTGGAGACAATCTGGGAAATTGCCGCGAAACTTCAAGAACTAGTACCGCGCGCGCGTGTCATTGTGGGCCACGGGCAAATGGCCGAAGGCGAACTTGAAAAGGTGATGCTGAAATTTATGCATCACGAAGCGGACATTTTAGTCGCCACGACGATCATAGAGAATGGATTAGATATCCCTCTCTGCAATACCATCCTCATCAATCGAGCGGAGCGCTTGGGCTTATCAGAGCTCTATCAGTTGCGAGGCCGGGTAGGACGATCGAACCGTCGTGCTTACGCATACCTGCTCCTCCCTCCCGAGATTGAATTGACAGCGATTGCGCGCAGGCGGCTCGCTGCCTTGAAAGAATTTTCCGATCTCGGAGCAGGTTTCAAGATTGCTGCCCTTGATCTCGAACTGCGCGGCGCTGGGAACCTTCTAGGGGGCGAGCAAAGCGGACATATTGATGCGGTGGGATTCGAACTTTACACAAGCATGCTCGACCATGCAGTTCGGGAGTTGAAGGGCGAAGCGGCTCCTGAGGCGGAAGAAATCCAGCTCAATCTGGGCTTGAACATTCGTATTCCTGCTGACTACATCAAGGAAGAGAACCATCGGCTGCGCATGTACAAACGCATCGCCGGCGTAGAAGGTGAATCGCAATTGTCCGACGTTCGATCCGAACTGCAGGACCGCTACGGAGAGCCGCCACAGGCCGTACTCAATCTGTTGGAATACGCGGTGCTGAAGCTGATGTGCTTACGAATTGGCGTGACCGCCATTGAGCGCAAACGCGATCAGGTCAGCATTCGTTTTCGGGAGAACGCCAGCATCGATCCCGAGCGTTTGGCGCGCTTTGTTGCGGGCCAGCGCGGTGCCCATTTCACGCCTGCGGGAATCCTGAAGTTCACTTCGAAAGCCATGCGGGCCGACGAGGTACTGAACCAGTTGCGATCCTTGCTTGAGGATCTTGCTGGCGTGCCTACTAACGCACCGGCAGCGTGATTCTCGCCCCTGAGGCCTCACCTCCGAAAGCAAACTTTGTGAGAGTATGGATGATGCGCTGTTCTGAGCACGGAGACTGCGATTCTCTATGGCCATGAAAGTTCGTAAAGCTGTGTTTCCGGCCGCAGGTCTTGGCACGCGGTTTCTGCCCGCCACAAAGGCTCAGCCAAAGGAAATGCTGCCGCTGGTCGATAAACCGATCATTCAGTATGGCGTCGAAGAGGCGCTTGCGGCGGGTTGCGACCAGATCATCATCGTGACGGGCCGCGGCAAGACGGCAATCGAAGATCACTTCGATCACAGCTACGAGCTCGAGCATCTGCTTCAATCCAAGAACAAAACGGAACTGCTCGACATTGTGCGCAGGATTTCCGACATGATCCACGTGGCCTACGTTCGCCAGAAAGAGGCGCTCGGCTTAGGACATGCCGTGTTGATGGCACGCGAACTCGTGGGCAACGAACCCTTCGCGGTTCTCCTCGCAGACGACGTTGTCGATGCACCCACGCCCTGCCTTAAGCAGATGATGCAGGTTTTCAATGAGACACAATGCTCCGTGATCGCGACGGAAGTAGTCGATCGTTCGGCGCTTTCCTCCTATGGCGTCCTCGAGGTGAAACCTGCCGAAACGCGTTTCGGCGAGCGGGTCTTTGAAATCACGAACATGGTCGAAAAGCCGAAGCCCGAAGAAGCGCCATCCCAACTAGCAATCATCGGCAGGTATATCCTTACGCCCGCAATCTTCGAGACGTTAACCGAGACACGCATGGGAAGCGGAGGAGAGCTCCAACTTACCGATGGCATGCGGCAGCTCTTGAAGAACGAGCGAATCTTCGCCTACGTTTTCGAAGGGCGTCGGCACGACACGGGAGACAAGCTGGGATTCCTTAAGGCTACGGTCGAATTCGCACTTAAGCGCCCCGACCTGGGTGACAGCTTTCGCGAATACCTGAAAGACCTGAAACTCTAGATCAACACTCCTCTATTGCATCGCCTTGCTCAGCAAGAGATCGTGAACCCAATCTGTCTTGAATCCTTGCTGGCGTAACGCTGTCGCTAATTGAGCCCAATGGCGAAGACTGTGGGTCAGCGCCTGCGAAATCAACTTGCGCTTCGTCACGGACAGCTTCATGCGAGAGCCAAACTCGACAACCTCTGCGTAATCTTTGTCCGTCGCCCGCTCGAGAAAAGCACGGAATTTTCCCGTAGCTTCTTCACTGATGTTAAATAGCTCGTTTACGTCTGCGTGGCCCAGGCTATCGATGTGCTGCTTCAGTTGCTGGAAGTCGATGGGCGAATCATTAACGGCGTTCGCGAAGTGTTGCTCTACAAAGAAAATGTGAGCGATGAGTCCTCGGACGCTACCCGCCTCCGCAATATCGACAGGCAGCTCAAGAGCATCAGTATGCTCGGTGAACCACTTCTTCCAGTGTTCGTTTTCTTCGGCGTTGTAATCCAGCAATTCAGCAAACCGAATGCCATCGTTCATGTCGTACTGCCGAGGGAAATTTGCAGCTTCTTGGACTTTTCTTCGACGCTGTTAGCGAGCTTCTCCTTGTGACCATCCAGCTTCCTGGCGACTCCGGCGCTGGAGAGAGCGATGATTTGGGCGGCCAGGATCCCGGCGTTCGTGGCGCCTGGTTTACCAATCGCAACCGTCGCCACCGGGATTCCGGCGGGCATCTGCACCGTAGCCAGAAGAGAATCCATTCCGTTGAGCGACGTCGACGGAATGGGAACACCTATCACTGGCAACGTTGTATGGGCGGCAATGACGCCGGCTAAGTGGGCTGCGCCTCCTGCCCCGGCGATGATCACCTTGATACCGCGTCCGGCAGCGTTCTTCGCGTACTCGGCGGTACGGTCGGGCGAGCGGTGCGCCGAGGTGACGTCCATTTCGTAACCGATGCCAAGTTCTTCGAGACTCTTGCCCGCCTCTCGCATGATGTCGAGATCCGAGTCACTACCCATCACAATCGAGACTAGTGGTTTGCTCATTGATTACCGACCCTCTCAGTTAAGAATTGCGACCAAGCTGGATGGCCTGGTCTAAGAATCAAAAACTACTTCCTCAAAGCTCTTGCCGCGATGTCCTTACGGTAGTGAGCGCCTTCAAAGCCAATTGTGGCGACTGCGTCATAAGCCCGCTTGACCGCCGTCGCCAGATCTGGGGCGCGTGCCGTTATGCCCAGCACCCGACCGCCTGAGCTGTAGAACATGCCATCACGCTTGGTTGTTCCTGCGTGAAAAGTCTTTACACCCGCAATGCCAGCCGCGTTCTCCAGTCCGACAATTTTCTTGCCGGAATCGTACGTTCCCGGATAACCGCCCGACGACATCACCACACAAACAGCCGCGTCCGAAGACCAGCGGAAATCTCCTTCACTGGTGCGGCCCTCGATCGACGCCTCGATCGCTTCCACCAGGTCGCTTTCCAAGCGCATGAGAATCGGTTGTGTTTCAGGATCTCCGAACCGGCAGTTGAACTCGAGGACCATGGGCCCTCGGGCCGTCATCATGAGCCCGCAGTAGAGAACACCTTTATATTCGATGCCTTCCGCTTTCATTCCTGCGACCACCGGCCGCGCGATGTGATTGACGAGCCAGTCGCGCATTTTTTCGTCGATGATGTTCGATGTGGAATAGGCGCCCATGCCTCCGGTATTAGGTCCGGTGTCCCCATCGCCAACACGCTTATGATCCTGAGCAGCAACCAGCGGAGCCACACGTTCACCGTCGCTGAAAACCAAGAATGACAACTCATCGCCTTGGAGGAACTCCTCCAGTACGATTCGTGAGCCCGCTTCGCCCAGCATCTTGCCGCTAAGCATCTCGGCTGCCGTGGCGGTGGCCTCTTCCTTACTTTTGGCGATCACTACACCCTTTCCCGCCGCCAAACCGTCCGCCTTCACCACAATGGGAGGGTGAAAATGGGGAAGAGCATCGCGTACCTCATCCAGCGAGTTGCAGATCGCATAGTGAGCCGTGGGGATGTGATGTCGCTGCAGGAACTCTTTCGCGAAGCTCTTGCTGGATTCCAGTTGGGCAGCAGCTTTTGTGGGCCCAAAGATAGGCCAGCCACGCCGCTGGAATTCGTCAACAACGCCGAGCGTCAGTGGTAACTCGGGACCGATCACCGTTAAATCCGGTTTGAGCTGATTTGCGAGGGAAACTATGGAGTCTAAACTCCTGATGTCCACCGGAACACATTCCGACTCCTCGCAGATACCCCCATTTCCCGGAGCGCAGTACAGGTGGGATACGCGGGAGGATTGGCGCAACTTCCACACCAAGGCGTGCTCGCGGCCGCCGCTACCAATGACCAGAACTTTCATGAGGACAAACAAGGGTATTGGCCAGAGAATGAAGATGTCAAACCCTTATCAGTCCTGCCACCATTAGGTTCGACAACCGCTTAGCTTGGCCGATTCTGATTAGATGGAGCGTCAGGAGCGCCAGAAGTTACTATTAGCAAATGCGCAGCACTGACCCGAATCCCGAACGGCGGTCTGTACCCGGGGTCAGTGCGCCACCCGCCAGAGTGTCAGCTTCTCCTTCCCTGGAAGATGTTCACGGCACTGTTGAAGTCCCGCACCATGAAGCTGGCTTCTGGGAGAAGTGGCGGGCTTTCGTAGGCCCCGCCATTTTAGTCAGCGTCGGGTACATGGATCCGGGTAATTGGGGGACGGACCTTCAAGCGGGAGCGCACTACAAGTATGAGCTGATGTGGGTCGTCGGGCTCGCCAGCCTGATGGCGATTTTCATGCAGGTCATCTCGGCACGGCTTGGCGTCGTGACCGGCAAAGATCTGGCGCAGTGCTGTCGCGATTGGTATCCGGAATGGACGCGTTGGCCCAACTGGTTAATGAGCGAGGTGGCGATTGCTGCCTGCGATTTGGCGGAGGTGCTGGGCAGCGCCGTTGCTCTTAATCTCCTGTTCCACATCCCGCTGTTATGGGCAGTGGTCATCACAGCTCTAGACGTTCTGATCCTGCTTACTCTGCAGAGTCTTGGTATTCGCGGAATCGAGGCAGTCGTTCTGTTGCTCGTGGCCACGATCGCGGCGTGCTATTTCATCGAGATCTTTGTCCTGCCTCAAACTCGGCCCGGGTTTGTGGAGCTTGGGAGATCACTGATAACGCCCACGTTGAGAGAGTCAGGTATGTGGTATGTCGCGATTGGAATTATCGGGGCTACCGTCATGCCCCATAATTTGTATCTCCATTCGGCCTTGGTGCAGAGCCGAAAGCTTCAGAAGGACACGGCTTCTATTCGAAGTGCGATTCGATTCAACACGGTAGACTCGGTGGTAGCACTTGGCGTGGCGTTCTGTGTCAACGCCGCCATCCTGGTCCTGGCCGCCACGGTTTTTTTTGGGAAAGACAGCGTCGCACTCGCGACGGGGCAGGTCATCCATTTCTCTGCCAATAGTGATTGGATTCGCGTTGCATACCTGACTTTGGCACCATTACTGGGCACCGCCGCCGCCAGTATCCTGTTTGCGGTAGCGTTACTGGCCAGTGGGCAGAGCAGCACGATCACCGGCACCCTGGCTGGTCAAGTTGTGATGGAAGGCTTTATGCATTGGCGGATGCGACCATGGGTTCGCCGCGTAATTACGCGAGTCTTAGCGATCCTGCCAGCCATCTTAATAATTGGCATGCGCGGTGACAGCAGCGTTACGGACCTGTTGATGCTAAGCCAGGTCGTGCTGGCGCTTCAACTTCCGTTCGCGATGTTTCCGCTGCTTCATTTCACAAGTTCGCGTGAACGAATGGGAAATTGGCGAAACGGTTGGTTCCTTCTGGCTACGGGCTGGGCCAGTGCTATCCTGATCACCTGCATGGACCTTTACGGTCTTCCTGGCTCTATCAGAGAGGCTTGGAGGGTGATCGTGGGAGGGTAGACCAACATATGAAAACCCTCTACGAAAAAATACTGGTCACCTTGGACGGATCGCGCAGCGACCGTGCCATCATCGAGCACGTGAAGAAGTTGGCGACTCTCGCGCACAGCCGTCTGGTGCTTCTCCACGTTGCTGATGGATGGGCGGCTCGCACCTATGGCTCGGATGCCGTCAGTCGTGAGATCTCCGAGGACACGGCGTACCTGCGCCAAGTCCGAGAAGAATTTCAATCTGCTGGAATTCCAGCCGAGGCTGAGTTGGCGTTCGGCGAACCCGTTGCTGAAATCATTAAGTGGGTCGAGCAAAAAGGGTGCGACCTGGTTGCCATGAGCACGCATGGGCACCGTTTTCTCGGTGACCTTTTTCTCGGCACGACCGCCAGTCGGGTTCAGCACAGTGTGAGCGCTCCCGTACTGCTCCTTCGCGCTAAGTGAGCTCAAGTCAATTCCGGCCGCTTGCGGCACTACGCAACCGTCCTGAGAACGACTACACTAGATTGATAACCACAAAACAGAAGCAGGACTGATATGAACAGCTTTGGTGCCCGCTCCAGCCTTCGCGTCGGAAACAAAGACTACGAAATATATCGAATCGGTACTCTTGATAAGCAGGGTATCTCGACCAGGCATTTGCCGTATTCCTTGCGCATCCTCCTCGAGAACCTATTGCGTACGGAGGACGGGCGCAATGTAAAGAAAGAAGATATTCGCGCGCTGGCGGCGTGGAACAGTCAAACCCGCCCCGAGAAGGAGATTGCGTTCACGCCGAGCCGTGTATTGCTTCAGGATTTCACCGGTGTACCGGCTGTAGTTGATTTGGCAGCGATGCGCAACGCCATGCAGCGTCTGGGCGGAGATGCGTCGCTCATCAACCCGCTGCAACCTGCCGAGTTGGTCATTGATCACTCGGTTCAGGTGGATGAATTTGGAAGTTCTAATGCATTCGAGATGAATGCGCTCCTCGAATTCCAGCGGAACAAAGAGCGGTATGCATTCTTGCGCTGGGGACAGACAGCATTCCGTAATCTGGCGATCGTTCCACCGGACACCGGAATCGTGCACCAGGTCAATCTCGAGTACCTGGCGCGAGTCATTTTTGTACAGGAAACGGGCGGAAAGCATGCCGCGTATCCCGACACGTTAGTCGGAACGGACTCGCACACCACAATGATCAATGGCTTGGGCGTCCTCGGCTGGGGCGTGGGTGGAATTGAGGCTGAAGCCGCGATGTTGGGCCAACCAGTCTCCATGCTGATTCCGCTCGTTGTCGGCGTGAAGCTTACCGGCAAGTTGCGCGAGGGTGCCACTGCTACAGATCTTGTTCTCACGATTACGGAGATGCTTCGCAAGCACGGTGTAGTAGGGAAGTTCGTGGAATACTTCGGTCCCGGACTGAAATATCTCCCGCTCGCCGACCGCGCGACCATCGGAAACATGTCACCCGAGTACGGGGCCACCTGCGGCATCTTCCCAATCGATCACGAAACTCTCACGTACCTGCGACTCAGCGGACGTTCGGACGAGCAGATTGCAGTTATCGAGGCGTATTGTCGTGAGCAGGGGCTGTTCCATGACGAGAAGGCGCCCGAAGCGGAGTACTCCGAACTGCTGACATTGGATTTGGCGACAGTGGAGCCGAGCATCGCCGGGCCGAAGCGTCCGCAAGACCGTGTGCCCCTGTCGGCGGCCAAGCAGTCGTTTGAGGCGGCTCTTCCGTCCTTAATGAAGGCAAAGGCGAACGCTGCTGCGAAGTCAACCGGCGGCTCACCCTCGGGCAACGGACTCCGTCACGGAAATGTAGTGATCGCGGCGATTACAAGCTGCACAAACACGTCGAATCCTTCGGTCATGCTCGCTGCCGGTCTGCTTGCAAAGAAGGCGGTTGAACGGGGACTGTCCACACCGGCGTGGGTGAAGACATCACTCGCACCCGGATCTAAGGTCGTCCGCGAGTATCTCGAGCGCGCGGGATTGATGCCATATCTCGAGAAGCTGAAGTTCAATCTCGTGGGATACGGCTGCACCACATGTATCGGAAATTCCGGTCCGCTGCCGGCCAATATTTCCACCGCGATTGATGAGAAGAACCTCGTGGTCGCATCTGTGCTGTCGGGGAACCGCAACTTCGAAGGGCGAATTAATTCGGAAGTTCGCGCGAACTACCTTATGTCTCCTCCGCTCGTGGTGGCCTTTGCCCTGGCGGGTCGCGTCGACATCGATCTGCACAGGGATCCCATCGGTAAGGGTAAAGATGGCCTGCCGATCTATCTAACAGACATTTGGCCGTCGCAGCGGGAAGTCAATGAGGCGGTACAGCAGTCCATCGATTCGCAAATGTTCCGTAATAGCTACAGCGACGTGTTCGCCGGCGATGAACGCTGGCGGTCCCTGCCGGTTCCTCAGGGCGAGACCTACGCCTGGGACACCTCGTCTACGTACATTCAGCGGGCACCCTATTTTGACGAGATGGCGTTGAAACCGTCCCCAGTTGCGGACATCCAGGCAGCGCGAGTGCTGGCTGTGCTCGGCGACAGCGTGACGACCGATCATATTTCCCCGGCCGGATCGATCAAGAAAGACAGTCCTGCCGGCAAATATCTAGTTGAGCACGGGGTCAAGCCAGCGGACTTCAACTCCTATGGCTCACGCCGGGGAAATCACGAAGTAATGGTGCGAGGCACCTTTGCCAACGTTCGATTGCGCAACAAGATGGTCCCCAACCTGGAAGGCGGATTCACACGCCACTTGACCGATGGCGCAGAGATGACGATCTTTGAGGCTTCGGAAAAATACATCGCGGAGGGCGTGCCGCTAATCATCATGGCGGGAAAAGAATATGGTTCGGGATCGTCACGCGATTGGGCAGCGAAAGGGCCGCGGCTACTGGGGGTTCAAGCGGTGATCGCGGAAAGCTACGAACGGATCCATCGCTCGAATCTAGTTGGCATGGGCATTTTACCGCTGCAATTCGCGGCAGGTGAAAATGCGGAATCCCTCAAGCTGACTGGAGAAGAGGTCATTGATATACAAGGTATACGCGAGATTGTAGAGAGGTTCGCTCCTGCACGGCAGCTTAAAGTGCGGGCAAGCGCGGATGGAAAGACCAAGGAATTCAAAGTCTTGGTCCGCATCGACACGCCGCAGGAGGCGCAGTACTTCGCAAATGGTGGCATTCTGCAATATGTGCTGCGGCAGCTGTTGGCTGGTAAACCGGAAGCAGTGCACGCCTAGCAGCAGTTCGAGTGCAAGGTTTGGCGCCGTCCAGTTGCGAATTGATACCTTGCGATAACGTTAGCAACTTACGGGAAGCGGAGGTGCCACATGCCGCAATGGGCTTGGTTTTTGATTTTCGTCGCCGCCTGGGTAGTGCTCACCCAATGGCTCTTGCCAAAGCTTGGAATTCCCACTTGAAGGGGCGCCTCGTGCTCCGTCGAGGGTCGGCGGGACAATAACGAGACGCCAGTCATTGGTGAGCGAAAGCCTTGAATTGGATTTGTGTGATCTGGATGGATGAAAAGTAGCCCGGAACGTGTGTCCCGGGCTTACTTATCTAATCCTACCTACTCAGGTTGCTATTGTGGCTGCGTTTGTGGCGAAGGTGGTGGTTGGGGCGGACCGCCGGGACCGTGAGGGCCGTGATGCATTCCGCCCATCGGGTGCTCCGCCATCACTTTCTGCATATTTTCAAGGTGAGTGACCATAGCATCCCAGAGTTCGGTGTCGAGTTGCATCTGCTGCTTGGTTGTCGGGTCTTTGATTTTAGGCAGGTTTGATTTCATTTGATCAACTTTGGCGCGCATACTTTCTACCTGCGCCTTCATTTCTTGCATATGCTGCTGCATCATGGGCGCCATCTCATGCTGCATAGGGCCTGAAGGTTGTCCCGAGGTTGTACTCTGCTCGCCACCCGTTTGCCCCCACACACCAGGATTCAGGAAAACGCAAGTCATTAGGACGAAAGCAAGTTTCATCGGCCCTCCTTAGCGGTTCAGCTCGAGTATACGCGCCCGCGGATGCGATCATCGTGAACTTGGGCGCTCTTTGGCGGGGAACGCCACTGCTATAATCAAAAATTGACCTCATGAGCAAGAAGCGGCTAGTGCGTTCCACCACGGTACTCAGCGTTCGCAAAGACGGCCAAGTAGTGCTGGCCGGAGACGGCCAGGTTACGCTCGGTGAATCGGTCATTAAACACAACGCCCGAAAGATCCGTCGTTTGTATCAGGACAAAATTCTGGCCGGATTTGCTGGATCGACAGCCGATGCGTTCTCGCTGTTCAGCAGGTTCGAGTCGAAACTTGAGCAGTACCACGGAAATATCGGGCGCGCAGCGGTGGAACTGGCTAAAGATTGGCGGACGGATAAATACCTGCGCCATCTCGAGGCTCTGCTCCTGGTGTGCGATAGGGAGCAAACCTTTCTATTGAGCGGTCAGGGCGATGTTATCGAGCCTGACAGTGGGATCGCGGCCATAGGTAGTGGGGGACCCTATGCGCTTTCCGCAGCGCAAGCACTTGCGGAGCATACACAGCTCTCTGCGCGGCAGATCGCGGAACAGGCGATGAAGATTGCCGGCAAGATGTGCATCTATACCAATGAGAGTGTGACGTTCGAAGAACTCTAGCCTTTGGGGACTGGCAGCCGGTTTTCTGCCGAAGACCTGCGACCAACGATCAACGACTTTGTTATGGCCATTTATCTACCTGGAACTACCGAAGAAGAGCAGGTTTCGCTCGACGAGTTAACACCTCGCGAGATCGTTTCCGAACTCGACAAATATGTTGTCGGACAAAAGGACGCGAAGCGCGCAGTAGCTATAGCTCTGCGAAACCGTATGCGGCGTCAGAAACTCGGCCCAGATCTTGCCGAGGAGATCATTCCTAAGAACATCATCATGATCGGGCCTACGGGCGTGGGTAAGACTGAGATCGCGCGCCGTCTGGCGAAGCTCGCGAATTCACCGTTCCTGAAGGTGGAGGCTTCCAAATTTACCGAAGTCGGCTATGTCGGCCGCGATGTTGAGTCCATGATTCGCGACCTCGTCGAGATCGCCATCGACATGGTTCGGGAAGAGAAGCTGGAAGATGTTTCCGATAAGGCGGAATTGAATGCGGAAGAGCGCCTGCTGGATATTTTGTTGCCGCCAAGCCCGCCTTCGCAGCGTACGTCGGATACCACCACCGGGGGCGTAGTTCTCGATGGCGGATCTCAGTCCGTAACCGAATCGCACTCTCGCACGCGGGAGAAACTTCGGCAGCAGTTACGCGAAGGCAAGCTCGACGAGCGCATGGTCGAGATAGAAACTCGTGAGAAGTCCTTTCCAGCTTTCGAGATCATCTCTAACCAGGGTGTCGAGGAGATGGACATCAATGTCAAGGACATGTTGCCCAACATCTTCGGCCAACGCAGTAAGAAGCGAAAGATGAAGGTCAGTGAGGCCTTCGAGTACCTGATCCAGGAAGAAGAGCAGCGCCTTATCGACATGGACCAGGTTACGCGTGTCGCGATTGATCGCGTCGAGAATTCCGGAATTATCTTTCTGGATGAAATCGACAAGATCGCTGGTCGGGAAAGCGGGCATGGCCCGGATGTTTCGCGAGAGGGAGTTCAACGCGACATCTTGCCGATAGTGGAAGGTACCACCGTGAATACGCGATATGGGATGGTGAGAACCGATCACATCCTGTTTGTGGCCGCAGGTGCTTTCCATGTGTCGAAGCCAAGCGACTTAATTCCTGAGTTGCAGGGACGGTTCCCCATAAGGGTGGAATTGCAGTCACTCACAATGGATGACTTCATCCGTATCCTGACGGAGCCGAAATCTTCGCTGGTAAAGCAGTACACCGCGTTGCTGGAAACAGAGGGCGTGAAACTGGAATTTACGCGCGAGGCTTTGGATGAAGTAGCTCGATTTGCATTCCGCGTCAATGAGGGAACCGAGAATATCGGTGCGCGGAGACTGCACACGATCATGGAGCGCGTGCTTGACGAGATCAGCTTCGACGCACCCGATAAAAAAGGCCAACAGTTTGCCGTCGATGCCGAATACGTTCGAAAGATGTTGACCGATATCGTCAAAGATCAGGACCTGTCAAGGTACATCCTCTAATCCGGATGGGGGCGGCGCCCGCCGCCCATAGCTCCATCCTCTTGGTTTCTGCTAAGCTCTCCCATTCTCACTTCACTCTAGTCACAGGACCCAGGGATGACCAGCATCGATCGCCAGCGTCTGAAATCGCTCATGGAGAGGGAGCAGAAAAAGTTCGTCGCGGACAGGCCGAAGTCCAAGGCTCTATTCGAAAGGGCACAGAAGTCTCTACTGGCTGGCGTTCCGATGAACTGGATGATGAAGTGGGCGGGAGCTTTTCCCCCCTTCGTTCGCGAAGCGCAGGGCGCATACTTCTTTGATGTTGACGGGAACCGCTATATCGATCTCTGCCTCGGCGATACGGGTGCGATGACGGGTCACTCGCCCTCTGCGACTGTATCTGCGGTGCAACAACAAGTGGCACGCGGCATCACTCTAATGCTGCCGAGCGAGGATGCGATTTTCGTCGCCGAAGAATTGCAGAAGCGATTCGGCTTGACCTATTGGCAGTTCGCGCTTACGGCGACTGACGCAAACCGCTTCTCGATACGACTAGCTCGGCACATTACGGGCCGGCCTAAGATCCTGGTGTTCAACTGGTGCTATCACGGTACCGTGGATGAAAGCTTTATCACCCTCGACAATGGTGCCGCGAAGGCGCGCCGGGGAAACATAGGACCACCTGTACCTCCCTCGGTTACGACAAAAGTCATTGAGTTCAACGATGTGGGCGCACTCGAGAAGGCGTTGGAACCCGGCGATGTTGCCTGCGTATTGGCGGAGCCGGCGATGACGAACGTCGGCATCGTTCATCCCGATGTCGGATATCACGATGCCCTGCGGGAGATCACGCGCAAGTACGGTACCTTGCTTATCATCGACGAGACACATACGATTTGCGCCGGCCCCGGCGGATACACACGCGCCCACAATCTTGATCCCGATTTTCTGGTTTTTGGAAAGCCTATCGGCGGCGGTGTGCCAGGCGCTGTCTACGGGTTTACGGATAAGGTTGCCGGGATGATCTCGCAACGCCACAATCTTGAGGATTGCGATACCGGCGGTATTGGCGGAACACTGGCCGGAAATGCGTTATCGCTAGCGGCGATGCGAGCTACATTGCAGCGCGTACTCACGAAAGAAGCATTCGACAAGATGATTCCCATGGCTGAGCGGTGGACAGCCGGGGTCGAGAAAGCGATTCGCGATTTCGGCGTGCCTTGGCATGTGACCCGGCTTGGTTGTAGGGCCGAGTATTTGTTTGGTCCAAAAGCCCCGCAGAACGGAACCGAGGCGCACGATGCCATGGATTTCGAGTTGGAACGCTTTTTACACCTGTACTCGATGAATCGCGGAATCCTCCTGACCCCCTTCCACAACATGGCGTTGATGTCACCGGCCACGGCCGCGGAAGACGTGGATCAGTACAGCAAGGTTTTCCGAGACGGGCTGCGGGAACTGGTCGCGTAGAGCGGCAATGATAAAAATTCCACGACGCTGGCTTGGCAGTTTTTGGGGAGTGATCTTCGCATCAGTGCTCACGTCCTGTGGATCGCCCGCACCTCCCGAGCCACCGTCTCTTGAACTTCCGCATGTTGTCACCGACCTTCGGGCAACGCGAAAAGGCGATAAGGTTACGCTGGTCTGGACTGTTCCTACGAAGACAACCGACCTTCAAACAGTGCGGCATCTTGGTCCAACCCTGATCTGCCGCAGCCTGCAGGCGGCTGCTAACAAGTGCTGGCAGGTCGGGCAAGTGCCCCCTTCGTATCTGATGCCTGAGCGAGCCGCTGCGAGATCCAAACAGACTGGTGCTCCGGTGCAGATCACGTATGTCGACACGCTGCCGACTGCACTTCAGCAACAACGACCGTTATCACAGGCGAGCTATGCGGTGGAGACCAAGAATTTCAATGGTCGCAGTTCGGGATTATCGAACCAGGTGCAGATTCCGCTTGCGCCGACTCTTCCAGCACCTCAAGACGTCAAGGTGAACGTTACCGCCGATGGTGTTGTACTCACATGGACCGGGGCTGTGCCGGAAAGTCTATCTGCCGAGATGCGCTACTTCTATCGAGTTTATCGGCGGGACGCGATCACCAAGAAAGATGCCATTGCGGGAGAAGTGGGGCTTGGGAATACGGCGGCTACGTTGGTCGATCGCAGCTTCGAATGGCAGAAGACGTATGAATATCGCGTAAGCGGGGTAACCGTCGGCCGCGAAGGGGACGCGACGGTTCAGGTCGAGGGAGCCGACTCAGTAGCGGTCCCTGTTACAGCCAATGATGTATTCCCGCCCGCTGTTCCCGTGGGACTCCAGGCGGTTGCCTCAGGCGTCGGTCAGCAGCCGTTTATCGACTTAACTTGGCCGCCAGTGAGCGACGCTGATGTTGCTGGGTACAACATCTATCGTCACGAAGAGGGTACGCCGGTGGCAAAGGTCAATAGTGATCTCGTCAAGACCCCGGCGTTCCGAGACACAGCGGTCCAAACCGGACACACATATTCCTATTCGGTATCTGCTGTGGACTTACGAGGCAACGAAAGCGGACGTTCAGAGGAAACGAGCGAAGCGATTCCTTAGCCCTTGATCCAGGTCCAAAGTAGGCCAACGGCTGCCAGTAAGGTCACAGTCGTTGTTCCCCATCCGAGGATGTTCAACCACAGGCTATTCTTGTGTTGACCCATGATTTCCTCATTGTTGGTGATAATCATGATCACTACAAGCAGAACAGGCGCCAGCAGGCCTTCTAAAACTCCGGCCCAGAAGAGGGCCGTGATGGGGTTAATCCCAATGAAGTTTAGGCACATCGCGACGACCGTGGATAGCGCAATGACGGTGTAGAACTCCCACGCGTAGCTGGGAGGATGATCAAGGCTGTGGTTCCAGCCGAAGGTCTCCGCAAGCGCGTAAGCGGGCCCGGTCGTCAATACAGGTACAGCGAGAATACCTACCCCTACGATTCCGGTCGCGAAGAGTAGGCTGGCCGCATCCCCAGCAAGCGGGCGCAATGCCTGCGCCGCGGCATAGGCCGAATCGATGTTCGTCTGTCCGGCATGAAATAGCGTGGCCGCTGTGCACAGCACGATGAAGTACATGATGAGAGTCGAGAAGAACATCCCGATGTTCACGTCCCATGCGGCATAAGTGAGTTCTTCATCGGAAGCGCCACGACGTTGCCAAACATGGTGGCGACCGATCGCAATCTCTTCTTCGACTTCTTGACTGGCCTGCCAAAAGAACACGTAAGGTGACAAGGTTGTTCCAACCACGGCGACGAAGATGGACAGGTACCCAGTGTTGAAATGGAATTGTGGGCGGACCGTACCCCATACAACCGCGGCGATGTCCGGCTTGGCAAGCGCGGCGGCGCCCACATAAGCGAACAAGGCCAGCGCCAGCCACTTGAATATCTTCTGCAGCATGGCATATGAGCCCCAGATCTGGAGCGTGAGGATCAATGCCGTCACACCTACAATGATCACAGCTATTGGGACCGGCATAAGAAGATGGAGAGCGGCCGCGACAGCCCCGATGTCGGCACCGGCACCGATGATATTCACGACGAGGAGGGCGCCGATCAGGGGGTAGAGTAGCCATCGCGAGTAATGATCGCGAACGACTCCCGCAATACCCATGCCGCTCACCATGCCGATCTTGGAGCATAGGTATACCGCCGTGGACATCATGGGGAATACCAGAGGAACCATCCACAGCAAAGAGAAGCCGAAGGCGGCGCCCGTTTTGGCATAAGTGCCGATGGCGCAGGGATCGTCATCGGCGGCTCCAGTGATGATGCCGGGGCCAAGCAGGCCTAGGGCTGACCGCATGCGGCTATGTCGCGGTTGGGCAAACCTCTCCCGCCAACTGGTTAACTGTCCGCCGGCTTGTTGTAGATTCCGGGCCGCTTCTCCGTTCACTGAACTTTCCCTGAGGGCGTCAGGGCTTATTAGACCTGTGGCACGCCTGATTAGCTAACTGCTACCTTCAACCTATGATGCTGAATGCTTCGTCGGGTTGTTCGATGAGGCGGTTTTACGATTAATTGGGAATGCCTCCGGGACCAGGCACGGTACAGGTTGGGCCAGGTGTTTCTAAGAACCTCGTAGTGATCACGGACCTGCTGTGATTAGATAGCATTCATGAAATATTGCCGGTTTCAACTCGACGGTCACGCGCAGTACGGATGGATCGAACCAGTCGGAGGGCGCGAACTGATTACCCGAGTACTCCTGAAGGGTCCCGAACAGTCCGGAGGCGACCCAGAGGATGTTCCCAGTCGCAGGACAACGCCACTGTCCTTAGAGGAAGCAACGCTCCTCGCACCGGTGAACCCTTCGGCGATTGTGTGCGTCGGGCGGAACTATCGCGAGCATGCTGATGAACTGGGACACGAGATCCCAGTCGAGCCGCTGATCTTTTTGAAGCCGACTTCGGCGCTTCTGGATCCCGGTAAGAGCATCGTTCGCCCTAGCATTTCTGCACGCACTGACTATGAAGGTGAGCTTGGGGTTGTGATCGCCAAGACTTGCCGGAACGTGCGGAACGACGAGGATGTTCGTCCTTATATCCTCGGCTACACCTGCGTTAATGACTTCACGGCTCGTGACCTTCAGAATAAGGACGGTCAGTGGAGCCGCGCCAAAGGGTTCGATACCTTCTGCCCTGTTGGGCCACTCGTGGCTGATGGACTGGACCCGTGGTCTGGGGTGAGTGTCCAGACCCGCGTAAATGGTGAAATTCGACAGGACGGCAATACTCAGCAGTTTATTTTTCCCTTGGACGTTGTCATCCGTCACATCTCGCGATTCATGACCCTGCGGCCCGGCGATCTAATAGCCACTGGCACGCCGAAAGGTGTTTCTCCAGTGGTTGCGGGAGACGTAGTGGAGGTTACAGTTCACGGTGTGGGAACCCTGCGCAATGCAGTTGTCGATGAATAAGAAAGTGACGGCAAACTCTATCGGATGGACAGCGACTTTGGGCTGCCAGTGCCACCCTTGCGTCAGCCGACTGATTCGGTTAAAACAGCTTAGGTTTTCCACATGACGCGTCGGCTTTCCTCCCTTTTTCTCGTATTCGTAACCCTTGTCTGCGTAGCCCAAAAGCCCGAAGGTAAACCATCGGAGAAATCGGGTGCCTCGCCTGATTACTCGCAGGAGTCCTTCGTCGTAGAGCAGATCCGTACTAATTACCGTTTCGAGAAGGATGGTACGGGACGAAAGGAGATCTACGCCCGGATTCGCGTTCAGAGCGAAGCTGGTGTGAGCCAGTGGGGTCAAGTCGTGGTCGGCTACAACTCGGCGAATGAGAGGGTTGAAATCCCATACGTGCGAGTACACAAAGCCAATGGAAGTGTCGTAACGGCTCCGCCGGATGCTGTGCAGGACTTGAGTTCGCCCGTGCAGAGAGAAGCGCCGGTCTATACGGATTACCGTCAGAAGCACATTACGGTGCCGGGTTTGCGACCGGGTGAGCAACTGGAGTACGACATCGTTACCGTAATCCACACCGCTATGGCTCCGAACCAATTCTGGATGGACTACGACTTCGATAAGAGCAGCATCGTTCTTGATGAACAACTCGTCGTGGATGTTCCCCGAGAGCGGGTGGTCAAGCTCAAGACGAAAGCTGGGTTCGACTCCAAAATCACCGACGAGAAGGATCGTCGCCTGTATCGCTGGACCAGTTCGAACCTGGTTCGAGACGATGACGATAAAGACAAGGACAAGAAGAAGAGAAACAAGCCCGATCTGGAAACGCCTACCATTCAGATGACCACATTTCCCAGTTGGGAGGAGGTGGGGCGGTGGTATGCCGGTCTGGAACGCGATCGGCGAGTGCCGAATGCGGACATAAAGGCCAAAGCCGGAGAATTGGTCCAAGGGCTGAACAGCGATTCTGAAAAGATCCAGGCCCTGTATGACTACGTTTCCACTAACTTTCGATATGTAAGCCTCTCGCTGGGACTTGCCCGATACCAGCCGCATCCAGCAGGAGACGTGTTTCAGAATCAATACGGCGATTGTAAGGACAAGCACACTTTGTTGGAGGCGATGCTGGATGCTGCGGGCTACAAAGCTTCTTCGGTCTTGATAAACTCCAGCCGGAAACTCGATCCCGACGTCCCTTCGCCGTCACAGTTCGACCACGTGATCACTCTATTGCCCTTGGGAAAAGACGAAATCTGGATGGATACTACCGCCGAGGTCGCCCCTTATCGCCTACTGTCCTTCAACCTTCGCAAGAAGCAAGCTTTGGTGGTCCCTCCCGATGGTGCAGGCCGATTAGAGGAAACTCCGGCGGACCCGCCCATGCAAAATTCACAACTCGAAGAACTGGACGGGAAGGTCAGCGAACTCGGCAAGTTGACTATGCACGTTCATTACACCATGCGCGGAGATACGGAACTGCTCATGCGTACGATCTTCCGTAGGGTGCCCCGCCCACAATGGCAACGCATGGTGGAGAACATGAATAGCATGGGCGGACTTGACGGAGAGGTAACGGACCTGAAAGTCGGCGATCCCGCCGGAACCCGCAAAGCCTTCGAATTCGAATACACGATCAGTAAGGCAAATTACTTCGATTGGTCCAAAAAGAAGTCTCAATTCGACCTTCCACTTTCCCAGTTTCCGCTGGCCGATGTAGACGATGAAGATAGCGGGCCCGATGCGGAGCCCATCAAGTTTGGCCCGCCCGGGGAATACATATATCGGATCAAGGTTCAGCTACCCCCGAGGTACTCTGCGCAAAATCCTCTGCCCTTCGCGATGAAACGGGATTACGCGGAATATCAGGCAGCATACAAGCTCGACAGTGGCCTGTTCACGGCGGAACGCAGGCTGGTCCTTCGCGAGCGCGAGTTGGATACTGCGAGAATAGGCGACTACAGTGCTTTCCGCCGTGCCGTCTTGTCTGATCTCGTGCAGCATGTCTCCATGGAGAGCAGCGTTGCGGGAAATCCCACTCCGCCGCCAAACCTGAAAGCAGACGAGTTGAACGAAAGCGGTTTTTCGGCACTGCAGAATGGTAATTATCCCTTGGCCGTTTCATTGTTGAAACGCGCTGTCGAAGCTGATCCCAAACACAAATCAGCGTGGAACAACTTGGGGAATGCTTACCTTGCCCAGCGGCAGACGATAGAGGCAATTGCGGCATTCCAGAAACAGTCCGAGGTTAATCCATACGACGAATTCGCGTACAACAATATGGGCCGGGCGTACTGGCTCGATCGTAACTACGAGCAAGCAACCAAGGCTTTTCGCAAACAGATAGAAGTGAACCCGCTCGATCATTTTGCCCATTCGAATCTGGGCACCATGTACGGCGAATGGCACAAGTATGACGAGGCGATACCCGAATTAGAGAAGGCCGTTTCCCTCAACTCGGATGATCCGATATTGCAGGTCAATCTGGGTGATGCCTATTTGAATCTCGGGCAAGATGACAAAGCGCTCGCTGCATTCGACAAGGCGATTGAAATGTCGGCCACGCCGGTGGTGTGGAACAACATTGCCTATCAGTTGTCACTGAAGAAAGCTCACCTCGATAAGGCACAACAATACGCGGAATCCGCGGTAGCCGCGACTACTGCCGGCCTGCGAAATGTGACTCTGGAACAACTCAGCGTGCGCGATCTGGGACTTGTGCCATCGCTGGTCGCTTATTGGGACACATTGGGCTGGGTGTATTTCGCAAAAGGGGATCTCAGAAACGCCGAAAAGTACGTCTCCGCTGCATGGTTGATCGGTGAGCACGGAGAAGTCGGTGATCACCTCGGGCAAATCTACGAGAAGCGGGGGGAAAAGGATAAGGCGATACAAGCATATGCGCTTGCCCTGCAAGCTGTGCGTCCGGCGCCGGAAACGCGATCTCGCTTGGCGGCACTCGTGGGCGGAGATTCGAGAATCTCCGCAACCACGGCCAAATACAAAGATCAATTAGAAGCATTGCGCTCGGTCGATCTCGGCAAATTATCGAACGAGGACGGAACCGCTGAGTTCTTCGTTCTTTTCAGCGCCTCGGCTTCCAGGGCGGCTGTTGAGAGCGTGAAGTTCATCAGCGGCGACGAGAAACTCAAGAAGATGGCCGATGCGCTGCGGGGGATGAACTACAACGTAAGTCTGCCGGATGATACGCAGGCCAAGATCCTGCGCCGGGGGGTGCTCTCCTGCAAGGCTGAGACGGGAGGCTGCAAGTTTGTCATGTTCCTCACAGATGATGTGCGCTCCGTTGACTAGAAGAGCGGGTGCATGACACCCCTGGAGCTTATGGGTATCTGATGTCGCTCTTCGCGATTACAAACCTTTCCAGCTAAACCACGGCGCGCCTGAGATGCCATGGGGTTGCCGATTCGAAGGCAGCAGCCAAGCTCAGTATTAGGGGTTCGCTGTGCGGCGGCCCGGAAATCTGGAGACCAATTGGCAAACCGTTTTCGGTAAACCCACAGGGCAAAGAAATCGCTGGGAACCCCCATATATTGAAGGGTCTTGTGTTGCGAAGCAGAAGAAGTTCAGCTGGGCGCAAATTCTCGGGAGTGTTAGTCAAATCGGCGACCAGCGGCGCAGGAACCGGGGTAGTGGGCGTGACAAGCACATCTACATCGCGAAAGACATTGAGTGCTTCCTGCCGGATGCGCAAGAGATCTGCCTTGAGCAACAGGAACTGATCCGGACCGATGGCTTCCCCCGATCGGATACGACGCAGAGTCTCCGGTTGGTACAGTTCTGGATGTCTCGAAATCCCTGCGGCGTGATACGCATACGACTCAGCCGACTGCAGGGATCTATCGGTCGGAACATCGATAGTGAGTTCCCGTACGTCGCCGGTCAACGTGCCGAGCGTTTGCAATGCTTTTTCGACGGCAGCCCCAACCTCCGGATCCAGTTCTTCATAAAAGAACGAGCGCGGAACTCCGATTCTAAGGCGCTCCAACTTCCTACCAATCGAAGGCCGATATTCTTCCACGGTTATGTTGATGCTAGCCGGGTCGGCTGGATCATACCCAGCGATGGCTTGCAGGAGAATGGCGCAGTCCACTACCGACGGAGCGATCGGACCCACGTGGTCGAGAGACATCGACAGTGGAATCACGCCTCCGGAACTTACGCGCCCGTACGTTGGTTTCAATCCCACGACCCCGCAGAGAGCGGCAGGTTCCCGGATAGACCCAGCGGTGTCAGTCCCGATTGCCGCGTAGCACATTCCCGCGGCAACAGCGGTTGCCGAACCACCTGACGAACCTCCGGCTATGTGGTCCGCATTCCATGCATTCCGGACGGCGCCGAAGTGGCTGACCAGTGAGCTCCCACCATAGGCAAATTCATGCAAGTTCTGCTTACCCAGGATCACGGCACCTGCCTGCAACACGCGTTTGACGACTTCTGCGTCTGCCTCGGGGATGCGTTCGTGAAAGACGGCGCTCCCGGCGGTCGTGCGCAGGCCAGCCGTGTCGATTAGGTCCTTGAGACCGATCGGAATACCGTGAAGCGGGCCACGCCAGCGGCCGGCTTGGATTTCCTGTTCTGCAGCCTTGGCTTGCGCAAGCGCCCGTTCCGCTGTCACGGTAATGAACGCATTGAGCTTGGGATTGAGCTGCTCGATTCGAGCCAGGCACTTCCTGGTCAGTTCGACCGGCGAGACGGAGTGGTTCCGGACTCGTTCCGAAACTTGTTCAATCGTGCTTGGCCGTGATGTATCGTTCGCCATGCTTGTTCTGGCGTCGCCGCTGTGCAACGACAACCTGCTAAGGCCTATAATCGGCACAGCCGCAAGCCTAGGGGAGGCCCATTCCATGTCTCAGATGACGGCGACACCTGTCACGACACGAGGTTTTTTCGTTGACGGCAAATGGATCGAGCAGGGTGATGTCGCCGAGATTCGCGCACCATACGATCAGAGTGTAATCGCGCAGGTGTTTCAAGGCACGCGCGAGTATGCCGAACGAGCGGTTGCGTCGTCAGTGAAAGCGTTCGGGACGACACGGCGCTTACCCGCATTTGAACGCCAGCGGGTGTTACGGCAGATCGCTCAGTCAATTCAGGAGCGGAAGGACGAGTTCACGCGCACTCTGGCGCAAGAGGCGGGCAAGCCGATCAAGGCGGCGCGGACCGAAGTCGAACGCGCAGTGTTTACGTTTCAAGTTGCGGCGGAAGAGAGCACGAGGATCTACGGCGAGTACTTGCCGCTCGATTGGCAGGAATATACCGCAGGTCGCTGGGGAATCGTGCGTCGTTTCCCCTTGGGGCCCATCGCGGGCATAACCCCCTTCAATTTCCCTTTGAACCTGGTGGCGCATAAGGTCGCGCCTGCCATCGCGGCGGGATGTCCGATTGTCCTGAAACCCGCGCCTCAAACTCCCCTCAGTTCGTTGCTGCTCGCCGAGGTCGTGCAATTGGCGGGATGGCCGGATGGCGGGTTCAACGTCCTCCCACTCTCGAATGAAGATGCAGGAGTATTGGTCAGGGATGATCGCCTGAAAATGGTCAGTTTCACAGGGAGCGCCCCAGTCGGTTGGGCTATCAAGCGAGATGCAGGAAAAAAGAAGGTGGTACTCGAACTCGGCGGCAACGCTGGGGTGATCGTCCACAGTGACGCTGACCTCTCATATGCTGTGGAGAGGTGTGTTGCGGGTGGCTTCGGCTATGCGGGACAAACGTGCATTTCTGTCCAGCGAATTCTCGTGGAGCACTCTGTTTATGGAAAGTTCACGGATGTCTTACTGGGCAGCGTGGCGAAGTTGCGCACCGGAGATCCCATGGACCCTTCTACCGATGTTGGTCCGCTGATTCGTCAATCCGATGCGGTAAGGGCCTTCGAGTGGGTGCAGGAAGCGGTCCGGGGCGGGGCGCGGTTGCTCTGCGGCGGACAACGCAAAGGTTCGATTCTCGAACCCACCGTCCTGACGGGTACGCGTCCGGAAATGAAGGTGAATTGTCAGGAAGTCTTCGGGCCTGTTGTGACGGTCGAACCCTATGACGATTTCGAAGAAGCAGTGAAGCAGGTCAACAACTCTGCCTATGGCCTGCAGGCAGGGCTTTTCACTCGCGACGCGAAGTTGATTTTCCAGGCTTACGAGGAGTTGGAAGTCGGCGGCTTGGTGGCCGGCGACATCCCAAGCTTCCGCATAGACCACATGCCGTATGGTGGCATCAAAGACTCCGGTTTGGGACGTGAAGGGCTGCGGTACGCCATCGAAGAGATGACCGAGCCGAAACTCCTGGTCATGAACATCCGTTAGCGAGGAGCAATTGCTCGCAAGCCAATGCGTGAACCGTTGCTTGCGGGGAACCCTCGTTAAATTATTCAACTCATAATCCAATTTCTCTTAATTTTTTTCGGGCGCACGTCAACCTTGATTCGACAACAT
The DNA here is from genome assembly GCA_051984555.1 of Terriglobales bacterium. Classification (GTDB taxonomy): domain Bacteria; phylum Acidobacteriota; class Terriglobia; order Terriglobales; family Acidobacteriaceae; genus Gp1-AA122. Next base: position 48,594 of record JBPYEW010000225.1, on the reverse strand, counting down.
CCTCCCGGCTGTTATAATCACAAGTTTTCGTGAGTGGGATCACGACCTCCTGTGAAGGGTGACCCAAAGTAAGCTGCATAAACCGGGAACCGCAAGTTCCCGCATCGTTGGAACGTTTCATCATCGATGGCCCAAACTTTTCATCGCAGTACTAACAGCATTTCGCGCGCGACCATTTTTGGCGCGGTGTTCGTAGTGTCGTTCGTCTTTTGGGCCATGGCGCAGATCCAGCGTTCGCCATATGTGACTTATGCAGGCGTCGCCCGTCCGCAACCGGTCCCATTCAGTCACCAGCACCATGTTGCTGGACTCGGAATCGATTGCCGTTACTGCCATACGTCGGTGGAGGTATCGCGTTTTGCCGGCATTCCGCCCACGAAAACGTGCATGAACTGTCATGCACAGATCTGGACCAAGGCGCCGATGCTGGAACCTGTGCGTGAGAGTTATCGCACCGGACAGTCGCTGATATGGACGCGCGTGAATGATCTTCCGGATTTTGTCTATTTCGATCACAGCATTCACGTGACCAAGGGTGTTGGTTGCAACACCTGTCATGGCCCTGTGGATCGCATGCCCCTGATGTACAACTATGCGTCACTTCAGATGGAATGGTGCTTGAACTGCCATCGGGCACCGGAGAAGAACTTGCGTCCTCGCGACCAGGTTTTCAATATGCGTTATGAGCAGCCGACGCCTTCGAGCCCCGTCGCGCTGGATGGGCAAACATTTACGGATCAAGACTCATTGGGTCTTTACCTGGTGAAAAAATACAGTCTGCGGACCGTGCAGGACATTACCAGTTGCAACACCTGTCATCGCTAACACTACGGACCGTGCGAGTAAGGAAGCTGATTAGCTAGCTGATGCAAGAACAAGACAAACACGAGCGACACGAGGAAGTTTGTCCGGGCAAGAAGGACAGGCTTGAGTTGGATTCAGTTCGCGCCAAGCTGGCCGAAGCCAAGGGACCCGAATACTGGCGCAGCCTGGAAGAACTGGCGGGCAGCCCGGGGTTTCAGGAGATGATGCACCGCGAGTTTCCGAAGGGTGCATCGGAGTGGTTGGACGCCGTATCACGCCGCGGCTTCCTCAAGCTAATGGGTGCTTCGCTTGCCCTCGCTGGCATGACCGGCTGTACGAAGCAACCGCCCGAGCCTATTGTTCCGTACGTTCGCCAGCCGGAAGAAATTGTTCCGGGTCGTCCCTTGACTTACGCCACTGCTTTTACCCTGGGCGGCTATGCGACTCCGCTCCTGGTTACGAGCCACATGGGGCGTCCGACGAAGATCGAAGGCAACGATAAGCATCCAGTCAGCATGGGCGGAACCGACGTTTACTCCCAGGCGTCATTGCTGGATCTCTACGACCCTGATCGATTACAAACCACGACCTATTTGGGCGATCCGTACTCGTGGGGAGCTTTCTTAAATGCATTTCGCGGGCCTTTGAATATTCAAAAAGGACTGCAGGGTGAGGGTATCCGTGTTCTGAGTCAAGCTAGCTCTTCGCCGACGCTGGCTGCTCAAATGGACCAGTTCCTCAAGACATTTCCCGCGGCGCGGTGGATCGTGTACGAGCCGGTTAACCGAGACAATTTCTACGCGGGATCGCGTATGGCTTTTGGTCAAGCGGTGGATGCGCAGTACAAGCTCGATGCCGCAGATGTGATTGTCTCTCTGGATGCGGACTTCCTCTACGCCGGATTTCCGGGATTCACCCGGTATGCGCGCGATTATGCGTCACGAAGAAATCCCGACGGCAACATGAGTCGCATGTACGTGGTGGAGAGCACTCCCACCTCGACTGGCTTCAAAGCCGACCATCGTTTACCTCTTCGCGCAGTTGACATCGAGCAGTTTGCGCGGGCCTTGGCTTCTGCTCTCGGGGTAAATGCCGGCGCAGGTTCTTTGTCCGGCGATCAGAACAAGTTCTCAAGCGCGATAGCCAAGGAGCTGCAGTCTCATCGCGGATCAAGCGTGGTGATCGTCGGCGAACAGCAGTCGCCGGTTGTCCATGCACTGGGGCACGCAATCAACGCCGCGCTAGGGAACATTGGGAAAACGGTTGTCTACACGGACCCTGTTCTCGTCAACACAGACGACCAGACCAGCGGAATTCGGGAGTTAGTGAGTGACATGCGGGCAAGTAAAGTCGACATGCTGCTGATCCTGGGCGGCAATCCCGCATATGACGCTCCCGCCGATCTGGGTTTCGCAGATGCTCTCAAGAATAGCGGCGCGCCGATGCGTGTGTACCTTGGGCAGCACGCGAACGAAACCGCCGAATTGTGTCAATGGAATGTTAACGAAGCCCACTACCTTGAGGGGTGGAGCGATACGCGCGCCTACGACGGAACCGTCAGCATCGTGCAACCGTTGATAGCGCCGCTTTATTCGGGCAAGAGCGTGCACGAGTTCATGGCTTTGCTTGCTGGACAGGGGGACGCAACCGCTTACGAAATTGTGCGAGGCTACTGGCAACAGCAGCACGCCGGAGCAGATTTTGAAGCGTTTTGGCGGAAGTCGCTCAATGACGGATTCGTAGACGGTTCGGGCCTGCCGCAGCGCCAGGTCACAATCAAAGCTACAAGTTTTCCCGCCAGCACCCAGGATGTGAACGGAACTGAAATCAATTTCCGTCGCGATCCTTCCATTTACGACGGACGATTCTCGAACAATGCCTGGCTTCAGGAATTGCCAAAGCCTCTGAGCAAGCTGACATGGGACAACCCGGTGCTTATGGGACCCGCAATGGCAGATCGGCTCAAAGTCCAGAGCAAGGACATGGTTGAGATCGAGGTCCAGGGCAAGAAGATGCCGATGGCAGTCTGGGTTCAGGCTGGTCATCCCGATAATTCCGTCAGTGTTTACTTAGGCTATGGACGAACGCGCGCGGGACGAACTGGAACCGGTTTTGGTTTCGATGCGTATCAGCTGCGAAACAGCGCGATTCCTTGGTTTGCGACGGGCATAAATGTTCGAGCAGTAAGCGGCTTTTATGAGCTGGCGAGTACCCAAGGGTATCAGACCATGGAGACAGCCGTTGGTGCCCGGCCGCTGGTCCGTCATGCGCCGCTGCCGGAATACAAGGGCAAGCCCGACTTCGCTCAAGAAGAGTTGCAAAAGCCCGAGTTGTCGCTCTATCCGACGGTTCCCGGTTTTGACTACAGCAAAGAACCTTACGCGTGGGGTATGGCGATCGACTTGAACGCCTGCGTGGGGTGCAACAACTGTATTGTTGCTTGCCAATCGGAGAACAACATTGCAGTCGTCGGCAAGGAACAGACGAATCTTGGCCGTCACATGCACTGGCTGCGGGTTGATACGTACTACCAGGGGGATCGCAACACCCCCGATGCCTATTTTCAGCCGGTTCCCTGTATGCACTGTGAGAACGCACCTTGCGAAGTGGTTTGTCCGGTCGGAGCGACCGTGCACAGCACGGAAGGTTTGAACGACATGGTCTACAACCGCTGCGTGGGTACGCGCTATTGTTCAAACAACTGTCCTTACAAGGTACGGCGGTTTAATTTCCTGCGATTCCAGGACTGGGAGACGCCGCAATTCAAAATGATGCGTAATCCCGATGTGACCGTGCGCAGTCGCGGTGTCATGGAGAAGTGCACCTACTGCGTGCAACGCATCACGCAACACCGAATCGATGCCGAGACAGCTTCGGTTCGCGAAAATCGGGAGGTGAGGATCCAGGACGGCGAGTTGCAGACTGCGTGCCAGCAGTCTTGCCCGGCGAACGCCATCCTCTTCGGCAACATCAACGATCCGAACAGCAAGGTGGCTAAGTTGAAAGCGGGACCCCGAAACTACGGACTTCTCGAGGATCTCAATACCAGGCCGCGTACAACCTACCTTGCCGCAGTGCGAAACCCTAACCCTGAACTCGAAGGCGAGCGCAGCTAATGGACGAGCAAACACCAGTAACGGTCGGGCGGAGAAAGGCGCCGGTCATTGCTCCGGGCCACACTTTCTCTACCATTACCGACAAGATCAGCTCGATCGTGCTGACGCGGCCTGTATCCAATGGTTGGATACTCGGGTTCGGCATAGCATTTTTGATCACGCAGATGCTCTTGTTCGCCATTGGATACCTGTTCGTTCGCGGTGTCGGCATCTGGGGCGTCAACATCCCCGTCGGCTGGGGATTTGCGATCGTCAACTTCGTTTGGTGGATCGGAATCGGACACGCCGGCACGTTGATTTCGGCAATTCTCTTGTTGCTGCGGCAAGAGTGGCGTAACTCAATCAATCGCTTCGCTGAGGCTATGACGCTTTTCGCGGTTTCCTGCGCAGGCCTGTTTCCAGTGTTGCACCTGGGCCGCCCATGGTTGGCGTATTGGCTGTTCCCGTATCCGAACAGCATGAATTACTGGCCGCAGTTCCGAAGCCCGCTCGTGTGGGACGTATTCGCGGTTTCCACTTACTTCACGATTTCTCTGGTGTTCTGGTTCATCGGACTGATACCTGACTTGGCCACGCTGCGCGATCGAGCGGAAAACAAGTGGGCTGCGATGATCTACGGAATGCTGGCCATGGGCTGGCGCGGATCAGCGCGACACTGGAAGCGTTACGAGATGTCGTACCTGCTGTTGGCCGGGCTGGCGACTCCACTCGTGCTGTCAGTCCACACCGTAGTTAGTTTCGATTTTGCGGTTGCAATTGTTCCGGGCTGGCATACGACTATCTTCCCGCCGTACTTCGTCGCGGGGGCTATCTACTCCGGATTCGCCATGGTGCTCATGCTGGCTATTCCGATTCGAAAACTGTATGGGTTGGAAGATTTCATCACGCTGCGCCATATCGAGAATTCGTCGAAGGTGATGCTCGCCACGGGACTCATCGTCGCTTACGGCTACGCCATGGAAGCCTTCATGAATTGGTATGGAGGCAATCGATACGATAATTACCTGCTTTGGAATCGGCTGCATGGGCCGTATGCGTTCTTTTACTACATGCTGTTGTTCTGCAACATTATCTTCCCGCAGTTGCTCTGGATCAGGAAATGGCGGACCCGGCCTATCCTTGTCTTTGTGGTTGCAACGGTCGTTTTGGTGGGGATGTGGCTGGAGCGATTCGTCATCGTCGTGGTCAGTTTGCATCGCGACTTCCTGAACTCTTCCTGGGGCATGTACTACCCGACCCGATGGGACTGGATGACGTTTATCGGGACGCTTGGATTCTTCCTGGCAGCCTTCTTCCTGTTCATTCGTATTCTGCCGATGATCTCGATCTTCGAGATGCGCACGCTTCTTCCTGAGGCCAAGGAGGTGAAGGCCGAATGAGGCGTGATCCTATCTACGGCTTGATGGCTGAATTCGAGAATCCGGCCGATCTGATCAAGGCCGCCGAGCGAACGTACGCCGAAGGTTATCGCAAGATCGACGCGTACACGCCGTTCCCCATCGAGGAAGTTGCGGATGCGATTGGATTTCACCGCAGCGGAGTGCCGCTTGTGGTGTTGATCGGTGGCTTGCTTGGCTGCATCGGCGGGTACACGATGCAGTACTGGATTGCCGCGATCAATTATCCGATTAACATCGGCGGTCGCCCGCTGAACTCGTGGCCAGCGTTTATCGTGGTCACGTTTGAAATGACAATCCTGTTTGCCGGGTTGGCGGCGGTGTTCGGCATGTTGGCCCTGAATGGTTTGCCCATGCCTTACCACCCGGTTTTCAATGTGCCGCGGTTTGCGTTTGCGACGAAAGACAGATTTTTTCTCATTATTTTTTCTTCCGACGCCAAGTACGATCTGGTCGCAACCCGCAGATTCCTTGAGAGCATGGAACCGCATGCGATCTCGGAGGTGCCAAGCTAGATCATGGTGAATCTCCGAACCATTGCGCCTGTCGGTCTCTTGGCACTGATCGTGATCGCCGGATGTCGTCAGGACATGCACGACCAACCAAAGTTTAAGCCGCTGGCGAAAAGTGATTTCTACGCCGATCTCAGGTCGTCGCGTCCCCCCGTCGAGGGGGCCGTGGCACGCGGTCAGGCACACGAAGACAGCTATTTCTATTCAGGCATGATTCCGGGTACCAACAATCCCGGAGACTATATGCCTTTCCCCGTGACTCAGGAATTGGTGGAGCGCGGAAGAGAGCGTTTCAATATTTACTGTTCCCCCTGCCACTCGCGAGTGGGTGATGGCAATGGGTATGTCCCGAAACGCGGATTCGCCAGAATTCCTCCGTCGTTTCACATTGATCGTCTTCGCAAAGCCCCCTTGGGGTACTTCTTCGACGTCATGACGCACGGCTTTGGGATGATGCCGGACTATGCGTCACAAATTTCGCCGCAAGACCGTTGGGCAATTGTCAGCTACATCCGCGCGCTGCAGTTGAGCCAAGGCGCGACGACATCAGACATTCCGCAAGGGCAGCAAATACCGTCCGAGCCGCCAAGATTCCGGGGAGATCCTGGATCGGGAGCCACATTGGATGAACCAGGGGTTCCCTCAGAAAGAAATCGGATCTCAGGGCCCGAGCACAAGATGGGAGAGCGTTCAGAATGAGCACCGCGCGTGTGCACAATATCGACCTGTTGCCACCGCCGGTTGCACAGACCATCCAGCAGCGCTCGCTGATGATCGGTGGTTTGTGTACGTTGCTGGCCATTATCGGACTGTTCGTCAGTCCGGGCGAGCAGTTCATGCACTCCTACCTGCTCGGTTTCATGGCATGGTTGGGCTTGAGTCTGGGTTGCATGGCGCTGCTCATGGTCCAGTACCTCACTGGGGGAAAGTGGGGCTTTGTAATACGCCGGATTCTCGAAGCGGGCATGAACTGTTTGCCGCTGATGGCTGTTCTGTTCATCCCGTTAATTATTGGCGTCCATCATCTCTACGACTGGGCCAAACCCGAAAAGGTCGCCGCCACTCCCGAGTTAAAAGAGATCACCGGTCCATTCTTAAATCAGACCGGGTACGCCCTGCGAGGGATCGTTTTCCTGTTGATCTGGTGGGGGATGACCTACCTTCTGACCAAATGGTCGCGCCAGCAGGATGAAGCCCCCTTACGCGACTTCAGCCAGCGCTATAAGAAAGTCAGCGCTCCCGGATTGATTATTTACGCATTCACGATTTCATTTGCAGCGATCGACTGGGTGATGTCGCTGGACGCGCGTTGGATTTCGACCATTTACCCGATGATCTTTATTGTCGGACAAGTGCTTCTGGCCCTGTGTTTTCTCGTTGCCGTCGAAGCGATTTTGTTTCGTCACATGCCATTCGCGGAGATTCTTAAGCCCTCCGAATTGCATGACCATGCGAACCTGATGCTCACGTTCACGATGTTGTGGGCATACTTCTCCTTCTCGCAGTTGCTGATCATCTGGTCAGGCAACCTGCCGGACGAAATCAGCTGGTACTACCGGCGTTGGTTTGGGGGCTGGCAGTACTTAGGTGTGGCACTGGCATTGTTTCACTTCGCCGTTCCCTTCGTCCTGCTTTTGTCGCGCCAGCGCAAGCGCGTTGTGAGCCGGTTGGCGAAAGTCGCGATTCTTCTCATCGTGATGCGATTTGCAGACCTATTTTGGTTTATCGAGCCAAATATGCATAAGCGACTGTTTGTTCATTGGCTCGACATCATTATCCCTGTGGCGATGGGCGGATTGTGGCTGGGGCTCTTCTTCTACAACCTGAAGCTGCGTCCCTTGCTACCACTTTTCGACCCTATGACGAAACCCATGCTGGAGGAGGCGACAGCGCATGACTGAGCTCCGGCATCCAGAGACTGAATACGAACGGGAAGACCTCAGCGCTGTCGGGATCCTTGGATTTCTGGCGGGGCTCGCGATTACCGGATTGCTGATTCATATCATCCTGGTTGGTATGTACGCCTACTTGGATACGTACCAGAAGAGACACCAGGCTGCTGTTAACCCGCTGGTCAAAACAACGAACGAAGACTTGCGGCAACCTACGCCCGCGAGTGCTAACAAATTTCCGCTTCCCAGGCTCGAAGTGAATGAGCGATCGCAGCTTTACGACTTTCGACGCCAGGAAGAGGACAAACTGAATACGTATGGATGGGTTGACCAGAATGCTGGCGTTGCCCACATCCCAGTCGAACGGGCCATGCAGTTGATTGTGCAGCGCGGGTTGCCGACCGCTTCGCAGAGCGGCCCTACAACAACCGGCAGTAACCCAAGCCAGAAGCCCGCTGCGAAGCAACAAGCGCAACAACCCGGAGCAAAGGCCCAAAAGGAATAGGAAGGAGAGCTGTGCGCTGCAAAGCTAACATTTGTGCCGTTGTCGCCTTAACGACTCTGCTTGTAGGGACAGCCTATGCGCAGGGGATGGGGCCAGGCATTATGAGCCCTCCGGCCAATGTGCGTCCTCCCGGATTGAAAGATGTTGGCATCGAGCAGCACCTCAATCAGCAGATACCAGCAGATTTGACGTTCCGCGATGAGACCGGCGAGACGGTGAAGTTGGGCGACTACTTCGGCAAAAGGCCTCTCATCTTAAATCCGGTTTATTACAAGTGTCCGATGCTTTGCAGTGAAGTGCTGGCGGGTCTCACTAGTGCCATGAAAGGGATGAAGTTCGATGTCGGCAAGGATTTTGACGTCCTCACAATCAGCTTCGATCCTCGAGAGACACCGCAAGATGCGTCGGTTAGTAAGGCCCAGTATCTCAAGCGATATGGGCGTCCGAGCGCGGCCGACGGATGGCACTTTCTCACCGGAGCGCAGGAATCAATCACCGCGTTGACGAAGGCGGCGGGGTTCCAGTACCACTTCGATCAGAAGACGGGGCAGTTCGCGCATTCTACGGCGATCATGGTCCTGACTCCGCAGGGGAAGATTGCGCAGTACTACTATGGCGTGGAGTTCCCGCCGAGCGATCTGCGACTTGCCATGGTGCAGGCTTCACAAGGGAAAATTGGCAACCTGGCAGACCAGATTCTTCTCTACTGCTATCACTATGACGTCGAGGCCGGAAAATACAACCTCGTGATCTTCCGCGCGCTGCGACTGGCGGGAGTTGCGACGATGGTGTTGCTGGGCGGTTTCATGATCATGATGTTCCGGCGTGATCACAACATGGGAGCAGAACGGACCAAGTAAATCATGTTTCAAAATATTCCACTTTGGCCGGTCAGGGCGTCGAATTTTGCGGGAAATGTCGATGCGCTTTTAATCTTCCTGATCACGCTTTGCGGATTTATGTGCCTGGCCATCTTCACGATGATTGCGATCTTCGTGATCAGGTATCGGCGACAGCCTGGCATTCTGGCTGAACAGATCGAAGGTTCCAATGCTCTGGAATTCACCTGGACCTTCATCCCCTTGGGTATTTTTCTGTGCATTTTCGTTTGGGGATCGGTCATTTATTTCCAGGAACGCACCCCGCCTAAGGATTCGGCTGAAATCTACACCGTCGCCAAGCAGTGGATGTGGAAGTTCCAGCATGCGGAGGGTCAGCGCGAGATCAACGAGCTCCATGTACCCGTGGGCCGCGATGTGCGCATGATCATGACCTCTCAAGATGTGATTCACAGCTTCTACGTTCCGGCGTTTCGGATCAAGCAGGACGTGCTGCCGGGCCGCTACACAGTGGCCTGGTTCCGCGCCACCAAACCGGGTGTGTATCACCTGTTCTGCGCCGAGTATTGCGGAACGATGCACTCGGGGATGATAGGTGACGTCATCGTCATGGAGGCGAAGGACTACCAGGCATGGGCCAGTGGCGGGGCTCCCTCTGGCTCGCTAGCCGATACCGGTCAAGGATTGTTCCAGTCGCTGGGGTGCAACACTTGCCACCGGACGGACACCCAGGGACGTGGTCCCAATCTTGTCGGAGTATTCGGAAAGCCTGTTTTGCTGGACGACGGACGCACCGTGCTTGCCGATGAGAACTACGTCCGGGAATCGATCTTGAACCCAGGGGCGAAGGTAGTTTCCGGATTTAAACCGGTTATGCCGACGTTCCAGGGGATGGTGAGCGAGGAGCAACTCAACGCGCTCGTGGAATATGTTAAGTCGCTGAGTCAGCAGCCTGCCGGGGCGGCCGGCACGCCGAATATGAAACCGCCAACCAGCGAGACGCCGTCGACCAATAGGTGAAATCAGTATGGCTACTGCAACAGTTCCGGTTCCGGAACGCGAGAATTACCTGAACAAAGAGTACGGCATCACGTCGTGGCTGCTAACCACCGACCACAAGCGCATTGCGCTGCTGTACTTGCTGTCGATCACGTTTTTCTTCTTTATCGGAGGTTTCTTCGCGCTTCTAATCCGACTGGAACTCCTTACACCTGCGGGTGATCTGGTGCAGGCGGATACCTATAACAAGCTATTCACCATGCACGGCCAGGTGATGGTCTTCTTCTTCCTGATTCCTGCCGTGCCCGCTGTCTTGGGCAATTTTCTGGTACCGATCATGATCGGCGCCAAAGACTTGGCTTTTCCACGGGTGAACCTGCTGAGCTGGTATTTGTTCATCGCCGGCGGCGTGCTCATGATGTACACCATCTTGACCGGCGGCGTGGACACGGGTTGGACGTTCTATACCCCGCTAAGCACGCAATTCCTGGACACTCATGTCATATCCGCGGCGCTGGCAATCTTCATCGCAGGGTTCTCCTCGATCCTTACCGGACTGAATTTTATTGTCACAATACATCGGATGCGGGCACCAGGAATGACGTGGTCGCGACTGCCCTTGTTTGTGTGGTCTAACTACGCGACGTCTATCATCCAGGTGCTCGGAACCCCGGTGCTTGCGATCACCCTAATGCTGGTCGCTCTCGAGCGAATCTTCCATCTCGGCATTTTCAACCCGCAAATGGGCGGCGACCCGCTGCTTTTCCAGCACCTGTTCTGGTTCTACTCGCATCCCGCTGTCTACATCATGATCCTGCCGGGCATGGGCGTGGTCAGTGAGATTGTTACTTGCTTCTCGCGGAAAAGAATTTTCGGCTACAAGTTCATGGCTTTGGCGGTGATCGCGATCGCAGTGCTCGGGTTCCTCGTCTGGGCTCACCATATGTTTGTCGCCGGTGTGTCGCTGTATGCGGCGATGGTGTTCTCGCTGCTTAGCTATTTCGTGGCGGTGCCGTCGGCTATCAAGGTGTTCAACTGGACGTCGACGATGTACAAGGGTTCGATCTCTTACGACACGCCCATGCTCTATGCCTTGGGGTTCATCGGCCTCTTCACGATGGGCGGGTTAACCGGCTTGTTCGTGGCCGCGCTCGGGATCGACGTGCACGTGACCGATACCTACTTTGTAATCGCCCACTTCCACTACATCATGGTGGGCGGAATGGTGATCGCATACCTGGCAGGTATTCACTTCTGGTGGCCCAAGATTTCCGGCCGAATGTATCCGGAAAGCTGGGGACGACTTGCGGCGCTGATCATTTTCATAGGCTTCAACCTCACCTTCTTCCCTCAGTTCATTCTAGGGATTATCGGGATGCCTCGGCGTTATTGGCAGTATTCGCCGGAGTTCCAAGTACTCAACGTTTTATCAACCGCGGGCGCTACCATCCTTGCGGTGGGATATATCCTCCCCATGATCTACCTGCTGTGGTCCATGCGGTATGGCAAGGTCGCGGAAGCGAATCCCTGGCACGCGGCTGGATTGGAGTGGATGACAACATCCCCTCCACCCACTTTCAATTTCGACGAGACCCCAACCGTAACGTGGGAAGCCTATAACTACGATCAGATCGATGAACCGAAGGAGGTCCCCGTTGAGCGATAGCACCCCGGCGATCGCCACTCACAACCCGGACCTGCAACATCATTTTTCATCGATGGAGCAGCAAACCGATGCCTCGGTGATGGGAATGTGGGTGTTTCTGATTACCGAGATCATGTTCTTCGGAGGGATGTTCGCGGGGTACATGATTTATCGCTTTCTGCACTATGGCGCGTGGGTAGAAGGCAGCCAGCACATGGACTTCTGGTACGGCACTGTCAATACCATCGTGCTCCTGTGCAGCAGTTTGACTATGGTGCTGGCTGTGCGTGCCGCCCAGCTGGGACAGCGCAAGCTAATCGTGTTGTTCCTGATCGTAACCATTTTGTTCGGGTTGGCGTTCCTGGGAATCAAAGCCGAGGAGTACTACCTGCATTGGCAGAGAGCAGAGTTTCCAGGCTTACACTGGGACTACTCAGGTCCCGATCCACAGGGCGTCTCGCTCTTCTTTTCGTTCTATTGGGCGATGACCGGCTTCCACGCCCTTCATATGATCATTGGTGTCGGGCTTGTGTCGGTCATTGCATTTCAGGCGTGGCGGGGCAGATACACCTCTGCGTACTACAACCCGGTAGAGATCACGGGCTTGTATTGGCACTTCGTAGATATCGTCTGGATCTACCTCTACCCGCTGCTCTACCTGATCGCTCATAAACATGGATAAGAGGCAATCATGTCGCATCCGGTAATCTCGACCAAGTTCTATACGACCATTTGGATTACCCTGATCTGTCTCACGGTCGCGACGGCGGGCGTGTCCTACCTGGAACTCGGACCTTTCAATATCGTCGCGGCACTCATCATTGCTACTTGCAAGATGCTCTTAGTCGCGCTGTTTTTTATGGGTGTGAAGTACATCAGCGACAAGATGACGATCGTAGTGATCGTCGCGGGTTTGTTCTGGCTGTTTATTCTTCTCGCGTTAAGCATGACCGACTACATTAGTCGCGCGTGGAACTGACGCTAATTTGCCGATTTCGTAGTCTGGTAATCCGAGAATAAAAACTCTCCAGCCTGAAGTCCCAAACATATCAATTTGCAAATGGCTTAATTGTCAGGCTTCTTACTTCCCTCCGCACCGACACTTCATACTGCTCTGCGGTATACTCGCGTCGCGTTATCCGCGAGGTGAAACGTGGCCTTCTGCAATTCCTGCGGAGCATCTCTCCCTAATGGGGCAGGCTTTTGTGAAAAATGTGGTGCCGCCGTGACCCCGGGAGCCCTTCCGGCAATCTCGTCGACCACACCTGCTGGCGTAACTCAACCTCCCCCGCCAGTTCAAGGAAGTGCGCTTAAAACGATATTGATCATTAGTGTGGTCCTCGTGGCATTGGTGGTTGTGGGGATTACGACCTCTGTGATTGTCGGAATCAAGATTGCCCGCCGTTCTCATGTGAAGCAGGAGGGCGACAAAGTTAGTGTCTATACGCCGTTCGGGACAGTCGAGACGAATGCCGATGCCGAGGCAGCAGCCAAGAATCTGGGAATGGAGATCTATCCAGGTGCCCGCATTGTAAAAAACAGCTCGGCCAGCGCTGTAATCGGCGGTATGACGACCGTTGCCGCTCGCTTCGAGAGCGATGACTCAGTCAGCAAGGTGGCGGATTTCTACAAGCAGCGCTTTCCGAATGCGAATGTCACAGCAGGTAGCGGAGATCATTTCACGATAGTGCAGAGTGACAGCAACGGCGCAATCACGATCAACATCACCCCGCTGGGAAACGGCAGTCAATTTAACATTGCCAACATACATAAAGGCGGCAGCAGTTCTCGATAGTTCGTCACGATGCACGCAGGTTCCGCACATTCCGGCATGAAGGCCACTTCGGTCGATGCTGCCGGGTTGGAAGCATCCCTTCGTCGTCACTTGCGCGGTGAGGTGCGTTTCGATAACGGAAGCCGGGCATTGTATGCCACCGATGGATCCAATTATCGCCAGGTCCCAATCGGTGTCGTTATTCCGCGAGACACCGAAGACGTTGTGGCGGCTGTTGCCCTTGCCCGGGAATGTGGGGCGCCGGTCCTGCCGCGAGGTTGCGGAACGTCCTTGGCTGGCCAATGTTGTAACGTCGCACTGATCATCGACTTCTCAAAGTTCATGGCTTCCATTCTGGAAATTGATCCAGAGGAGAGGATTGCTCGTGTACAGCCGGGGGTTGTACTCGACCATCTTCGAAACGCCGCCGAGCAGCATAAGCTCACTTTTGGGCCCGATCCGGCGACCCATGAGCGATGCACGTTGGGAGGCATGATCGGCAACAACTCCTGCGGCGTGCACTCCGTGATGGCGGGGAAAACCGACGATAATATTGAAGCACTCGATGTCTTAACCTATGACGGAGTGCGTCTAAAGGTCGGCGCTACGCCCAGTGGAGAACTGGAGAGAGTTTGCCGCGAACAGGGACGCCGAGGTGAGATCTACCGCAAACTGGCGGCACTGGCAGCCACACATGGCGACCAGGTTCGGCAACGATATCCCAACATTCCAAGGCGTGTCTCGGGCTACAACCTTAACTTTCTTCTTCCCGAAAACAACTTCCATGTCGCTCGTGCACTCGTCGGGTCAGAGGGGACCTGCGTTACTGTCCTCGAAGCAACGTGCCGACTGGTCAAGAGCCCGCAGTTTCGGACGTTAGCGGTCATAGGCTACCCGGATATTTTTACCTGCGGCGACCGAGTTCCCGAAATCATGTCGTATGGACCTATCGGACTGGAAGGCGTTGACGAGTACCTGGTCGAGTTCACACGCCGGAAAGGGCTCAATTCTGAAGGCCTTGCTCTGCTTCCGGAGGGGAATGGATGGCTATTCGTCGAGTTTGGAGGGGATTCTCAGGCGGAAGCGGATGACCGTGCGCAAAAGATGGTAAAGGCGCTGCATGAGAATCCGAATGCTTCGAACGTACGCCTTTTTGGCGACAAGCGTCAGGCCAAAAAAGTTTGGGAAGTTCGCGAATCCAGTCTCGGAGCGATCTCGCACGTGCCGGGAGAGCCGTTAACTTGGGAAGGCTGGGAGGACTCAGCGGTACCACCCTCAAAATTAGGGGCTTACCTAAGAGACCTCCGCAAACTGATGAAGGAGTACCACTACAGCGGGGTCCTCTACGGGCACTTCGGTCACGCTTGCGTACACAGCCGCATCAGCTTCGATCTCGAGAGCGAGCCGGGCATTCGCAAGTTCCGCAGCTTTATGGAGCAGGCCGCGGACCTGGTGGTCAGTTACGGAGGCTCGCTGTCTGGGGAACATGGTGATGGACAGGCCCGGGCGGAATTGTATCCGAAGATGTTCGGGCCGGAGTTGGTGCAGGCATTCCGCGAGTTCAAATCGATCTGGGATCCCGACTGGAAGATGAATCCGGGGAAGTTGGTCGACGCCAACCGCATGGACGAGAACCTAAGGTTGGGCGCTGACTACCGACCTTGGGAACCTGAAACTCACTTTCGATATCCGGAGGACCACGGCAGCCTGGCACATGCGACCCTCCGTTGCGTAGGCGTCGGCAAATGCCGGCGTGCCGAAGGCGGGGTCATGTGTCCAAGTTACCGCGTGACCCACGAGGAAGAGCACTCAACTCGCGGCCGGGCACATCTGCTCTGGGAAATGGCCAAAGGCGACGTGATTACGGGTGGCTGGCAAGATGAGCACGTCAAAAACTCCCTGGACCTTTGTCTCTCCTGCAAAGGGTGCAAGAGCGACTGTCCGGTTGGAGTGGATCTTGCTACCTACAAGGCCGAGTTTCTCTCTCACTACTATGAAAGCAAGCCACGCCCATTCCGTGCCTACGCATTCGGGAACATCGATATCTGGGCGAGGCTGGCGTCGGCGGCTCCGGGCTTGGCAAACCTTACGACACAACTTCCGTTTCTCGGTGACGTCGCAAAGATGGCCACGGGTATGCCGAAAGAGCGACGTATCCCAGCCTTCGCTCCAGTTCCGTTCAAGCGCCGGTTAGAGCGGCATGCCAATCCGAATCCCGGTGGCTTGCCTGTAATCCTCTGGCCGGACACTTTCAATAACTACTTCCTGCCGGACACAGCCATTGCCGCAGTGGAGGTACTTGAAGCTGCTGGGTTCGAAGTCTTGGTGCCACCCGGAAACCTCTGCTGTGGCCGTCCTTTATATGATTTCGGGATGCTTGGCCGTGCTAAGGAACTTCTGCTGCAAATACTCGATGTCCTCGCCGATTATCTCGAAGCGGGTATTCCCGTTGTAGGGCTGGAACCTAGCTGCGCGGCGGTATTCCGGGATGAGCTTCTAAATCTCTTCCCCAAGGACCAGCGCGCCCAGCGGCTGGCCAAACAGACCTTTCTTTTGAGCGAGTTCCTGGAAAGATACGCACCCGATTTTCAACTGCCACGGTTGGAGAGGAAGGCGATTCTCCATGGCCACTGTCATCACAAATCGGTTATGAAGATGACCGATGAGGAGACTGTGTTGCGCAAGATGGGGGTAGATTTCACGGCTCCGTCGCCCGGTTGCTGCGGCATGGCTGGCTCGTTCGGCTTTGAAGATGACAAGTACGAGGTATCACTTGCCGTCGGAGAACTGGAACTGCTGCCAGCGGTAAGAAATGCGGGGAAGGATATTCTCATCGTTGCAGACGGGTTCAGCTGCCGGGAGCAGATTGCGCAGTGCACGGATCGACATGCACTCCACCTGGCTGAACTGATACAGATGGCACTTCAGGACGGCGTACGCGGCACCGAAGGAGACTATCCAGAACGAAAACGGGTCGAAAAACGCGCCTTAGCCGTGCGGAATTCGATGATTAGGGCCGGTTTCGTTGCAGCGGGCGCAGCCGCTGGAGGCGCCCTGTTATGGGCCCTGAACAGATCCCGGCGATAGTTATTCCTCCTTTTTAATCAATCACTTACATCTACATACCTCGCCAGAGCTCGCTTCATTTGGGACAATAGAAGAGGTAAGGCGATGGACTGCTACTGCTCGTAAGCCCTGCCCAAGTCCCCTATGGAACGCGAAACGAAATCTTCCACCCCTTTGGTAGTAACCGATGTGACTGCCCATCTTCGCAAGGAGCCGGTCCTTGAACCGTCCGTGCACGGTTCTCTGCTCGTGCTCATGCAATTCGACGTATGCGAAGAGATCCGGCTGGACCAACTCCGGGACATTTTTGGCGCGCAGCGGCTGCAGCCTGCGTTTAAGCAGGCCGCACCAGCCTATGTTCGATACGAGCGGCCGCCGGTAGTGGAACCGATCGAGTCGGTGGTCCTGGACACCGGGGAGCGGCTTGAAGGACAGATCAAGTACTACGATTACGGGGTAGTGAGCTTAATCTTCGAGCTGCCCTTCTCCGGAGATTGGGACAAGCTCGTTCAACTGGCCAGCCGGTGGGTTTGGAATTCGGATTTTGAGCGGGTGGCGGCGCGGATCGCTCGACAAAAACTGGAGCGAGCTACACCGGCATTGGTCAAACCTTATAAGGACTGGCTGAGCGAGGACTACTTCATTTTTCACGTACGTGAGGCTGCGGGCAGGCCGACGGCAGCTGATCTGCTGGCCGAGCATGGGGGACAGGTCGCCCAGATTGTGCGCGGGGAGACCGTAGCTCTGTCAGAAGGAGAAAGGGCGGAAATCCTCCAGTCGCGGATTTCCTATTACCCGAATGATTTGGCTGTAATCGGCTGGAATGGGACTTTCTTGTATGACAGCGCCGCGGGTGCGGAGACCGCGGTTCAGCTGCTGGAGTATGCCAATTCTCAGTTGCTGGAGTTCCGGCACTATGACGACTTGATGACCCGGGAACTGGCTTCCGTGTACGACTCACTGGAAAAGGGCACAGGAATACTGGCACGTTGGCGCCTGGCTCGCGCCGCATCAAGATTGCATACCGAGTTGTTAGACGTGATGGAGCTTACCGAACGAGTCGATAACGCGATCAAGTTCCTCAGCGATATGTTTTCTGCCCGTCTCTACCGGCTGGCGGCGGCTAAGGTAGGCGTACCTGATTACAAGAACCTGGTCAATCAAAAGCTCCGAACGGCCGAAGAGCTTTACAAATTTATGGTGGAGCAATTCCACCAGGGGCGGGCGTTTGCCCTGGAGTTGATGGTACTGGTCATTCTGATCGTCGAGTTCTTTGCCTTGTTCTACGGGAAGCCGCTGTAAAGAAATAACGTCTTCCGCCTCTCTCAGTTCCCGAGAGTTCTCTGCTAGGATTCACAGTTCCCACAGGAGTTTTCATGCGAGGTTTGGAAGGTAAGCGCGTCCTGATTACGGGAGGCGCGAGCGGAATTGGGGCGGCGACGGCAGCTCGCTTCCTGCAGGAAGGCTCCTCGGTGTGCGTGCTTGACCGCGACGAGAAAGGCCGCGAGCGAATTCGGCGCCAACTGGCGGATCTGGCCGGGACCGTGGACGCGGACGTTTCCGATCTCAGACAGGTGAAGGCGGCCATTCACGATGCAGTTGGCATGATGGGCGGGCTCGATGTGGTGGTGAACAATGCCGGGATCAGCATCCGGCACAAGTTCCTCGATATAACTCCGGAAGAATGGGACAAGGTCATCGCCGTCAATCTCACTGGCGTCTTCAATGTGGCCCAGACAGCCGCCAAGCACATGATGGACCATGATGGCGGGGTAATCCTGCAAACAGCTTCGACCAACGGGATCATGGGCTATCCGTACTACGCGGATTACAACGCGACCAAGGCGGGAGTGATCGAGCTGACAAAGTCGATGGCACTGGAACTCGCGCCGAAAGTTCGGGTATGCGCGGTGGCACCAGGTTACGTGCTTACGCCCATGCAGCGTGCTGAATACACCGACGAGATGCTCGACGAGGTAAATCGAAAGATTCCGCTACGGCGCCATGCGAAGCCAGAGGAGATTGCGGCACTCTTTGCTTTCCTGGCGTCGGACGATGCAGCTTATATGACAGGCCACGTTTATACGGCGGATGGCGCGGAGACGGCGGGGGGGCTGGCGAGCCGGTGATGAAAGCGACTGCGAGCTTTTGGGCAGTGGGTATTTTCGTATTGGCGGGCTTGCCAGTTTCAGCCCAGAAGTCTTCCAGAGTCATCTTGACGGTTTATGAGGATTCCTCTGGACCACTTGGTGGTCAAAAGGGCACATCCTGTTTGACTTTGTACGCGGATGGAAGGGTCCTGCTTTCGTCTTGGTCGACGGCCGCCGTTGCCCTGCAGGATGAAAGCGGGAAGGTTTCTCGCCCTGAAAAGAAAGAGACACGAGAGTACCGATTCCCGGATGACGCCTCATGGCAAATTAGCGATTTCTCTGAGTTTCTGGAATCCAAACAGGTACGTAGACTGAAGCCTTATTTCGCACCACCTCACAATCCAATAGATTTTTTCGAGCTTTCTAAGATGAAAGTATTTTCCGAGAACGGAGCACAGAAGGAGATACAAACGAGAGGGTATTACGTAGCCTCGTTGACAGAAAAAGCTCGGTACCCCAGTGCGTTGATTCTTTTGATGAACAAGATCGAGGAATTCGAAAATACAGTTGCGGAAAAAGGAACTGTAACGGAAACACTCGCAGATTGCGGATCTGTAACAGCCGAGACCATTAAGTAGCCAGCATAGTGGATCTGGACGCCACGCGTTTTACCTTGCAGCTTATAGACAAAGTCGCTTTGATTACCGGTGGCGCATCGGGTATTGGCCACGCCACGGCAGAGCTATTTGCGCGAGAGGGTGCAGCGGTTGTCGTCGCTGACATCAATCGTTCGAGTGGCGAGCAGGTGATCGAGAAAATCGCGAACGCCGGCCAGCGGGCCCGGTTCCTCCCGTGTGATGTCACCAGGACCTCTGACTGTAAAAAGGTAGTCGAATACGCGCTTGAGCAATTCGGGAGGCTGGACATTCTGTTCAATAATGCCGGCATTATTCGTCGGGCAACGGTCGTCGATCTCAGCGAAGATGATTGGGACCGTGTGATGGACGTGAATGTGAAGTCAGTCTTCCTGATGTCCCGGTGTGCAATACCGATCATGGCCAAGCAGGGTGGTGGAGTCATCATCAACACCGCTTCGGGGTGGGGGCTGACGGGAGGTGCGAAAGCGGCGGTGTACTGCGCTTCCAAAGGCGGTGTTGTCCTGCTTACGAAAGCGATGGCTGTTGACCATGGGCCGCAGAATATTCGAGTGAACTGTATCTGCCCCGGAGATACGGATACTGCGATGCTGCGCAATGAAGCCCGACAACTCGGAGAAGGGGACGAAAAGTTTTTGTCCGAGGCAGCCAAACGACCGTTGGGACGGGTAGGAACGCCGGAAGAAATCGCGCAGGCTGCCCTTTACCTGGCGAGCGGCGCGTCTTCGTTTGTGACCGGCACGGCGCTGATCGTGGACGGCGGCGGCCTGGCGGGGTCGGTGTGATGCGCCTGCAAGACAAGATCGCGATTATCACTGGCGGGACATCTGGAATTGGGGCGGCCACGGCAGAGTTGTTTGCGAAAGAGGGCGCCAAGGTTGTCATCACAGGACGGAACCTGGATCGGGGCAAAGCAGTAAGCGACAGGATTGGCAATTCTGTCTCAAGTCTGTTCATCAAGACGGATGTTTCCCGATCCGAAGATTGCCAACGCGTAGTGGAAGAGACCGTGAGGAAATTCGGTCAAGTCGACATCTTGTTCAATAATGCCGGTGTTTTCTACGCGCACGATGCCATCGAGTGCACGGAAAAAGAATGGGACGAGCAGATCGACGTCAGCCTGAAAGGTACATTCCTCATGTCGAAGTATGTCCTGCCACACATGATCCGGCAGGGCGGGGGAGTGATCGTCAACAACAGTTCGGGTTGGGGACTGGTTGGCGGCGACAAGGCCGTGGCGTATTGTGCCGCGAAAGGGGGCATTGTTCTGCTTACGAAAGCCATGGCTATTGATCACGGCAGGCAAGGTATTCGCGTGAATTGCGTTTGCCCGGGAGACGTCGATACGCCGATGCTGCCGCAGGATGCGCAGTTTCGAGGGCTGCGCTGGGAGGATTACATGGCCGGCGCGGCCAATCGTCCCATGGGAAGAGTTGGCAGTCCCGAGGAAATTGCCAAGGTAGTGCTGTTTCTGGCGTCAGATGATTCGTCTTTCATGACAGGTGCGGCAGTGGCGGTCGATGGAGGCGGCACGGCGGACTGATGAGTTCCACCACCGAGTCACGCAAATTGGACCGCTCCCGGCAGTGGTTTGAACGGGCACAGCAAACGCTGGTCGAGGGGGTGAATTCGCCGTCACGAGGGTCGGCGGTGTACTCGGGCGGCCCAATCGTGCTGGAGCGCGGTCGGGGATCGCACGTGTGGGACGCGGATGCAAACGAGTATGTCGATTTCATGATGTCGTTCGGTGCCCTGATCCAAGGCCACGCGCACCCGCGGATCGTCCAGGTCGTGTCCGAGAGCGTGGCGGAAGGTTCGCACTTTGCGGCAGCCACTTCAGCGGAAGTTGAGGCAGCCGAGAAATTCCAGCGCATGGTGCCGTCGGCGGAAAGCGTGCGTTTCGCGAACACCGGGAGCGAAGCGACTATGCTGGCGCTGCGGTTAGCGCGAGCGCATACGGGTCGGACAAAATTTCTGAAATTCGAAGGCCATTATCACGGCTGGTACGATCCCTACCTTCTCAATGCACATAGTCATCCGCCGGAACAGTTAGGTCCGCGTGAAAATCCGGCACGTATTCCGGACTCAGAAGGGATCCCGCCGGCAACGTTCGATGACGTGGTGATTACGCCATGGAACGATGTGGAAGCATTTGAGCGGGTGATGGAACAGCACGGTCGGGATCTGGCTGCAGTGATCACCGAGCCCATCATGGCGAACATGGGCTGCATTCTGCCGAAAGAGGGCTACCTGCAGAAGGTACGAGAGATCACACGGGAGTACGGCGCCTTGCTGGTTCTCGATGAAGTTGTGACGGGATTCCGTTACGCACCGGGAGGGTGCCAGGAATACTACGGAGTTAAGCCCGATATCAGCACGTTCGGAAAGGCTCTTGGCGCCGGGTTCCCGATTGGAGCGGTCGCAGGTTCGCGTTCAATTCTCGACCGTATGCGATGGGGCGATCACATGGTTCTGCATTACGGGACCTTTAACGGACATCGATTAACGATGAAGGTGGTGGCGACGAATCTCGACCTGCTTTCTGCGGGCGACCACGGGGCCTACCGGCAACTGCATGTGATCGGCGATAGCGCCATTGCCGGTTTACGGGAGGTCTTCACGCGTCGAAAATTGAAGGCCATAGTGCAAGGGTTTGGGCCGATGTTTCAGATCTACTTCACGGCACGCGATGAAATACGAGACTACCGCGACTACTGCTCGTACGTGGATACCGCGAAGTACAGCCGCTTCGTGCAGGCGCTGCTCGGCCGCGGGATCTACATGACGCCTTCCAATGGGCTGCACTGGATTATCAGCACCGCTCACACGCAAAGCGATGTCGAAACCTTGATCCGTGCAGCAGACGAGGCATGCGCCTCGCTGTGAATAGCGCGACAGTTTTCCTCGGCGGCGGCCGGATCACGACTGCGTTGATTTCAGGATTGCGGCTAGCATCGTATGCCCAACCGATCCTGGTCTACGATCGCAACCCTGAGAAACTCCGTCTACTGAAGAGAAGATTCGGGGTCAAAACTGAATCAGATCTGCAGCGAGCGGTTGCACCGGGGCGCTTGCTGATGGTTGCCGTCCGTCCAGACTCGGTGCGGGACTTGCTGTCGGAGATCGAGGATATCCCGCGTGCCGTGACTGCCGTGAGCGTGGCGGCTGGGATCCCGCTTCGCCAGCTCCGGCGCCAGCTAGGCAGCCGAGTCGCCTGGGTGCGTGCCATGCCGAGTCCCACCTGCCGCTTTGGAAAGGGACTCACTGCATTAACTTTCCCGCCCGGGACGCCAACCCGGGCGAAAGAAGAAGTGCGAGATTTCTTCGGAAGAGTAGGAAGCGTGTTGGAAATCTCCGAGAAAAAGTTCGATGCATTTACGGTCACATATTCCGTCAGTCACGGGTATCACGCGCTGGCGACGCTGGCGAAGGCGGCCGAGCGGATCGGCTTGGATCGAAAGACGGCGTTGATGGCCGCGGCCCATGCCTTGGGAGAAGGCGTTGTTTCTTGGCGGGAGGGCGGTATCCCGCTCGACGAACTGCTGCACGAAGCGGCTACGCCTGGCGGCATTGCCGCAACTGTGACTAAAGCGATGGAGGACGCCGGACACGCTCGGATCGTTGAGCGGGCATTGCGCGCAGGGCTGGCACGGGCCAAAGCCAATGCGAAATGACGCCCGATTAGACGATTTTGCCGAGCAGTCGAAATAGCCGCACGACCCGATAGAGAGGAAACAGCGATGGCGGGAGGCGAACCACGCTCCATTCGCTGATACTCGGAGTGGTCACAAGGCGAAATACGAAACGAATGCGGTCGGATCGTCGCTCGCGTAGGCGAAATATCTCACGGAAATAACCAGGGGACTCTGTGTCGGGTTGCTCGCCGGCCGGCAATCTCTGCAGGATCGACCGGACAACATCTTCATCTACCGCGAAGCTCGTGGAACCGGGATATTCGGTCCCGAATAGCGAACGGGCGAGGGCGCACGAGACTGCCACAATCCTGCTTATACCCAAGCTCTTAACTCGTTTGTCGATCGTGTCCCAATCGATCGAACCGCTTTCCGCTAGTCGTGCGATGTCCAGGATCCAGGAAAGCCGTCCCCATAGATGCTTGGCAGCGTGAATGCACAAAACCAGGAAGAGGTCTTCGTTGCACAAAGAGCGCACATGAGACCCGCCGAGCGGAACGGTGACAGCCCGGTCGAAAAGTGGTTCGACCTCTAGATCGATCGCGTAGAACCGCGGCAGAATTTGCCACTGGAGTTCGACGATGTTGGGTGCGCCGAATCCATCGAAAGCGTATTCGTAGTGAGAATCGACGAAAGCCTGTTCTTCGGCCGGATTTAGCTGGAGGTGGCGAGAGAGGCCGATCTCCCGTAAAGCGTCGTTGGCCGCGGGCAGGCAAGCGGTGCGAACCAGGATATCGAGGTCCATGTATTGACGCATGGAGATGTCACCATACAGGACTTGTGCCAGGGCCGGACCCTTGTAGGGCAGAGCGTCGATTTCACGGGAATGCAGCAGACCCAGGATTTTTTCCAAGAGTTGGGTAAGCCAAAGTGCTCGCCGGGCATTTTTCTCAAAAAGACTGTGCAAGTCCGCCCAGGCAGGAATGCGAGCTGAATAGTCGGCGAGGCCGAGGTGAAGCTGCGGGATTATCCCGTGCTTTTCGGCAAGTTCCAGAAGGACGGTTGAGTCGACGGTATCCACAAGGCGTTCGATTTCCGGGCGTCGACACGTATGTTGACAGCACGCAAGCAGCATGCGGAATTCGGGGTTGAACGCGTTAACAGATTGGGATGAGCGAGTGGGCATCCAAGGTGTACTTCGAGTGCATCCGACGGAACATTACTGCTTATCAAAACTTTATAGTTGTTATACACTTAGCGGCAACGCACCTCATCACCTTATCGTCGCCCAGCCCGGCGGGGGCGTGTGGACAGATATGAGAGAAAAAAACCAGAAAGCCAGCGAAAATATCGCTGACCAGAAGGGTACGCCCAAGCGGCCGTACAAAAAGCCGGAGTTCAAGCACGAAAAGGTCTTCGAAACCATGGCGCTCGCTTGCGGCAAGATCCACCCGACCGTGCAAGGATGTCGGTTCAACCGGAAGTTCTCATAATCCACGCGTGATGGTAACCGCCATCGAGGCTCGCCAGAACTCAAGGCTCACTCTTGCGGTCGACGTGCTGCGCTCCGGAAACCGGATCCGGTTGAAAGCGCAAGGGACCAGTATGCTTCCCACCATTTGGCCGGGAGATGTGCTCAGCATCGAAAGCAAGCGGGCAGCGGACATTTGCGTCGGGGATATCGTTCTGGTCTTGGCCGAAGATGGCTTTCGGGTTCACCGACTCACTTTGATCGCGGATGGGAATTCTTACCCACTCAGCACGCGTGGAGACTCGATGACCCACGCAGATCCCGTTTCAGGAGCGGAACTCCTTGGAAAAGTGACGTTGATCGAGCGGAAAGGGCGAACTATTACGCCTGAGCGCCGGCGTTCGCCGATGAATCGTATCGTAGGGGCGCTCCTAGGTCGATCGGCTGTTGCAGTAAATATTGCATTGCGATTGCGGCGCGCCCTGGTTCGGGAAGTTCAGCCCGATCCATTGTCCGCGCAGGAAGATTGTGCATGAGCGGCCTCGATCAGAGACCCGGAGTGGCCATCGATATTGGCGGGATGCCAATATTACTGCGCACTGGGGACTCAGGATTCCGGCGAATGCTCGAGAGCCGGTACAGCGGGTTTATCGGCGACTCCAAGCAGCCGCGGTATGCGTTCGATGTCGAGCTCCTTGAGCCCTCGGAGGACAAGGACGCGGATGAGAATGTGATCGTGCAGGTTCGCGACGGAAACTGGCACTTGAAGCGCGGAGATTTTGAGGCGGAGTGGGACGCGAGGTCGGCGCTGGGGCGAATACGGCAAGCTGCCAGCCCGTACGCGATTGATTCGGTGTTGCGCATTGTGCATACGTTGATCCTGGCGGAAGAAGGTGGTTTTCTGTTGCATGCGGCTAGTGGGATACGTGGAGGACGCGCGTATCTGTTCGCGGGAGTTTCGGGTGCGGGAAAAACGACGATCTCAAGATTAGCCCCGCCTGATGTCACTCTGCTGACCGATGAGGTGTCTTACGTTCGCCGCGAGGGCGGCGGTTATCGGGCATGTGGAACGCCGTTTTCCGGGGAGCTGGCAAAGCCAGGGGAAAACCAATCCGCACCCGTCTCGACTCTGTTTTTGCTGGCGAAAGGGCCGGCAAACAGGGTTGAGGATATTGACGTGAAAGAAGCAGCGCGGCTGTTGTTGCGAAACATCTTGTTCTTCGCGGAAGACACCGAACTCGTGAAGATGGTGTTCCAGTCGGCTTGCGAATTTGTATCCAGCGTTCCCGTAAAGCGCTTGACGTTTGTGCCGGATCAGCGGGTTTGGGAGATGATTCGCCAGTCATGACAGAGAAATACATAGCCAGGAGCACGCAAATCGCCGCGCGTATGCTGGGCGGTGAGATGATGGTAATGTCGGTAACCGACTCGACGTTCTTTACGCTCAATGAAGTGGCGACCGTAATCTGGCAAGCAGCGGATGGGCACACGCCCCTGTCAACCATCATTTCGCAGAAGATCTGTGAGCGATTCGATATCGACGAGGAACACGCCAGCCGGGATGCCGAGCAGTTCGTGAACGATTTGGCGCAGCATGGCATCCTGCTGGTTTCCGACACTCCCATCGAACAATCGTCGGCCGCATCTCCGGGGGCGCAATGAACCTGATGTCGCAGATGAACTACCGGGCGCTCGAGTTAGGCGTGCCGATCAGTGTTCACGTCGACGTGACGTACCGCTGTAACGAGCGGTGCGTGCATTGCTATCTCGATCATGATGATTTGGGGGAGATGACCACGGCGGAAATCAAGGACGTCCTTGACCAGTTGGCCGAGGCCGGGGTTTTCTTCCTGGTTCTAAGCGGCGGCGAAGTCTTCATGCGTCGCGATTTCCTGGAGATCGTCGCATACGCGCGCCGACTACTGTTCAACGTCAAGATCAAAACCAACGGGGTGATGATTCGCGAAGCGGAAGCGCGGCGCATCCGCGAACTGGGCGTCGAACAGATTCAGATCAGTGTTTATTCCCATCGAGCGGAAGTGCATGATGGAATCACCAAACTGCCAGGATCGTTAAAGCATACGGTCGAAGCGATTCGTTTCTTGAAAGCCCAGGGGCTCAAGGTAACGATGGCCAATGTGCTGATGACTGAGAATGTGGGCGACGGCGCGGGAGTTATTGCACTGGCGAAAGAATTAGGTGTGCACTATACGCTCGATCCCACGATCACGCCTAAGATTGATGGTGACACATCCATCCTGGCACTCAGGCCTCCGAGCGAGGAACTGAAGAATGTGTTCAGGAATTCCGACCTGGTCGGCGATGTAGAAGAATTTTGCGCACCACCTCCGCCGCCGGGTGAGGACATCATGGAAGGATATCCGTGCAGTGCGGGGCATACGGCCTGCTACATCTCACCTTATGGCGACGTATTTCCCTGCGTTCAGTTTCCTTTGCCGACGGGAAATGTGCGGCACCAGAAGTTTCTGGACATCTGGCGAGGATCGCCTGAGTTGGAGCAAGTGCGATCGATTCGGGCCAAGGACCTGCCAGTGTGTTCGACCTGCTCTCATGTCGGAACATGTACGCGGTGCCCAGGGCTCGCCTACATGGAGGGTAATATGCGCGGTCCGTCCACGGCGGATTGCGAGAAGTCTTTCCAGCGGACTGGCATTCGCTCGGCGAATATGCTGCTCAGGGAACAGGGCGAGAAGCATGGGCCGCTTATCCAGATCCGCCCCTTGCCGGCGCTCGCCTAGTCTTGTTTTGATAACAAAACACAGACTGTCTATGTTTTTGCGCCAATACGGGCGGGACGCCGGTACTTTCAGTCGGTTGCTTGTAGGGGGGAGAACACGTGTGGCTCGACGGTTCACTTTTTTGTGATTCTTTTGATCGGAATTATTCATCCAACGGTTTGTTGACGAGATTTGTTGTGGCCTATAGGATCATGTGCCTATGACGTTGTGCAGCCAGACTCGCCGGACCATGTGTATGTGCGCATGTTGTTGTCGCGCATACGTGCGTTCTGGCGCGGGGAGGCTGCTAACTTAGTAAATTAGTAATCTCAGCACTCATAAACCCATCGCCAGAGCAATTTGGCGGTGGGTTTTTCATTTTTATGGCAAACACAATCCAAGAGACGAAAGCACAAAGAGTCGAGCGGCTCAAGCGCGAGAAGAATCCGTGGGAAGGCTTGGGTGAGATTCGACGCTTCGCGCGCGAAGGTTTCTCCGCTATTCCGCCGGAGTGGATCGGCACCTATTTCCGCTGGTGGGGCGTTTACACGCAGGGGGACGGAGCCGGCGTTCTCGGCGGCAAAGGGGGCGAAGGCAAAGCGCTGCCCTACTTCATGGTTCGCATCCGCGTCCCGAACGGGATGTTGAACTCGGTCCAATTGCGAACCATCGCCGATCTTACTCAGAACTATGCCCGCAATATTGGCGACCTAACAGTTCGCCAGAATATCCAGCTGCACTGGATCAGCATCGAAGCCCTCCCCGAAGTTCTCGAAGCGCTGGGACGAGTGGGTCTGAACACGCTTGGCGCTTGCGGCGACGTAACTCGAAACGTTACAGGCTGCCCGCTTGCTGGAATCGATGCTGAAGAAATTTGTGACGCATCTCCCTTGGCGTTGGGGATCAATCAAGCGTTGATGGGGAATGCGGAGTTCTACAACCTTCCCCGCAAATTCAAAATTTCGATCACCGGCTGCCGCGTGTGGTGTGCCTATCCGGAAATCAACGACATCGGCCTGACTGCCCTCACGCGTGAAGTGGGCGGGCGGCGCGAAACCGGATTCTCGCTGCGCGTGGGCGGGGGCCTATCGGCCGAACCATTCTTCGCCACTCAGTTGAATGCATTTGTTCGGCCAGATCAAGTGCTTCCGGTAGTGAAAGGGATTGCAGAGATCTTTCGCGATTCCGAACAACTGCGAGAGCACCGGGAACGCGCAAGGTTGAAGTTCTTGTTCCTGCGACACGGATGGACCGCCGATAATTTTCTTAGTTCGTTGCAGGAACGTATTGGTTTCACCCTCGATCCGGCTGCTCCCGAAGAAGCGCCCGACGATGTTTATCGGGATCACGTTGGAATCCATCCACAGAAACAGGCTGGCCTCAGTTATGTCGGCGCGGCAGTCTTGCGCGGACGAATCAATTCTGAACAGATGCGTGCTGCGGCAGAGCTTGCCGACCGCTTTGCCGACGGGCAACTCCGGACGACCGCCATGCAAAACCTGGTGATCGTCAACGTGCCGAGAACACAGGCGAACGCATTGGCCAAGGAACTCGACGCCATTGGTTTGCGAACTGACGGATCACCATTCTGGCGTGGAGCCATTGCATGCAGTGGAGCGGAGTTCTGCAAGCTTGCTATCACCGAGACCAAGAGTTTTTCGCGCTGGTTGGTGGAAGAACTCGAAGAACGGATGCCGGGTTTTGACCAGGACCTCAAGCTACATGTAACGGGGTGCCCGAACAGTTGCGGGCAACACTGGATCGCTGACATTGGCATCGAGGGAAAAAAGATCAAGCTCGATGGCCGGATGGTGGACGCTTACTACTTTTGCCTAGGTGGTGCAGTCGGACTGAACCAGGGTTTCGCCAGACCGGTTGGGTACCGATGCCCGGCCAGCGAAGTTCCGGATGCCATCGAGCGGCTGCTGCGGCGGTACCTGGAAGACCGCCACTACGGCGAGAACCTGCGGCAGTTCTTCAGCCGGCATAACAACGACAATCTTCGCGAATTTCTCGCCGGATCTCTGGTGGAAGCAGTTCCGCGAGATATTTCTCCTGGCCGCGTGCCTCACGGACTGGAGGGATAACCGATGAAAAGCCTGCTCCCAATATTCGTGAAACTCGACGGGCGAGAGGTACTGGTCGTCGGGGCCGGCAAAATCGGTGAGCAAAAGATTGCAGGTCTCCTTGGAACGGGTGCGAAGGTCCGGGTTGTTGCGCTACACGCGGCAGATCTCGTCAAGCAGTGGGCGAAATCAGCAATGGTTCAGCTGGAAGAGCGTGGTTACGAAACGGCAGACCTCGAGCGCGCATTCCTGGTCATCGTCGCCACGTCGGATCGCGAGTTGAACGAACGAGTGTATGCGGACGCGCAGGAGCGACGAATTCTATGCAATGTCGTAGATGTGCCCCCGCAGTGTGATTTTTACTATCCGGCCGTGGTCAAGAGAGGTGACCTGCAAATCGCGATCTCGACTTCGGGACAGAGTCCGTCACTGGCGCAGCGCATTCGGCAGCAACTAGAGCAGCAGTTTGGTCCCGCGTACGAGACGTGGGTGGCGGAGTTGGGGGAAACGCGGCGCGAGATACTCAAGTCGAATTTGCCCCAGGAACGAAAAAGGAATTTGTTGCAGTCGCTGGCTAGCCGCGCGGCGCTCGAGGCCGAACTCTTACGCCAATCTTCCGAGAACCAGGGAGGGGCGGCATGACCGGCAAAGTTTTTCTTGTGGGAGCCGGCCCAGGCGACCCTGATCTGCTGACGGTCAAAGCGGCACGCCTGTTGAAACATGCGGAGGCGGTTCTTCACGACGAATTGGTCTCACCGGAAGTTCTGAAACTGGTTTCGCCTTTCGCTCAAATTCACAATGTCGGCAAACTTTGCGGCAAAAAGAAGATCACGCAGCCGGAGATCAACTTCCTCATGATCGGGCTTGCTGCTTCAGGTCTACAGGTCGTGCGCCTGAAGAGTGGCGATCCGCTGATTTTTGGGCGGATAGCAGAAGAGATTGAAGCACTGCGTGCCGCGAAGATCGAATACGAGATCGTACCGGGCGTGACCTCGGCCTTTGGAGCAGCTGCGATCGCGGAGATCCCGCTGACACACCGGGATGCTTCACCAGCGGTGATCCTGCTGACCGGTCATCGTGCTCCCGACAACGAAGATACAGATTGGCGAAAGTTCATGACGAGTGGGGCGACGCTGGTGATCTACATGCCCGGCCATCAATATGCGGCCGTTGCTGCACGCTTGCGAGCGGCAGGTGCGAAGCACGAAACCACGTGCGCCATCGTGTCGCGAGCGACGACTCCACGACAGCAAATTTACGCGACAACCGTGGGCGAATTACATCGTGCACCGCGTCTCGCTGGACCAACACTGCTGGTGGTTGGCGAGGTGGTCCGGTTCGCGCGCGCCGATCAGTTGCAAGAGTACGCCGCTGTGGCCGAACGCCATCCGATGCCCGCTGACTTTCTTTATCAGCAGAAAGAGAACGAGGAAATAGTGTCGTGAGCCCTCAAACGTCAATGGAAGAAGTGCAGTCAGCAGCCGAATCGTGGACAGCCGATCAAGTGTTGCGTTGGGCGTTTCATACCTTTGGGAATGATGTGGCAATCTCTTCCGCCTTTGGGGTTGAAGGCATGGTGACGATTGATCTCGCGTCGAAAGTCACCCACAAGTTCCGTGTGTTTACGGTTGATACAGAGTTTTTCTTTCCCGAGACGTACAACCTGATCGATCAGGTGGAAGAACGCTACGGGATCAAGATCGAAAGGATGTGCCCGCTACTCTCGCCGGAGGAACAGGAGCG
Source organism: Terriglobales bacterium (assembly GCA_051984555.1). Lineage (GTDB taxonomy): Bacteria > Acidobacteriota > Terriglobia > Terriglobales > Acidobacteriaceae > Gp1-AA122. Next base: position 17,649 of record JBPYEW010000225.1, on the reverse strand, counting down.
CCTTCACGGAGCTGCGTTGTGGACCCGAAATCCTGACCAGTGCTGCGAGATTCGTAAAGTCGAGCCGCTGCGGAGAAAATTGAGCCACCTGCGTGCCTGGATCAGCAGTATTCGCCGGGATCAGACAGCCCAGAGGGCGAGTGCGCGCAAGATCAGTTGGGACGCAAAGTTTGGCCTGATTAAAATCAATCCGCTGGCCGACTGGAGCGATAAACAGGTTTGGAACTACATCCATCAGCACAAGGTTCTCTACAATCCCCTACACGACCAGAGTTATCCGAGTATTGGTTGCACGCATTGCACGCGCGCCGTCGGGCCGGGCGAGGATCCCAGAGCCGGGCGGTGGTCGGGATTCACGAAAACCGAGTGCGGCCTGCACGTGATCAGCCCGGCAGCCGCGGACAGAGTCTGATCTTCCAGAAGAACAGAAAGCGGCCAGCGCCGGCGAAGGCTCCGTCTATAATTTGGCGCATGGGAAATCTCCGTTTCTTTCTTCTGCTCGGAATGTTAATTGGCGGGACGCTGCTGGCAAATGCGTTCGTCGAAGCAAGGGTCGAGCTGCGAGATGCCGAAGGCAACAAGGTGGGTAACGCCACTATCACCCAACACGGCGAGGGCATCCGGATCAAGCTCAAGTTGCAAGGTGTCCAGCCGGGAGAACACGCAATACATATCCATCAAAACGCCAAGTGTGATCCACCTGATTTCAAATCGGCGGGGCCGCATTTCAATCCCGAAGGAAAGAAGCACGGGCTCAACAACCCTGACGGGCATCACGCGGGTGACATGGATAACTTCCTCGTGCAGCACACGGGAAAAGCGCACGTGACGGTCGATAATCCGAGTGTCAGCTTAGGAAAGGGCGCAAACTCGGTGTTCGCAAATGGCGGCACCGCACTGGTCATTCACGCGAAGCCGGATGACATGAAGAGCGATCCAGCGGGGAATGCGGGTGATCGAGTCGCCTGCGGCGCTATCGTAAAGGCTGAATAGTTCCGCGTGGTGTTGTAGCCTGCGCGTTTCGGACAGCTTGCGGGACTAAATCACGACTGGGAGACCAGTTCCCGTCCGGTCTGCTCTTCAGGTTCCTGAGGCGGCAGTTCTGTCCGCCAATTTCTCACATTCATTCCGTAAAGAAAGATGCAGAAGATGTTGGCGGGAATGAAGCCAAACTGTGACGTTTTGAGAGCGATGATGCAGATGATGACGCTATTGGCGCCGGCCAAGAGCCAGCCAGTCCAAAACCGCTTGCCAATGAGAATGGTCGAAGCAATGGTCAGTAAACAGGACAAATAATCGAGCCGAAACACGGGGCCGAATACCTCTCCCCCTAAATATCGCAAATCTTTCACGAAACAGCGGTGATGAGGGTCACGAACGCATTACGGAGGTCACGGGCCGGGGCTCGAACAGTGGTAGTTCGAACAAAAACTGACGTCTCCCAAAGAATGGCGGAGGGAGAGGGATTCGAACCCCCGGTACCCTTCCGGGTACAGTGGTTTTCAAGACCACCCGTTTCGACCGCTCACGCATCCCTCCGGTCCTTGAATCAGTAGTTTAGCAGGTGAGCGTTCCGGTCAATAAAGGCGGATTGGCCGGAGTCGTTCAAAACGTTGGTTTGTTGTCGTTAGCCTTTTTCATCTGCTTCTGTCTTTCCTTTTCCGCCGCGTTGTTGTCGACCTTAAGCGTATTGTTGGCAGCGACGAACGCATAGGGGAGATTCACTAACTGCACGCTATAGGCCTGCAACAGTTCGGGGTTTGCACCGCGGTTGAGCTGCGCGACGACGGCAAAAAAAGATCGATAGCAGACTTGCTCAGGTCCAGTTGGCGATATTGGAGAATGATTGCGCATGAGGACCGAAAAGGATGCGGGGTTGCAACCGGTGAGTGCAGCGTCGGCGGAGGCGAGCAGGCGACCATTGGGATCGAATATCCAATAGAGGTACAAGCCACCGCCACCGTGATCTTGCGAGATGGTTTCTTTGCCGTACTTCTCCCGGACCGCCGTAAGCAGCGCCTGCACAGACATCTGGTCGAGGTTCGAGAGAGTTTGTCCGCGGCTGATTCTCCAGACGGCGGGCTCGTTGGGAGCCTGAGTCAAATCGACAGTGGTGATGTCACGATGCTGCGGATCGGGGATCATCAGCGAAAACCCCGTTTCAGGCGGGGTGTTGTCCTGCACCTGATATTGAGAAGAATGCTTTTGCAGTACGGCTCGCGCGGCTCGCGCAGGCATTCCCGGGTAAATACCCAGCATGTCCGGAGTATGGGGCGTTGCCGGCAGCGATTGCGCGCGCGCCGAGTTTGTCAGCAAGGCAAGGAAGATCAGCGAAGCAACTGTGAAGACACGTGGCAACGAAGATGGCATAAAACCTCCTCTTGGCATTGACGGATTAAAATTCGGGGGCCGGACGCTTGGCATCGGCGTCACGTTGTTGCTTTAACTTGCCGTCCAACTCTGCTTGCAGCCAATCATGCGTGGCCTGTTGGGAATAGCGCAACAGCGCCGGGCTCGAGAGAACGACTTGCATGCTGGTAACCGGGCTATTAGGAGCGATACTTGAGCCAATGCCCGATGCTGCGACAAACGTGAACGGCAAGCAGGCAGCATGCCTTTCGTACTGTACGTGAGCGTCATCCATCTCACCGGGAGTCAATCGAATATTTCCCGCATCGCCAGGCTCACCGCCAGTGAGGGCGATGTTGTTGGGTAAGTCCCAAGTCCAATTTCCCGGGTCGCAGGCCTTCTCGGCATCGGTGAAGTAGCGAGTCAGAGGCTTGCCATTGGCATCGAAGGCCCACACCCGGTTGTCGCTTAGAACGCCGCTTTCGGGACCGTATTTCTTCTGGAGGCCCTCCAGCAAAGTATTCAGAAGAACTGGCTTTTCATTAGGAAATTGAACAAGGCGCGCAATCTTCGCGACCAAGGGAGGACTCGGTGGCGTAGTAAATTCCAGGCCGATGGCTTCCAGGCTGTAGTCGGATAGCGCGAAGTTGGACGCTGAGCCGCGCCCTAAGGTATGGGCAATCACCCACACCGGGACCCTGACGAATGAACCTTCGGGGGCAGTGGGATGTTGCAGCCGGGCGTGATGGACGTCAATCCTGAGTTGCGGATTATGCGCCTTCACGGCGGCGAACGCCTGCTCGGGCGTCATCCCCAGCTTCACGCCGACAACATCCAGGTAACCGAGAGACGAGGCAATCTTCTTCATCGCTTCCGGAGTGCAGCAATCAGCAGAGGGCACGGAGGAAGTTGCCGGCCCAGGCGCGGCGGCAGGTTGTGCGCGATTCGGATCGCGCGTGGGAGTTGAATTGCCCGCCGGCGCAGCCGGTTTCTTCTTGAAGATCGACTTGAGATTCTGGATGGCTTGGCTCGTATCGGTAGCTGGTGAGGATGTCTGGCCCTGCGCGGCTTGAGCTGCGGCTGAAATGACAATAGCGGCAAGGACGACATGCGACACAATTCGGAAACGCTTCGGCAGCGTGTTCACAGTTTTCTCCTTTTGGAAGGCAGCTAGTTGAGCCAACACACGTGAGACTGGTCAGAACCGATGTCGTGTGTTTGGGGATAGGCGACTGCGCGGAACTCTATCACAAGCGCAGGGCAAAGCCAAAGTTCGCCAACAGCCAATCGCCTAGTCAATGCAACGGATAGCGACCGCGGTTCCACGGTGAAATCTCACGACAAAGCGGCTGACGCTCCGTTTCCTGGAGTTGAAAAGGGGAGAGATTTCGCGACGGTAAATTACTCATTGTGCTCGGGATGAACGAATTGTCATTTAGGGGCAATGCCCCGTTTATTGGTGCTGCTTAATGTTGTTTAGCCGGCAGCTTTTAAGTCGAGCCTGATAGCAGGATCACACCGAGATGAGAATCGCAGGCGTCGCTAGCGCGTTTCCGAAACATTATTACCCACAAAGCGTAATCCGAAAGGCACTGAAAGAGAGTTGGGGCGGAAAGATTCACAAGCCCGAACTGGTTGACCGGCTGCATAACTTAATCGGAGTCGAAGGCCGTTATCTGTCACTTCCAATCGAGCGTTACCAGGACTTAAGCACGTGGGGACAGGCGAATGATGCGTGGATCGAATCGGCGCAGGAATTGGGGAAGATGGCGTTGTGCCGGGCACTCAACCAGGCAGGCGTAGGCGCCGAGGAACTGGGAGCGATTTTCTTCGTCACCGTGACAGGTGTGGCCAGTCCATCGATTGAGGGCCGGATGATCAACCGCATGGGACTGTCGCCGAATGTGAAACGTATTCCGATTTTCGGATTGGGTTGCGTGGCGGGCGCGGCTGGAATCGCGCGGGCAGCAGATTACGTGCGCGGATATCCCAATCAGTTGGCCGCTCTGGTTGCGGTAGAGCTGTGCTCGTTGACGTGGCAGAAAAACGATCTGACTATGTCGAACCTGATCGCCACGGGATTGTTTGGCGATGGCGCGGCCGCGGTAATTGTCGGCGGCTGTGAGCGCGTGAATCACGGACCACGGATTGTTGCTACGAAATCCATTTTCTATCCCGGCACAGAGGACGTGATGGGGTGGGACATTTCCGAAAAAGGTTTTGAGCTGGTGCTTTCCCGCAGCGTTCCGGAGATGGTGCAGAAGCATCTGGCGAATGATGTTGACGCATTTCTGGCGGAGTACGAACTGAGCCGTAGCGACATTGGGACCTGGATTATGCATACAGGCGGACCAAAGATTCTTGAGGCGACCGAGAAGGCGCTGGAATTGTCGGATTCGGCGCTGGACGCGTCGTGGGAGTGCCTGGCGAAAGTGGGAAACCTGTCTTCCGCTTCCGTGCTGCTGGTCCTGGAAGACTACATGGGGCGGCGGCGTCCGCCCGAGGGCAGCTTGAGCATACTGGCGGCCATGGGGCCGGGATTCTGTTCCGAACTCGTATTGCTGGAATGGTAAGGGATGTATCACAGTCTTTGCGAAAGCGACGTATTTGTAGCGGGAGGCGGTCCGGCAGGACTGGCGGCGGCGATCGCTGCCCGGCAGGCCGGATTCACGGTAACGCTGGCCGATGCCGCGCACCCGCCCATCGATAAGACCTGCGGCGAGGGCATTATGCCGGACGGTCTGGCGGCTCTGCACAAGTTGGGTGTCACGATTCCGCAGGAGCAGGCCTTTCCATTCGCAGGCATTCTCTTTTCCGACCGCGATCATGCGGTATGCGCAAAATTTCCCCAAGGGTATGGACTCGGGATACGCCGGACGCGTCTGCACCACTTGCTGGCGGATCGAGCCACGCAGTTGGGAGTGACGACGCATTGGGGCGCGCGCGTTACGGGTATTCATGACGACGGTGTTCTGGTGAACGGGCGCAAGATCCGGTGCCGGTGGCTGATTGGCGCCGACGGGCAGAACTCGCGCATCCGGTACTGGACCGGGTTGGAGAAAGCGGGTCACAAAAAGCGGCGGTTCGGATTCCGGCGCCATTATCGAAGTGCGCCGTGGTCGGAGTTTGTGGAAGTGTATTGGACCGATCGCGGCCAGGTTTACGTGACACCCGTGGGCGAAGACGAGATGTGCGTGGCGTTGATCACGCATCAGCAGGGAGTGCGACTTGACGATGCGCTCAATGTGTTTCCGAGCCTCGCTAAACGACTGGAGAATGCGCAGGTGATCACGCGTGAGCAGGGCGCGATCACCGCGACCTATTCGCTGCATGCCGTTCACCGCGGAACGCGAGCATTGCTGGGAGAGGCTTCGGGATCGGTGGATGCGATCACGGGGGACGGCCTTTCTATGGCCTTCCAGCAGGCGCATGCGTTGGCGGGTGCCATGCGGGAATGCGATCTGGAGGTGTATAGCACTGCGCATCGCAGGATCGGGCGGCTTCCGCGCATGATGGCAGAGTTGATGTTGTTGATGGACCGCAGCGCATGGTTCCGACGGAGGGCATTGTGCGCGCTGGCAGCGGAGCCGTCGTTGTTTGCACGCATGCTGGCAATTCATACGGGTGCGTTGTCGCCCAGGGACTTCGGCGTACAGGGAACGCTTTCTTTGGGATGGCGCTTAATTACGGCCTAGTGGGTTATCGACGCATCTAACCAGAAAACCCTCCACCGTCTCGAGGCGATTATGAACAATCGATCCAGGTTGAACTTGGTTTTGGTCGCGGTGCTCGCGGGCGCGATGACGGCGTGGGCGGCGGAAGTCTCCGCGCAAGAGAGAACGGTGCAACTCGACCCCGATCACACCAACATTGCATTCACGCTGGGCGATGTGTTGCACACGGTTCACGGCACCTTCAAGCTCAAGAGTGGAACGATTCATTTCGATCCCGCGAGCGGCGCGGCCGGAGGATCGGTGGTGGTGGATGTCACGAGCGGAGACACGGGAAACAAGAGCCGCGACCGGAAGATGCACAAGGAAATCCTGGAGAGCGCGAAATATCCGGACGCGACATTCACGCCAACCAAGGTGACGGGGCAGTTCCATCCCGAAGGCGCATCAACCATGGACGTGAGCGGTACATTTCAGTTGCATGGCAGCGATCACCCGGTCGTAATGACATTTCCGATCGAGGTAAATGGCGACGCGATGACGATGAGCATGCACATGGTGATTCCTTATGTGAAATGGGGGCTGAAGAACCCGAGCACGTTTATCCTGCGCGTAAGCGACAAATTGGACCTCGACATACACGCGACGGGACACCTGGTCCCCGGTGATGGGCAATCGGCTAAGAGATAGGCTAGACACCCCTCCCCCTATTTGCGATCCTTTAGATTGAAGGATTTGGAGCTGGATCGCCGCAAAATCTTGGAATTGCAGGGCTTACGAGTAAAATCTTGCAAAATAAGGACTTACCTCTCGATCCTGTCCCGCAATGGGCCGAAAAGTAGACTCAGATACCCCTCCGCCTGTTGCGATCCTTTAGATTGAAGGATTTAGAGTCGGATCATCGCAAAATCCTGGAATTACAGGGCTTAGAGGTAAAATCTTGGAAAATAAGGACTTGTCTTTCGATCCTGTCCCGCAATCGACCGAAAAGTAGACTAGATACCCTCCCCCTTATTTCTGATCCTTTAAATTGAAGGATTTAGGGTTGGATTCTCGCAAAATCTTGGAATTACGGGACTTAAAGGCAAAATTTTGGGAAATAAGGACTTAGCTTCTAAGTTGCGGTGCGCCTGATTTTCCAAGGACAGGGAAGCCGATCAAGAGGGCTCGACATAGGGTCCAAACGCTGACGAAGGAGGACTCGTAATCTACCCTCTAATTCCAGTATGACAGATTGGAAGGGGTAAACCCGCCAAGGTTTTCAAGAGAATATTTGTCGTCAGCACAATGAGTTAAGGACAAAAGAGTGCAAAGCGGGGCTTGACAGACCCGTGATAGGGCATCGGCTTCAGCTTGGACTTAACAACTAAGAGCATCAGGGCTGAATTTTGGCGAGCTCTTTCTGATAGAGCTGGTTCTGCGGGAATTCCTGGGAGAGCCCGGCCAGAAGCGTGCGCGCGGTAGTGCGGTCCTTGTCGCGCAAGGCGGCAACGGCGAGAAGCAGCCGAGCATAGGGAGCGAGGTAATGCCCCTTGTCGGCGGTAATCTTCAGCTGACTGAGGCCAGCGTTCTTATCGGTCTGCGCACCGCTGATTTTCAAAACCCAGCGGACGGGTGCCGGATTGAGTCCAAGCAAGTAGTTCTCAATGCCAATCGCGAGATAGGCGTCGTAATAGGAAGGATCGATCGCGAGAAGTTTTTCGGCAACCGTTCTTCCGGCCTTCATATAGCTCAGCCCTGCCAAATTCCGCTTTTCGATCATTGCGGTGTAGTCGCCGCGCAGGCCGTTAGCCATAGCCTTAGCGAACAATGCATTCTGGTCCTGGGGAGAACGACTGAGCTGGTTTCCGGCGAGTTGGTCGGTCTTGGATAACTCTTTCTGAAATGCGGTTCGAATGGAAGGGTCAGGGTCGGGCCGCTGGCGATTCTTGAATGTGTCATTGTCGGTGAAGAGCTCGACCTCCAAGATGTGGAGGCGGTCGAACTCAGAGAACAAGTAGGCGGCGGCATTGGACACAGGTCCAAGAGGATCCTGCGGGTGGTCCTGTTCCCACTTTTCGAACGTCTTGTGGGCGCCGTCGAAATCGAGGTTGTACATCTGGCGATAGCCGGTATCGAGTGTGGGATTTATTTCAGGAGATGCCACGAACGCAGACAAGGAGAAGCAAGCGAAAGCCGCGAGCAGGAGCACGGCGGAACGGCGATTGATGAGCAAGGTTTTGGCAGTTTTGTTCAATGGTTTCCTAAGCCGGCTGCAATACTACAACGGGCAATGTCAGAGCTATAACGGCACCGCCGCCGGTGCGGTCCGATATTCTAACCGTTCCTCCGTGGGCCTGAACGACCGCGTCAACGAAGGCGAGACCCAAACCGTGTCCTGGGGAATGCTTGCCTTTCACGAAGCGCTCGAAAGCGCGCCGTCCGAGATCTGGCGGGAAGCCCGGACCGGAGTCTTCCACGACGAATTCGGCTGCTTCGTCATGCGCGTGCAGCGCGATCCGCACCTCACAGCCCGGGGGAACGTGCACCAATTCGTTCTCCAAAAGGTTACTGACAACGCGGTTCAACAGTGTCAAATCGGCGTCAATTATCACGTGATCTTCTATATCCAGCGAGAGCCGATGACCGTGATCGGAAAGCGCCGGGCGATAAAGATCGATCAGCTGCCGGACGGCCTGGGACAAGTCCACGGGAGCATGTTCAAGTTTCAGGGCTCCGGCCTCGGCTTCGGCAAGATCGAGAGTGGTGTTCAAGAGAAGCAGCAACCGGTCCAAGCCTTCGATGGCTTCCGCCATGGCTTCATGTAGGCGTTCCGGGTCGCCAGATAGAAGAGCCGCTTCCAGTCGACCACGAATTGAGGTGACGGGGCTTTTCAGATCATGGGCGACGGCGTCGGTCACAGCACGAAGCTGGTGAATGGAGCTCTGGATACGGGTCAGCATGTGGTTGAAGGTCCGCGCCAGCCGAGAGATTTCATCGGAATTAGAAGGCTCAGGAAGGCGGGCACTAAGATCTTCGGTGCCGATGCCGGCGACGGTTTCGGTAATCTCCTCGACACGGGACAGCATGCGCCGCGCGCTCCAGTAAGAGATCAGGAATCCGAAGGCGGCGACCACGGCCCAGATCAGAACGAAGCGACGAGTGAGTTGATGGAGGCGTTCGCGGGAACCACGATCGGATAGGCCTAGGTATACATCGCCATTCGGGCCGTGGCGTACGACGACGCGATAACTGATGCCTTTGCTGATCCGCAGAGACTGCGGCACGCCGGGCACGAACTGGTTAGCCGCGAGCAGATTCAGGAATGTGGAGCGCGGCTCGGGGCCGACCCATATGGGAGTGTCGCTGTTGCGGCTGGTCTGGAGAAAGAAGACCGAGTTACGCTCGTGTCCCTTGGCGTCGCGTTCTTCGGGCACTTCGTGCTCGGCGAGTTCTGCCACTTCCTCGACAAGGCGATCGTAAAGAGTATCGCGCGGAGTATTGGCTGATACCTGGGCCAGGACTTCGGCTTCACCGCCGAGCCAGGTGTCGATGTGTTCGCGGATGTTCTGCGCGACGTAGGCGTAGACCACGGAGAATGCGATCGCGGTGCCAACGGCGAAGGCGAGGGTGGTCCAAGTCGAAATGCGCCAGGCGGCGGTGCAGCGCACTGGTTTAGGCATGTTTGAGCACGTATCCCACGCCGCGAATCGTGTGGATGAGCGGGCGAAGCGCCTCGCGATCAACCTTGCTTCGCAGGCGGTAGATGTGGACGTCGACTACGTTGGTGGCGGGATCAATGCGCATACGCCAGACGTGATCGAGGATCATGCTGCGGGTGACGACGCGACCGGCATTGCGGCAGAGATACTCGAGAAGCGAGAACTCCTGCGGAGTCAGTTGAAGCACCTGGTCACCACGACGGGCTTCCCGGCGGACAAGGTCGAGTTCGAGATCGGCCGCCTGGAGTCGCACGGGTTCTCCCTGCGTGCCGGAGAAGCGGCGGAGGAGGTTACGTAAACGAGCCAGCAGTTCGGAAAGGGCGAAGGGTTTGGTGAGGTAGTCATCGCCACCACGCTCGAGACCGCGTACGCGTTCGTCGACGGAGCGACGGGCGGAGAGGATCAGCACCGGAGCCGTGTTTCCCTGAGCGCGACAACGAGCAATGAGATCGAGGCCGTCCATGTCAGGGAGACCTAAATCCACGATCAGGGCATCGTGCACACCCTCGAGAGCGAGATATTCGGCGGTCCTGGCATCGCTGGCGACATCCACGCAATATCCGGCCTCGGTCAGAGAGCGACTGAGGAAATCCTGAATGGGTCGATCGTCTTCAATTAACAGCACGCGCATGGAGGTTTTCCGATCCGGGGAGCAGCAGCTCACACCCTTCACGGGTAGGATGCCGGGAGCAGTGTTAAACGTTGACTGCCCGACCGACAAGTGCGAGAGCTTCGGACCAGAACGCGCCAGAAGAGTGCATCAGTTCGACTACGGACCCAATAGCGTCGACGAATTTGCCGATTTGTTCAGAAGTTGCGACAAGCGGGGGCGCAGCCTTGAGCACCATGAAATTATTACCGCAGATTTGCGTAAGAATGTCGTGCTCACGATATAGCCGCATAACGACCATCTGGCCGAACATTCCGGCGTGAATTGCGCGGAATGCCTCAAAACTGAGGCGAAGAGTGAGCTTCGCCGGGGCCTGGAATTCGATGCCGCAAAGCAGTCCGGCGCCGCGGATATCCTTCACCATCTCGTACCCAGAAAGCTTCTCGCGCAACCGGTCGCGGAGTTCCTTTCCGAGACGCGTTGCACGTTCGCCGAGGCGGTCGTTTTGCAGGGTGTCGACCGTCGCCAAACCAGCGCGCATCGCCAAAGCATTCTCGCTGTACGTCGAGGTGTGCACGATGGACCGCTTAAGCGAGGAGTAAATAGAGTCGTAAATTGCGTCGGTCATGAGCACCGCGCCGACCGGGACCAGCCCACCGCTAAGCGCTTTGGCGAGCACGACCATGTCGGGTTTCACGCCGTAATGATGCGCAGCCAGGAACGGGCCGGTACGGTGCATGCCGGTCTGCACTTCATCCAAGACAAACAGCGTTCCAAATTTTCGGCACAGCGCCTGAACTTCCGCGAGATACGCGGGGCTCGCCACGCGGATACCGGCCTCGGACTGAATGGGTTCGAGAATCACTGCGGCGAATTTTCGTGTCTTCAGTTTGGCCGCGAGTGCGTCGAGATCGCCGAAGGGAATCTCTTCGCAATTCGGCAGGAGCGGGGAGAACCCTTCGCGCCAGAAGTTGCCGCCTGTGATCGAGAGAGCACCGCAGGTAAGTCCGTGGAAAGCGCCCTGGGCGTACAGAAGCCCTGTGCGCTTGGTATGCACGCGGGCAAACTTGATTACCGCCTCGATGCCTTCGCTACCCGAGCTGCAGAAAAAGACCTTCGAGAGATTTCCGCCAGCAAGAGTGCAAAGCCGGGCACCGAGTTCGCCGGCGAGTTCGGGAACGTGGCTCTGGAGCATGGCCGGGCCGCTGCGGTCGAGCTCGTCTTTCAATGCAGTAACCACGGCGGGGTGATTGTGTCCAAGATTGTGAACGCAGTATCCGGAGAGGAAGTCGAGGATCACCCTGCCGTTTTTGGTATAGAGCTCGGCTCCTGTGCAGCGGGTGTACGTGGCGTTCATACCCAGCAGATCAAGAAGCCTGACCCACTGAGGATTGACGTGATCGCTATAGGAGTCGGTGACAGGAAGGGGAGCAGCAGACATGAAACCTCCGGAGCATTCTCACGGTAAATGGGCGAGATTACCCAGTCTTTTCGTCAGAATGACAATCTGTTCATCCGGGGTAGCCGACGGCAGGCACGCAGATCAAGAGTGGTTAGGCGGCCTGGACGGGTGCGTCCGGATCCTGGGGCACTCGAACGATCGACATATTCGTATGACCCGCAGCCCGCGCCTTTTGTTCCGCTTCTTGTGCCGTGGAGCCAGTGCCGATCAGTTGATGACCCTCGACCGTGAGGGCGGCCCAACTGCCCGGAGGCAGATTGGCAAGCAGCTTTTGACGAGCGGCGTCAGCGGACGCGGAAGACGATTCCAGCTTGGGATCGGGAATGGAGGAGGGCGGGTCGCTGGTAGGAAACGAGTCGGCGAGCGTTTTGTCCAAACCCTTGTCCCGACCTTCGGCTTCGTGAGTGACAGCGCGCTCTTCCGGATCGCGGCGACTGCCGGAATGTTCGGGTTCGTGGGGACCGATCTGCGGCGAGCCGGGTTCTCGTGAAGTCATGGTTGCCGTCCTCTTTTAAGGGTCGTGGGTGGGGGTAGAAATCGGAATCGGGTGGTTTACTGAGTTTTGGAGTGAAATGGAGGTAGGGCCATTATGAGAGTCGTTTCATTCCCGGCCGAATGTTTCTACCGGCCGGCTACCTGAGTCTTGGCCTGAAGGTGCTCGTACACTTCTTCCGCCCGCTGCAACGCTACCTCCACGTTCTCGCAGATGTTTTCCGTCCCGATCACCCCCTCGAATTCTGCCTGGTGAATCAGTTTTGCAGGCTGCTCTCGAGCGCCACAGAGGATCAGGGTGCGCTTGGAGTCGTGCAGTTGCCTGGCAGTTTCTTCGAGTGCATACAGGCCAGTTGCGTCGAGAGCGGTCATGTTTCGCAAACGAAGGATTACAACGGGTGGAAGCTTATGGAGGTTCTCGGTAACAACGGCGATCTTGTCGGTCGCGCCGAAGAGGAAGGGGCCATGGATCCTGAAGATCGTCGCGTAATACGGGATGTCTTTGTCCTGCAAGATGTGGACACGCCCATCTTCGACATAGTCGTCAGTGACCTGAGATACGGTAGTCGTGCTGGCCACACGGCTGATAAAGAGTAGCGCTGCGAGGATCATACCGGCTTCGACCGCCACTGTGAGGTCGGCAAATACGGTCAGAGCAAAGGTGACAAGCCAGACGCTGACGTCAGTCTTTGTGAGCTTGAGAAGTTGTGGTATCTCGCTCCACTCGCCCATGTTGTAAGAGACGACGATGAGAATGCCGGCGAGGACAGCCATTGGCACAAATTTGGCCAACGGCGCGGCGAACAAAAGAACGCACAGCAACGTGAGCGAATGAATCATGCCTGCGATTGGGCTCTGAGCGCCGGAGCGAATATTGGTTGCGGTACGAGCGATGGCTCCCGTCGCTGGTAGTCCCCCGAAGATCGGCGATGCAACGTTTGCTATACCCTGGCCGATCAACTCGACATTCGGATTGTGGCGATCGTTGCTCATGCGATCGGAAACGACGGCTGACATCAGAGATTCAATCGCGCCCAACATGGCTACGGTTACGGCCGGCCCGAGGAGTCCGTGGATGAGTTCGGGACGGAACTGGGGCATACGGATGTGGGGGAGTCCGCTGGGAATTCCGCCGAATCGAGTCCCGATGGTTTCGACTGGAAGTTGAAAGAAATACACCGCCGCAGTACCGCCCAACAGAACGATGATCGGCCCGGGAATGCGCGCTGATAGCAGACGACACAGAACAAGCACTACGACGGTGGCGACAGCCAGAACCGTGCTCTCGTAGGAGAGCGTGTCGAAGTGGCCGGCGAGGGTTTTCATTCGCAGCCAGAATTCGCCGGGAACTTTGTCGATGTGCAGGCCGAAGAAATCTTTCACCTGAGTGCTGGCGATGAGTATTGCGATGCCGTTGGTGAAGCCAATCACAATGGGACGTGGGATGAACTTGATGGCGGATCCCATGCCGGTCACACCCATGATGACGAGGAGAACTCCTGCCATCATCGTGCACATGAACAGGCCATCGACGCCATGGACTGTGACGATCCCAGCGACGACGACAACGAAGGCTCCGGTTGGGCCACCGATCTGGGTTTTTGAGCCGCCAAGCAAGGAGATCAGAAATCCGGTAACCATGGCGCAGTAAATGCCGGCTTGCGGGGTCAGGCCGGAGGCGATGGAGAAGGCCATGGCAAGGGGCAGGGCAACGAGCCCTACGGTCACACCTGCGAGGATGTCGCGAAGGAGCCTCGTGGAATCGTAGCCGCGCAGACAAAGGACCGACTTCGGAAGCCAACGTTCCTTAAGGAAAGCACTTTCCATTCTTTCATTATGGCAGCAGGAACTCAGATTGATAATTCAATTCCAAGTCCGGGTTGGGAATCGCACGGGCATGTACTTCCAGATTGGTCTGTGCGGAATTGGGAATGCCGAACGCCGTAAGCAGTAGGTTCGTGGCGTCGGCGCATCCAAAGCACGTGCTCAGAAAGGATCAAGCTGCGCAACTGCTTCGCCAGGGATTTCCGCCCAGTGAGATTGCCCGACAGATGGGCACGAGTACTGCGGCGGTGATGCAGTATCTTGCGCTAAAAATTGGCGAGGGTGACCTAAGGCGGTCGGATATCGCGTTCTCGCTTCCGCACGAGTTGCGAATGATTATCGAGGAAGCGATCGAGCAGACGAAATCGCTGCAGCCGTCTGCCATCAACCGGCAATTGCGGAAGCACGGCGTCAGTGCCAACCGACTGGACATCGGAATTTACATCCAGTATCGGCGGGCGCGCGTTGTGCTCGGTGACATGTATGAATTGCTGCGCAATGTGGAAGTACGGCTGCACACATTCATCAAGCAGGCATTCATCTTCGAGTACGGCGAGGAACAGTGGTGGCGCAACGGAGTTCCGGACACGATTCGTGCCGAGTGTGCCGCACTCCTGGAAAAAGATCCGGACCCGGCGGAAGAGGCGTACTGCTATACGCACGTGATCAGCTTGCGGGAGATCCTGGACAAGCGGTGGCCTGTGCTCAGCAAGTACATGCCGAATCACCTGCTAAACAGCAAAAAGGATTTGCTGGAACGGCTGCGACGATTGAACCGGATCCGGAACTCGGTCATGCACCCGGTGAGGAACTCGGTACTGACCGAGGATGATTTCGAATTTGTAAGAGACCTTGATCGTGACCTGGGAGACCTGGAGGCACACCTCAGGGAAGAGGCCCGGGGCGAGGATGCGCACGAAGCTGAGGATGAGAAGGCGGAACTGGTATCGAAGCTGACGCCCGTTTCTTCGGAACCACCTTCTGATGCCGCCGAAGCGGAGACTGTCCAGGATGCGGGCGAGTTCATCCCTAGTACGCGTCCCGAGGACGAGAAAAAGGCCGGCTGATCAGGGCAAACGGAGATTGCCGGCAGAGCGTGATTCCATCCAGCCGGAACGCTATCGAAGCAGATACCAGATGCACGTCAGTGATTGGGCGGTTTGGTCCCAGGACGGGACTGGTGTTACCCATTTTCGTTGAGCCTGTGGGCACCTCGCTGCTGTGGCGCGGAATTTCGCCAACTCACCGGGAAGAACTCGGGTTAACATCTTGCGACGGGGGCTGGCTTGGCCGGAGTCGGGGTGCAACACGGTGCGGAGTCAAACGGTGAAAAGGCTCATCGGCATAGTCGCTTTTGGTTGTGGGTGGGAGTTGGCGTTAGTGTGGCGCTGATGGGAGCGGCGGCGGGATTTTTGGGAAGGGGAGTTCTTGTGCAGTGGTTTACACCAGGGTTCCAGGTGACTGCGATTGACCTTTCCCAAAAGACGATGGCCTTGTCTCGCGCGAACCATACGTACCTGGTTCAGTGCGGCGACGCGTGTGATCGTTTCGAGGTGGGCGGCAGTTACAACATGGAGCCTGTCGAAGGCGGCCTCCGGTATCGAGCAACGTCCCGCGAGATAGTACTGCCTATTTTGCAGGAAGAGGTAGGTTTCACCACCCCCGGTGGACGTGGGTGAGTCGCAAGATCGCGACGGCCCGTCAGACAAACAGCCAAAGCGGAAAACAGGAAAGCTAAGAGCCGGGGGAAAGCTGCCTTTCGACTGTCACGGGACGCTTCGCTTTCGTGTAGGACACGAAGAACCGAGTAACATTCATGCATGACATCGAATGCTGTACCAGCGATCCGAGTGTCTGGGAAGGGTGCGGCTCGGCTTCGAGGTGGCCACGTATGGGTCTACAAATCGGACCTGATCTCAGCTGATGGAATTCCGGCCGGAGCTCTAGTGCAGGTGGTCGACCCCAAGGGGAAGGCGCTGGGCACGGCGCTGTACAGCAGTTCTTCACAGATTGCACTTCGCCTTATCTCCCAAAGAGCCGTCGAGGACCTCGCCACGCTGATTCGCGAGCGCATTCGCCATGCGATTGCATACCGCGAAGAGATCATTGAAAACACCGATGCTTATCGAGTGGTCTTCAGCGAAGGCGATCTACTACCTGGGCTGATCGTGGATCGATACAACGATGTGGTTTCGATACAGATCCTGACGCAAGCCATGGATCGGGAGGACGTTCGCCGGGCGATAGTCGCGGAATTACAGGAACAATGCAAACCGGCCGGAATCGTGGAGCGCGTGGACGCGCGTGTGCGAGACCTGGAACAACTGCCCTCACGGGAGTCTGGGCTGATCGCAGGCGAGAAGAGCAGCACGATATTCACCATGAACGGAGTGAAGTTCCACTATGCCGGATTGGAAGGACAGAAGACAGGATCATTCCTGGATCAGCGTGAGAACTACGCAGCTGCGACGGAGTATGCGCACGGAAAGGCGCTCGACGTCTTTTGCTACCAGGGTGGATTTGCCTTGCACCTCGCAGGTAAGTGCGCCGAAGTGACGGGCGTAGACAGTTCGCGGCCGGCCCTGGAAGTCGCGGATCAAAATGCGGCTCTGAACGGATGTGAGATCGAATGGATCGAGGCGAACGCCTTTGATCTGCTGAAGGACTACTCCGCGGCGGGAAGGCAATACGACACGATTGTGTTGGATCCGCCCGCGTTCGCGAAAACACGTAAGAACCTGGATACGGCAATGCGAGGCTACAAGGAGCTGAATCTGCGTGCGCTGAAGATGCTGCGGCCGGGAGGGGTGCTGGTGAGCTGCACATGTTCGTACCATGTGAGCCAATCCGATTTCCTGAGCGCCATCTCCGAAGCTGCTGCCGACGCTCGAAAGACGGTCTGCCTATTGGAAGTCCGGAGCCAGGCTAAAGACCATCCCATGCTCCTGAACGTGCCGGAAACGAGCTATCTGAAGGCGGTCATATGCCGCGTAAGTAGTTGATTATTATGCACATCTTATAGTTGACAATAATACGCTCATATTTTATGCTTCTAATACGCTAAGTAGACATCTAATCTTAGCGTAGACATTGAACTACAGATTTTGAAGGAGGAGCTTTAGCCATGACCGTTTTGACCCGTTGGGATCCTTTCCGTGAGTTTTCTACTCTGCAAGACCGCATGAATCGTCTGTTCCAAGAGTCGTTCGGACAGCCGGGCCGGGAAGAGTCGCTGACAACGAGCCAGTTCGCTCCCGCAGTGGACGTCTATGAGGATGAGCACAACATCACGCTGAAGATCGAAGTTCCGGGCGTGGATGAGAAGGAGATCGACATTCGAGTCGAGAACAATGTGCTGACCGTGCACGGCGAGCGCAAGTTCGAGAAGGAAGAGAAGGAAGAGAACTACCGTCGCGTGGAGCGGCAGTACGGCAGCTTTACCCGCAACTTCACCTTGCCCAACACCGTAGATGCCGAGAACATTTTGGCGGACTACGACAAGGGCGTGCTGAAGATCCGCTTGGCGAAGAAGGCCGAAGC
>JBPYEW010000224.1:0-3020 GCA_051984555.1 Terriglobales bacterium | reverse complement strand
TCAGATGCAACTCGCGCGGCCGCCCGTAATCATAGAGTCGATAGGTGCAGTCCGATTGCTGCTGAGTTTCTACCAGAATCGATCCCGGTCCGAGCGTATGCACGGTGCCGCCGGCCACATAAATCATTTCGCCGGCATAAATGTTGATCCAATGCAGCAGTTCCTCGGCGCGTTTTTCCTCGATAGCCTTCTGCAGGTCGGCGCGCGAGGCGCCTGCTTTCAAGCCCATGGCTACTTGCGAACCAGGTTTGGCGGTGGCCACGTACCAGCATTCGGTTTTGCCCCAGGGTTGTCCGGTGCGCTGCGCTTGCGCATCATCAGGATGCACCTGCACCGAGAGTTTTTCGTGCGGGAAGAGAAACTTCAGCAATAGCGGGAAGCGACTCTCATCGCGCGCGGCCGCACCCACCAGGGCGCGTCGGCACTGCTCGCTCAGTTCCGCCAGCGTTCGTCCTGCCAAGGGGCCATTTGCGACCTTGCAGTGATCTCCAGTCAGCCAAGCTTCGCCGATTTTTTCGTCGAACTTATGATCCGGGTAAATGGGCGAGAGATCGGTCGTCCCCCAAGGTCGCGGATCGAAGGCTGGAACCATTCTGAGTGGGTAGAGTTGGGTCATAGAGATAAACCGGCCGACCTTTGCGGATCGACCGGTTACAGCCAGAAACTTAAGACGCAATCCTTGGACAAACAGATGTAGGGGTAAAACTGCGCCATGGTCGAGACCACGCTACAGGGCAGCGAGAAACTTCCTCATGCGCTCCAGTCCACGGTCCAATTCTTTGACAGAGGTCGCGTACGACACGCGAATGTGATCAGTGGTGCCGAAACCCTCGCCCGGCACCGCCGCGACATGGGCTTCGCGTAACATCCTGCCTGCCAGGTCGGACGCCGACTTCACGCCGCTCTTTCCGAAGAACGCGGAAACGTTCGGATACGCATAGAACGCTCCCTCCGGCACGGTGCACTGAATGCCGGGAATCGAGCGCAGCCCTTTGACGACATGGTCGCGCAGCTTGATGTACTCGAGCCGCATTTCCTCCACGCAGGTTTGCGGTCCCTTGAGCGCGGCAACCCCGGCCTTCTGCACGATAGAGGTCGGATTCGAGGTCGACTGGCTCTGCAACTTCGCCATCGCACTCACGACCGTTGCGGGGGCGAGGGCATATCCCAGGCGCCAGCCAGTCATGGCGTAGGTCTTCGACAGCGATCCGAGAATCACCATGCGTTCCTTGTACTCAACCAGCGATCCGGCAGAGAAATTCTGCGCCGCGTAATTGAGATAGACATAGCACTCGTCCGAGACCACCCAGATGCCTCGCTCATGCGCCAGGCGGATGATCTCCGTCATGTCCTCGGGTTTCATGACCGCGCCCGAAGGATTCGACGGTGAGTTGAGGATGATCATCTTCGTGCGGTCGGTGACGTTCTTCAGAACCATCTCGGCAGTCAGGGCAAAGTTGCGCGACTCGTCGGTCTGCACGAGCACAGGTTTGCCGCCCGCATAACGAATGATGTCCTTGAACGACACCCAGTACGGGACGGGCAGAATGACTTCGTCGCCGTGATCGACGAGAACCTGCACAGCGTTGAACAAAGCATGTTTGCCGCCGACTGAGGCAATGACCTCTTCGCGACGGTAGTCGGAGTGGAAGTCGGCTGCGTGGCGCTGCACGATGGCGTCACGCAACTCCGGGGTACCGGCGACGGCGGTGTATTTTGTGAAATTTCCCTGTATGGCGGCGATGGCGGCGTCCTTAATGTGCTGCGGCGTCTGGAAGTGCGGCTCGCCGGCCGCGAAGTAGACGACATCGACGCCCTGCGCGCACAACTTGTCCGCTTCAGCCACGGTGGCCATGGTGGCCGAGGGTTCGATCCGGTTGATACGTTCCGTCAGCGTGATCGCGTGGGTCAGTTCGGTGGTCATGCCTTCTTCCTTGTTCTGGATTTCCGTCCTTCGGATGTGTGCTCTTCAAACTCGGCCAGCTTGTATGCCGGATCCAGCTTGCCGCGCAGATTTTGCTCGACCAACTCGGGAACCAGCCCCTTCACGGACCCGCCCAACTGCGCAACTTCCCGCACCAGCCGCGAACTCAGGTAGGAATACTTTTCGGCAGGCATCATGAACACGGTTTCCAGTTCCGGGCGCAGGCGGCGATTCATCAAGGCCATCTGCAACTCATATTCGTAGTCGCTCAAAGCCCGGATGCCGCGCAGCACCGAACTGGCGCCAATTTTTGCCGCATAGTCCACGGTCAGCCCATCAAAGGTGTCTACCCGGACATTGCTATAGTCCGCGGTGAGCCCTTCCAGCATCGCCACGCGCTCGCTGACATTGAACAACGGATCCTTATCCGGATTGCGGAGAATGGCCACTACCAATTCGTCAAAAATCTTGCTGCCCCGGTCGATGAGATCCAGGTGACCGTTTGTGGGCGGATCAAACGATCCAGGGTAGATGGCAATGTTTTTGCGCAAAGGTCCCCTCGCGGATAGGCGATGAGATCGGTAACTGATGATTCTAGTGGCGGGGGAATACGGATGGCAAACTCAGGGATGGCGGTGCAGCACGTGGGTGGCGATGTCGGGCCAAAACTCGCGGAAGATGTTCGATACGGCGTCCCGGCCTATCGCTAAGCCGTACTTTTCAACAACATCGTGCGCGTTTCGATCGCGGGCGGGATAGTAGGTCGTGGCGATGGCCTGAGCGATCCCGCGCCCAAGCAGTTCGGAGGTATTGAACGAATTCTTTCTTTCGTAGTTTGGGGTGATCAGCACCCGGGTGGCGGCGTAGATGCCGCGCTTCCAGAAGCCGCCTTCCCCTTTCGCGAAATAGCGCGTGTCCTGGTGCAGGACACTCGGCAATGCAAAATCGACCAGATAGTTGCCGTTCGTTCGGTCAACAAAGCCTCTCCAGTAATACCTGCCGAAACCGGGAAGTCCCTTGCCGAGTGCCGGGTGCGTTCCGGTGGCTTCGGCCAAGAAGGACGTCATGCCCACAAAGATCACCGCGGAATAATCGA
>JBPYEW010000223.1:0-58473 GCA_051984555.1 Terriglobales bacterium | reverse complement strand
TCGCCGTCATGGGAGAAGCAGCTGAAGATCCCAACTTCGATAATGGCGGCGATCTCGTGCGCTACTCGGTCTCACTTGCGAATGGGCAAGGACCGTTTCACATTGAGGCTGAGCTCTGGTATCAGCCGATCGGCTACCGCTGGGCCCACAATCTGGAGACGTACAAAGCGATGGAGCCGCAACGATTCTTGGAATATTACAAGGCGGATCCGGCGGCCACGGCAATTGTTCTGGCACACGCAGAAGCGAACCACTAGACAATCCAAAAACAACGCTCAGTCTGTTACTGAGATTGGTTGTACGTACGCTACAAACGGTCAACGGCGAATGGCTATTTGCTAATTCGACTTCCGCACGTCGCCTGCGATCACACCGTCCTTGATGTGGATCACGCGGTGAGCGTATTCGGCGATGTCGTGTTCGTGGGTGACTAGCACGATAGTGTTGCCCTCGGCTTGCAAGCGATCAAACAGCGCCATGATTTCATTGCCAGTCTGCGAGTCCAGGTTGCCAGTCGGCTCATCGGCGAGAATGATCGAAGGCTTATTGACCAGGGCGCGGGCAATGGCTACGCGCTGACGCTGCCCACCCGACAGTTCGTTCGGCTTGTGCATCATGCGCTTTTCCATGCCGACGGCGGCGAGTGCATCCTTGGCGCGCTGCATGCGTTCTTCCGCGGGAATTCCGGCATAAATCAGCGGCAATTCAACGTTGTGAAGAGAAGTAGCGCGAGCCAGCAAATTGAATGTCTGGAAAACGAAACCGATTTCTTTGTTGCGGATGCGGGCCAGTTCGTCGTCGTCGAGTTCGCTGACTAGCTGGCTGTTGAGCCAATACTTGCCTTCGCTGGGGGTATCAAGGCAGCCAATCAGGTTCATCAGCGTGGACTTACCCGAACCGGACGGGCCCATGATGGCCACATATTCGCTCCGCTCAATCCGCAGGTTCACGCCGCGCAAGGCATGTACCTGCTGCTCCGAGCCCATGTCGTAGGTTTTCCACAGGTTCTCGGTCGCGATCATTGCCGATTCAGGCGCGGCGGACACTGCGGGCTGATTGAAATTTATTACTTCTGCGGTGGCCATCCTTTTCTCCTTGTCCTCGGGGGACACTCGCCGCTCCGATCCTCAGGCTCCTCCGATTGGACGAGCCTAGTCTGGATTTGTTATGTGCTTTCTGCCTCTTTTTTCGGTGCCGAATTGTCGACCTTGACGCTGGCACCAGGCTTTAGTGTTCGCAAAATCTTGTAACTGCCGGTGATCACTTCGTCCCCGGGCTTCAAACCGCTGGTGAGTTCTATGTCCGTGGTACCGGCAATCCCAGTCTCAACGGGAACAAATTCCGACTTCTTGTTTCTGATTACGAACACGCCCTCGATTTCTTTCTTATCGTCCTTCGATGCGTCAGCCTGAGGGGCAGCAGCCTGCACCGACCCCGGCTTTGACTTGGCCGCATCCAGATCGGCACGGGTACGCACCGTCAGCGCTTGAATCGGAATAGTCAACACGTTGCTTTTTTTCGCGGTCGTGATCTTCGCCGTCGACGATAATCCCGGGCGCAGGTTCTGCGGCGGATCCTGAAGCGTCACCACAACTTTGAAGTCTTTGGCTTCCTGGCTCGCACTGGTTTGTTGCGATGTCGAAACGCCGGTCGAGCGCACGATGGCGTTGTCCCCTATCTCAGTAACACTGGCTTTGAAGGTTTTATTAGGTATTGCGTCGATGCTGACCTCAGCCGTCTGACCGAGTTTCACATTGACGATATCCGTCTCGTCGACCTTGATCTCAGCCGTGATCACAGACATGTCGGCAATCGTCATCAATGTGCTACCGGGAGAATTCTGAATACCGATCACCACGGTTTCGCCCTCGCGAACGGGCAAATTGGTGACGACTCCATCGAACGGTGCAGCATAGGTGGTTTTCTGAAGAACATCATTCACTCGCATCAGGTTGGCGCGGTTTTGCGTCACGCGACGTTCGGCAGAATCGACCTGCGCTTTGTTCTGAGCGACCCGGGCTTGCGCTTGAGCTAGAGCGGCGTCCGCTACCAGCCAAGCATTCTGACGATTATCGTATTCTGATTTCGCAATCAGGGCGTCCTTGTACAGAGCCTGCGCGCGGTCCCAATCGAGTTTGTTCCGCTCAGCATCGGCTTTCGCCCGGTTCAAGTCAGCCAGAGCCGTTTTTAATCCAGCTTCGGCGGCAATGGCATCCGTCTGAGCGGCCTCGAGCGACGCACGCGTAGCGTTCACGTCAGCCGAGGACTGCACGTTTTCCAACTGCGCCACGAGCTGACCCCGTTTTACCCGGTCCCCTTCCTTAACGTACAAATGCGTAATTTTGCCGAAGGCATTGGCGCCAACATTTACGTACGTCTTGGGGCGGACCTCTCCGGAAGCGCTCACTATGGACGTGAGGTCGCCCATTTGAGCTTTGCCTGTCTGAACAGTGACTACGTTTCGGCCACTGAAGTAGATAGTGCCGAATACGATTCCCAGCACGAGGAGCAGGGCTGCCGCTCCAATTGTGACTTTAAGCCATGTTTTCATTGCGCGCTTCTTGTCCCGCACGACGACGGTCTGCACAACGAGGGCAGGCCGATCGCTCTGGGGAGCTACTTCTAAGGGCCTAGGTTGTGGATCAGAAACCCGCAATGTTCTGGTCTCCGGACGGAGATGAATACCTCAACAGATACGCGGCTGGAGGTGGAGAAGTTCCCCGGCACTCGCGCCCTGGCAGGAAATACGCCCAGACAGTAAGAAGCATTGCGAAGCTCTCTTGATTATAACGTGTGGAATCGGTGTTCGGGGTGACCCGTGAACGTCAGATCGGTGATAGAGGGAGGGGGCTTGGCCGGTGTCCTCGCCCTTAATTTCTTAGTATTACGAGACTTACCCGCACTGCCAACCCGCGTTTCTGGCCACCATTGCCTTGCCTTGGCGCATCCAACGACATACAATATTGGGCAATAATCGTCTGTAGAGGAGTTCCTCCGCTATGTCCCGGGTGGCTTTGCGCAAATGCCTTTTCGCCGCTTTTCTAAGCACTTCCGTGCTCCTGTTCGCTTTGACCGCTGCTGCCCAACAACAAGATGACAAGTCGGATAGCGGCCAGTCTCTTTACAATACGAATGAGAAGGCACCAGCACCCGCTAAAGCAAAAGAAGACGTAGACCCTCTCAAAAGACCTCTCAGCGACAAACAGAAAAAGGAAAACGCGAAGAAACTCCATCAAGAATTAGGTAAGACTTACAAAAAGTGGCTTGATGAGGATGTCGCATACATCATCACCGATGAGGAGCGATCTGCTTTCAAGCAACTCTCCAATGATGAAGAACGCGACAATTTCATAGAAGCATTCTGGGCGCGTCGCGATCCCACGCCGGACACTCCGGAAAACGAGTACAAGGAAGAGCATTACGCTCGCATCGCATACGCAAACGAGCATTTCGCCGCTGGAATTCCGGGCTGGAAGACTGACCGGGGCCGCATGTACATCATGTACGGCAAGCCGGATGAGATCGATGCCCACCCTTCGGGTGGCACCTACGAGCGACCCATGGAAGAGGGCGGCGGCTCCACCTCGACGTTCCCATTTGAGGACTGGCGGTATCGGTACATCGAAGGCATCGGACAGGAAGTCATAATCGAGTTTGTCGACACCTGCATGTGCGGCGACTACCACATGACGATCGACCGGTCCGAGAAGGACGCATTGCTTTACACCCCGAACGCCGGCCTAACCTTGTACGAGCAGATGGGGATGTCCAGCAAAGCCAGTCGGTTTAACGGCGGGTTAGAGCGTCTAGGTGTAGGTCCTTTCAACCAGGACTTGCAAACCAAGCAGTTCGATCGACTGGAGCAGTACGCAAAACTGAACAAACCGCCCGAGGTCAAATTCAAGGACCTCGAAGAGGTGGTCAGTCACAAAATCAACGTCAATCTCATGCCGTTTGATGTCGTCACCGATTTTGTGAAAGTGACCAGTGACACGGTGCTGGTTCCGGTCACCATCCAGGTGAAGAATAAGGACATCACATTCGTCAACAAGGACGGCGTGGAACGTGGAACTGTCAACATCTTCGGAAGACTGCAGACAATAGCCGGCCGCGTAGCCCAGACGTTCGAGGACACGGTACAGGTGGATGTTCCGCAGGAGTTGCTCCCCAAGACCACGGAGAACGCCTCCGTTTACTGGAAAGCATTACCCTTGCGCCCGGGGCGATATCTGCTGGAAGTCGTGCTGAAAGATGTCAATGGTGATCGGGTAGGTACCTGGCGTCGCGGTATCCAAGTGCCGGAGTTTATGGACGACAAGCTCTCGACATCGTCGCTGATCCTCGCCGACCAGATGCACCCTGTACCAACAAGGAACGTGGGTACAGGCAATTTCGTTATAGGCGACACTTACGTGCGTCCCAGGGTTGCTGATGGGGGGGCGGGCAAACTTGTTACCTTCAAACGTAACCAGCAATTGAATGTCTGGATGCAGGTATATAATCTCGAAGTTGATCAGAAGACCAAGAAACCTTCGGCGACTGTTGAGTACAACGTCGTGAACACGACCACCAATAAGCCCGTGATTCACGCCGTCGAGTCCACCGACCAAATGGGCAACGTAGGTGATCAGCTTACGTTAAAGAAAACTATGTCCGCATCCAATTTGCAGCCGGGAACATACAAGCTGCAGATCAAAGTGAATGACAACATCTCGAAACAAACAGTCGATCCGTCCATGAATTTCATTGTTGAGTAGGACTGTTATTTCGAGTCCCAGGTGGTGGAGCATGCTCCGTAAGCTCGGATTCGTTACGTTGTTGCTGAGCTTGTCGATCTCTGCCTTGGCGGCAGGGAAGCCGGGATCCATCTCGGGTTTTGTGCGCGACAATACCGGTGTTCCCCAGATGGGCGCCGTGGTCGAAATCCTTAGTTCCACGACGAGCGCCCTTCAGGTCTTTACCGATGAAAAAGGGCACTATCTCGCAGTTGGCCTCCTGCCCGGAAATTACACCGTAAAAGTCTCCATGCCTTCGTTCCTGCCATCCTTGCGGGAGAAGATCGGCATTCGCCCAGGATCGACGCTGCTGGTGAATTTCACTCTGAGCACGATCTTCGACGTTCTGCAACTTGCGCCCACTGGCGGTCCGGCGGACTCCGATGATTGGAAATGGACCCTGCGCTCTGTTGCGAATCGCCCGGTTCTGCGTGTTCTCGACGAAGATCCAGTTCTGGTTCTGGCCAAAGCCGAGAACAGCGATCCGCATCCGCTCAAGGGTTCTGTGTCTTTCCTCGCGGGATCCACGTCAGGCGGTTTCGGTAGTAGTTCCGACATGAGCACTGGCTTTTCGCTGGAGCATTCTCTGTTCTCGTCGGGGACTGTGTCTCTGCAGGGCAAAGTAGGATATGGCGGCCCGGTACCCGCGACGGTCATCCGTGCGTCTTACGCGCACACGTTGCCGAGCGGATCGCGACCCGAGATCGCATTTACGGCTCGACGCTTTGAGTCCCCGGGGTCAAACCTTCCTGCGTTGCAGGCGTTAGCACTGAGCACGTCCGACAGCATCACTTTGGGTGATGCGATCGAACTCAACTTTGGTAGTGAATTGCAGAGCGTGCAATTCATGGGAAGGGTAAACGCCTTCCGCCCATTCGGCTCGGCTGATATTCACGTTTCACCAAACACCGTCGTCGAGTATCGCTATACGACATCTCTCCCTAACGGCCGGCTCGACAAGGGATTTGACTCGGCACCAGCCGACCTCAGCGAAGCTAATCCTCGAATCAGTATGTCGGGGTTTGCTCCAACACTGGAGCGAGCTCACCACAGCGAAGTTTCGGTGTCACGACGGATGGGAAAGACGCGCATGCAGGTAGCCGCTTTTTCCGACCGGCTCTCCGACACGGCCCTCGTCGGGGTAGGGGATATCTCAGCCGATAGCGGCGAGGTCTTGCCGGACATCTACTCGGGGACATTCACATACCGTGGCACGAAATTGGATACTAACGGGGTGCGCGCTGTCCTGCAGCGCCAGCTGACTTCTGATTTAACAGCGACCTTGGATTACAGTTACGGAGGCGTGCTGGACCTCGCCAGTGAGGGGCAAAGCCTGGTCACGGCGCGCTCATCATTGCAGACCGTGTCGCGTCATGCCATTGCCGGGAAAATGAGCGGCACGATTCCGCGCGCAAAGACACACTGGATTACTTCCTACCGGTGGACGAGCGGTGAAGCGCTTACTCCGGTTGATCTGTTTAATGCATCGCCCGGGCAGGCAGACCCGTATCTGAACGTATTTGTCCGTCAACCGATTCCGCACGTCGGCTTTCTCAACGTGAAGATGGAGGCGCTGCTGGAAATCCGTAACTTGATGGCGCAGGGCTACGTTCCCGTGCTCGGAAACGACGGGCGGACTGTGTACCTTGTGCAGTCGGCACGTGCGGTTCGGGGCGGCGTGGCATTCAATTTCTAACCCTGATCAAGGTTCAATGATCCTCGCCGGTTGAGGCGGGGATTTTCCTTTTGGCACAAAATCCTTTTTCCTTGAGTTTTTTAGCGTCGGTTTGACTCTCACGTAGGCTCGCGCTAATCTTCCCGGCTTCGCGCTCGGGAACCATTTTGGCGCGCTGTACTTGCGTTTGGCGGTTTCTGGCGTCCTCAATCGGGACGTTCAGGGCTATAATGCCCGAATTCAAAACAGCTGATCGAGCTTCGCGGCCGTGTGAGGTATACGGCTGTACGCACTTGGTGTTGGGACACAAGGAGAACGGTATGAGATTGCGCCTGATCTTCGCGTTCGTAGTGTTCGTGGTAACGGGACTCGCAGCACAGACTTTCCGCGGAACCATTCTTGGGACTGTTACGGACGCCACTGGAGCGCTCGTGGCGGGAGCTAAGGTCACGGTCAAGAACGTTGCTACTGGCTTGGAGCGCACCACCGTAACCAGTGCGGATGGGAGCTACTCCGTTCCCGAATTGCCGATCGGTACTTATGCCGTGACGATTGCGCAGACTGGGTTCCAGACATCAATCACGAACGGGGTGGTCGTAGACGTAGCGACCGAGCGTCGCGTCGATACAGCATTGAAAACGGGACAAGCCAACGAAACGGTGGAGGTGTCAGGGGAAGAACTGCCGCAAGTGGACACGACATCCGCCGAGCTTGGTGGCGTGATCACAACGCAGACAATCGAGAATCTTCCTGTGAATGGCCGCGACTACCAGAAATTGATTTACCTGAACCCTGGCATCGCAGGATCTCCGGATCAGATTAGCGATTCCCCCGGATCGTTCGGGATCTTCTCTATGAACGGTTCGCGTGGGCGGTCCAACAACTTCTTGCTTGATGGCACGGATATGAACGATGGATACCGCAACGACCCTGCTATCAATGAGGCAGGTGTTTTCGGTACCCCCGCCACCATCCTGCCCATCGACGCTGTTGCCGAACTTCGCGTGCTCTCCAATTACGAGGCGGAGTACGGACGCAACAGCGGTGCGATCATCAACATCGTTACGAAGAGCGGTACGAACGCCTGGCATGGAGCATTGCTCGAGTACTGGCGCAGTGGACAATTGGGCGCGCGCAACTACTTCAATATTGATGGGACACCAAAGAATTCATTTCTCAATAATCAATTCGGCGGGTCTCTCGGTGGCCCGATCGTAAAGGACAAGACATTCTTGTACCTGGATTACGAAGCGCAGCGCGAGTCGGGAAAACAGTCGGGAACAAGTTGTGTTCCGGATCCCGCCCAAATCGCGGCGGACGGAGGCCCCAGCAATTCAGTTATTGCTGCTCTGCTGGCTAGGAATCCTTGGCCCGCGCCAAATATTCCGGGTGCCGTCAGTGATGACACGGGTTGTACGGACAACAATCTAGCCACGGCGACTCCGTTCCGCAATCGTGTCGACAGCATGATTGTCAAACTTGATCACAACATAAACACGAAAAACCTCATCACTGGCCGGTATTACCTCGGGGACAGCGATCAAAGCTTTCCATTTGCTCAGTTGGCAGCTGGCCTTTTGCCTGGGTTCAACACTGTGACGCCTACCCGAGTGCAGATGGTCGCGTTATCGTATGTGAAGATCGTGAACTCAAGCCAGGTGAATGAAGCTCGTTTGGGCTGGAACCGTTTTGCGGAAGGATTTTTTCCGGAAGACCAAGGCTTTAATCCTGCTTCAATTGGGTTGAACACCGGCGTGGGCACCTACGAGGGTGGACTGCCGGCGATTAGTGTGGGCGGATTCTCCCAGATTGGTGCGACGAATGGCGTCCCACGAAATCGAGTTGATGCCAATTGGCATTTGGTAGACAACTACTCATGGAAGGCTGGCCGGAATGATTTCAAGTTCGGCTACGAGTATCGCCGCACTACGATAATGCAGGTGCTGGAGAACACGTTTCGCGGCAAGCTGTCGTTCGATGACTTAACTACCTTCTTGCAGGGTACCCCAGCGGGCGGCTCACAACGCATTGGCAACACTCGTCGTCACACTTACGAGAACAGCCACGGGTTCTACATACAGGATAGTTTTCGCTGGACTCCGAAATTGACATTGAACCTCGGATTGCGGTGGGACTACTTCGGAGTAGTTGGAGAAAAGAACAATCTCTTCTATCGGTTCGATCCGAATGCCAGTGATCCGAATGTGCTGAACACGCCGCAAGTAGCCCAGCTGTACGACAAAGACTACAACAACTTCGCCCCCCGTTTCGCATTTGCATATGACGTTAGCGGTAAAGGAAAAACGGTTGTGCGTGGCGGCTGGGGTATGTTCTATGACGCCTTCGCACAAGACATCTTCCTGGGGCACTTCCCGTGGAATTGCTTCTTCTGCCCTGGCCCTGCCTACGTTGGGTACGGTCCAGGCGCTATCTCTTCCTTGTCCCTAACGGGTGGTGCGCTTAGCTCGAGTGTGCCTGTATTTGATCCCACAAGCGCTTCACCGAATGCCGAATTCTTTGGCGCCGATCCGCATCTGCGCACTCCGTACGTACAAAACTACAACCTGAACGTGCAACAGGCCCTTTCGAGCAAAGCTGTCCTGCAGATCGGTTATGTTGGTTCGAAGGGCACCAAACTGTTCCGTTTCCGAGACATAAATCAGCCGACCCAGGCTGAAATCACAGCGGCTGACCTGGCGAACGGCGTGACAAGCTATGGTGTTCCTCGGCATTTTCCGAGCGCTTGGCCTTTCTATGTGAACATGGAGGAATCCACGGCTAGTTCGGCCTATAACGCGGTGCAGACAAGCCTGAGGATGAGTAATTGGCATGGCCTCGCGTCCCAAGCCAACTTTGTGTGGTCGCACTCCATTGATGGTGCGAGCGACAGCGAAGATTTCATACCGAACCAAGCACAACCGACCAACAGCTGGAATCCTGCTGGCGAGAGGGGCAACTCGAGTTTCGACATTCGCCGTCGTTTCACTTGGAATTTCGCTTATCAACTTCCTAAGTGGGGTGGCGCTTTGTCGAAGCTGAAGAGCGGCTGGGGAGTTGACGGGGCGCTCAGCTTGCAAGATGGACAGCCATTCCATCTGAACTATCTGTTCGAGGGCGACTATTCAGGCGCAGGACAGGGATTCGACCGCCCGGATGTTATCGGACCAATCCACTACGGGCAGGCGCCTGCAACCTTTCTGGACTTAGGTTCGTTTTCAGTCCCGTGCACTTGGGATCCCAACCAGAACCCAGGAGCCAGCGATGAGAGTAATTGTGTTGCTGGTACCCGTCACTTCGGCAACATGAGACGAAACTCTCTACGTGGGCCAAGCTTTAAGGAATTGAATTTCTCAATTTCGAAAAATACCGCGCTGGCCGAGCATGTCAATTTGGAATTACGGGCTGAATTCTTCAATCTCTTCAACCACCCCAATTTCGCCAGTCCGATCCTGCCACTCTTTGCAGCTGACATCGGTGCTCCGAATCCTGCAACCGGCGGCTACATCGATTTCTCAACTCCCACACCTGTACACTCGTTCTATCCGCTAACCGCTACCGGCGACGTCGGCATCGGCAATCCCTTCCTCGGAGGAGGCGGTCCGAGAGGATTGCAGTTCGCTGCCAAGATTACCTTCTAGTTTCGCATCCCTATTCCAGTTCCTTTCCGGGCTCCTCTCGCGAGGGGCCCTTTCTTTTTGCCCTCAGATCCCGCAACCGACGCATCCTACTTTGTGTTTGGGTCGTATGTGCGACGCATGGCAGTCAGCATTGCTCGGTGTCAGAGCATGCTCCCGGCGGGGACGATATAATTCCAGATTCACCTTACAGCTACACTGCGGGTGACAGGCCTGCACCGAGCCGCCACAGAGCGGCGCTGCCGGTCAGGGAATAGTGCTGTCCCCGCCGGCTCAAAAGGAGAGAGAACTGATGAAAGTGCGTGCGATCCTGGCCTTCGTTATTGGAATTACGACGGCCATGGCCGGCCAGACATTTCGAGGTGAGATCCTCGGCCAGATTACAGACGCAAAGGGTGCCGCTATCGATGAGGCCAAGGTGACGGCCACCAACACCTTGAGCGGGCTCATTCGCGACACTCTTACCGACATCAAAGGCCAGTACGCATTGTCCGAACTCCCATTAGGCACTTACAAGATAACGGTCGTTAAAACGGGATTTCGCAGTCCGACTCTCACCGACATCCATCTCGTACTTACCCGACCTGCTCGGGTAGACCTATCCCTTGCGCCGGGCGACGTGGAGCAAAAGAGCGAACAGATGTCCGTAATTCCAGCCGTCAACAGCCTGACGAACACCTTGGGCGGTGCGCTAGAGGGCGCGGAGATTTCTCAGCTTCCCTTGAATGGGCGCGATTATAAAAAGCTGCTGACCTCGGTGCCCGGATCAACGCAGGACTTCACCGGAGAGAACGATTCCCCCGGCTCACCGGATACGGTTGCCGTTAACGGGAATCGCGGCCGTTCCAACTACTTTCTGCTGGATGGCGCTAATATCAACGATCCATACCGAAACACGCCGGCGATCAATGCAAGCGGTGCCTCAGGCGCTCCGGCAACGCTTCTCCCGCTCGATTCCATTCAGGAGATGGCTGTTCTAACCACGAACGATCCGCAATACGGAAGAAAGTCCGGAGCAGTCGCGAATCTCGTGACTCGGGCTGGGCAAAACGAGCTACACGGTTCCATTTTCGAATACTTCCGAAACGATGCGCTGGACGCGCGCAACTACTTCAACGCTGCCCCGGCCCCCCGCGACATTTTTCACAACAATCAGTTCGGCGGTTCGGCAGGCGGGGCAATCACGCCTGACAAGACATTCTGGTTTCTCGGCTACGAAGGACAGCGGGAACGAGTCAGTTCGCCCGAGTCGGTCACAGTTCCGTCGCAGGCTCAGATCCTTGCTTCAGCGCCAGCTTGTGGAGCTGTCAATCCAATGGATTGCGTAAATCCCATCATACGCAACATCCTCAGCTTTGACCCATGGGGCGCAGTCCCGCAGATCGGCGATGCGCCTGGAAATCCGGCCAGCGCTCACACTTTCCAGACTACTCTCCCGACGACAAATCGATCGGATAATGCGATCGGCAAGATCGATTACCACCTGTTCGCCAGCGATCTGGTTACCGCGCGGTACTTCTTCGGCTATGGAAAGCAGAACGCCCCTTTCGGAGTTCAGGGCGGAGCGGGCCTCCTGCCTGGCTACAACACCACCACCCCGACTCGCGTACACGACGGGGCGCTCTCGTACACCCACGTTTTCTCCCAGAAGATGCTGGTCGAACTCCGGGGTACCTGGAACCGCTTCTTTGATACGTTTTCACCGTCAGATTTGAGCTTTGTTCCCTCGGCAGCTGGGCTCAATACCACGACAAATCCCAACGATTACGGACTGCCGGTAATCAACGTCGGCGGGTTTACTACCATAGGCACGAACCAATCTATCCCCCGTGGCCGCAGGGATACCAGCTGGGCATATGCGACCAACTTCGCGTACAACACCGGCCGGCACACGTGGAGGTTCGGAGCGGATTATGACCGAGCGTCCGTCAATCAGTACTTCGACTTGAACCATCGAGGGACTCTATCCTTCGCAACGTTAAATGATTTCCTGGCGGCTATTCCTGCCGGCGGCAGTCGCACATTTGGCGATACGCATCGTACGACGAATCAGAGCAACTTCGCCTTCTATATTCAGGACAGTTTCCGCTTCACTTCGCGAACGACAGTGAATGGCGGATTGCGCTGGGACTACTTCGGAGTTATCGGCGAAGATAATGGCTTGCTGAGTATTTTTGATCCAAGTGTCGGTCTACAACAGATCGGTGCAACCAATGCACCTTCAGGCCTTTATCCCAAAGACAAGAACAACTTCTCTCCGCACTTGGGTGTGGCTTACGACGTCTTTGGGACGGGTAGCACGATCTTGCGAGCAGGTTGGGCGATGTTATATGACCAATTCGCCCAAGACATTTTCGCTGGCCAGATGGCGTTTAATACCAGCAACGCTGGACCTGCGTATAACGACATTGGCCTTAAACCGGTTTTGTTCGGAACAGTCGATCCGTTCGCATTCCAGGTGACCCCCGGCCCTTGTACAGGAGCCCAGATTGCAGTACCGAATACTGCCAGTTGCACTGGTCCCGTCTACAGCAACTTCACCGCGAGTGATGTATTCACGGTGTCTAAAAAGCTGCGCACGCCGTATGTTCAAAACTACAACGTAAATGTAGAGCACGGTCTCGGTGGACACACGACGATCACAATCGGGTACGTAGGTTCGCTGGGAAGAAAGCTGCTTCGTTACCGCGACATCAACCAGCCTAACAGTGCGACGGGAGTACGACCGCTCGACTTCGGTCCATTTACAACCCAGGGCACTCAGTACCGTATCGTCAATCAACTCGAGTCTGCGGCGAATTCCAGGTACAACTCCGTCCAAGGCCGTCTGCGTGTCCGCAACCTTCGCGGATTTTCGTCTACGTTGAATTACACGTACTCTCATGCCATTGACAACGCGAGCAACGCGCTGGATTACGTTCCGAACGCCTCATTGCCGGACAACAGTTTCAACCCTGGGGGGGAACGCAGCAACTCGAATTTCGACGCAAGGCATCGGCTGACCTGGTTGTTCACGTATAAGCTGCCCTCGAACGGCAGTTTCCCTCTACTGACTTCCGGTTGGGGATTGCACGGCATTATCAC
Organism: Terriglobales bacterium; assembly: GCA_051984555.1. Classification (GTDB taxonomy): domain Bacteria; phylum Acidobacteriota; class Terriglobia; order Terriglobales; family Acidobacteriaceae; genus Gp1-AA122. The sequence goes on along the minus strand of JBPYEW010000223.1, from coordinate 45,304 downwards.
TCTGTCCAGCGGGATGCCGTTCACCGTGAATGACTTCAATGTCATCAACACGTTTCAGTTGAATCCAAACGCCCCGGTGGGAGAGTTCATCGAGCGTCCCGACGTGATCGCCAATCCTTTAGGAAACCGCGGGCCTGCGCAGTACTTGGACCTAAGTGCCTTCAAAGCTCCCTGTTCCGTGGCTCCTACATTTGTGCCTGCCGCAGGCGTGTACGAATGTCTCGGCGGCACGCCTCATTACGGCAGCGAAGGCCGAAATCAGTTCTACGGTCCGCATTATCGCAACGTAGACCTTGCTTTTACTAAGGACACAAAGCTCACCGAGCGAGTCAACCTGCAACTTCGGTTAAACGTTTTCAACGTGTTTAATCACGCTAATTTTGCCAATCCGCTCCTGCCGAATTCGGTGGCGAACTGGGCGCAGAATGGAATCGACGCAACGGGCCGTGGCGTTGGTTTCCTGCCGCTTACTGCGACTCCCGACGTGGGCGCTGGAAATCCTTTCCTCGGCAATGGCGGTCCGCGAAATCTCGAGATTGGGGCGCGCGTCACCTTCTAGCAGCAGCATTCATCGCAATGACATGTGCGTGCCCAGAACTGTGGGCCGCGACTCGTGAATCCCGTTTCCATGCACAGCGGAGCAATTTAATCAGAACAATCTAATGGCTGATTCCCGCCGTGACTACGGTAATCTTCCCGAGGTTACCCGCCAAGTGCTACCCTCCGCCGTAAGCTCCACAAAATACGTGTGTACGAGAGAACTGCGATGCGCCGCATTGTTACTGCTGTGTTCTTCGTTGTGCTTGCTTTGATCGCGACTGCTTCAGTCGGTAGAACAAAAACCTCGAAAGAGAAAGACTCGGGCAAGACTGTCCCGGTGACTACCTCCTCGGCCCAGGCGCGCGAGTTGTTCGAAACGGGAATGGTCGATTACGAAAACTTGCACCTGGACCGTGCCACGCAATCGTGGCGTGATGCGGTGAAAGCAGATCCTGATTTCGCCTTGGCCCATGCATGGGTTGCGTTCACTTCGACCGATCCCGCTGAAGCTGACACCTATCGTGAGCACGCCAAGGAACTCGCTCCAGGGGTTACGCCCGGCGAACAACTCATGATCAAGTGGCTGGTCAACGTCCAGGAGAATGACTTCGTGACGGGTATTGCCGCCATGAACGATATGCTGGCCTTGTTTCCCAAAGACAAGCGCGCGTTTTTCCTGGCAAGTAACTGGTTGATGGCCGAAGGCGAAGATGAACAAGCAGGCAAAATGTGCCAGAAAGCATTAAGTATTGACAAAGATTACCCGGCAGCTCTGAACAATCTTGCATACGCCTATGCCCGAACTGGGAAATTCCCTCCCGCGTTCGACGCGATGGAACGGTACATCAAAGTTTTGCCTAATGAACCGAACCCGCAGGACTCATACGCCGAAATCCTCCGTATGTCTGGCGATTTCGAAGGCGCGCTCGCGCATTATCATGCCTCGCTGAAGATCGATCCCGATTTCCACTCCTCCCAACTTGGACTGGGAGACACCTACGCGCTCATGGGAAAGGAGACAGAGGCTCGAACCGAATATGAGAAAGCCATCCGTCAGGATCCCAATCCCAGCAATAAGGTGAACTACGCCTTACAATCGGCGATGACCTGGGTTCGCGAGAACAATACCGCCGAAGCGGATAAGGCGTTTGAAGAGGCCGCGCAAAAAGCTCATGGGCAAGGTCTTGCTTTGTTCGAAATCCGTGCTTATCGAACCATGGCGATGTACCAAACCACGGATAGTACGGCCCTCGATTTGCTGAAGAAAGCCGAATCGGCAATCTCGCATAACAAAAAGTTGATTTCCGAATCGGATCGTGAAGAAGAACGAGCCCGCATTCTCCGGGCGAGGGTAATTCGTGCATTGCACGCCGGTGATGAAAAGCTAACCAGCAAAACCATGCAACAACTCGAATCGATGGCCCAGAACAGCCGGAGCACGGTGATCCAGCAGTCGTACCATGCCGCGAATGGCGCCAATCTGTTTGCCCAACAGAAGTACCAGGAGGCTATCCCTGATTTACAGGAGGACGGCCAAGATCCTTACTCACTCGAACTGTTATCGCGTGCTTACCAGGAGACTGGCGCCTCCCAGGATCTACATACGGTGGAGGCTCGGCTGCGTGGTATTAACATCCCCACTATTGAGCAGGCTCTGGTGGTAGTCCCTACTCGCGAGAAGAAGCCTTTGCAATGACAGAATTTGCCGGAGAATGCCGTCATTACAATTAGGGGTCCCGTTTTGGTCGCGTGGCATACGTAATTGGGAAACCAGCATGGCACGATCTGGGTAAGGGTTCTTGTGCATTGTCCTTGGCGCCTGCAGCATGGTAGTCTCTGGCACTCGACGTGGCTAAGCAAACTGACAACCGACTAAGACCGCGTGTACCAGTTCGACTTCCGGTGGCGATTAAGTCGTCCGATGGTCAGGTGCAGGAAACCGCCCAGACCCGCGACCTCTGCTCCGCTGGCGTGTTTCTCTACACCAAGACGGACATATCCGAAGGTACGGAATTCGAAATGGTCCTTGTTTTACCTGCTGAACTTACATTTGGCGAACGCCGTTGGGTTTGCTGCCAGGCATCTGTGGTGCGAGTCGAAACCTCCCCGGATTCAGGCAATTTCGGGGTAGCGGCTAAAATTCATCGTTTTGAAGTCCTGCCGGAAATCTAAACAACTCAAGCCCTGCACCTTAAGCCAGAAGAAGTGCTGGAACCCTATCTGTGGAATTGCACCGGTTGCGTGGCAATTGTCCCAATTGATGCCACACAAAATTGGGAAACTGGGTAGAATTTTCTTTGCGGTGCACCACGTCGAGTGCAATAATGACGGGCTTTAAATTGCTCTGGTAAATTCGCGTCAACTAATTAATCAGGCAGGAACTTCCCATGTGGATGGAAAAGCTGTCGGCGGGAGTGCTACGCGTGCTGACTCCCATCGGGCCCCGATATATTAGACCTTCTTTTACAGAACGACTCTATCTAGTCTGGACGTTCCGCTACTTTCGCACTCTACCGCATCAGGTGCTCAGTCCTTGGCAGCAGCGATTGATAGACCGCCTTTGTACAACCCAGGATTGGGTCTCATTATTGAGCAATGGGTTCGATGAGGCTCCTGTCATTGGAACGGTTGAACGCCTGCAACCAGTGATCGTCGACGAATACTCAGCAGGCCGGTATGCGCTTGAACAACGGAGCCGGTACGCAGACCAGCAACAGACCCCCTAGTCTTTTCTCGTCGGTTCACACCGCCGACTTAGGCCCCCCGCCACGGGCGAGCATTAGCTGTGCTATAAACAGGCGATGCCGACAGGGCAAGGATCTATCCGCATTTTCAAACTGGCGGGAATTACTGTCTTCCTCCACTGGACGTGGTTCGTCTTCGCTGTTTTCGAGATCAATGCCCGGGGAGGCAAGTACTCGTCCATTGCCTGGAACGTTTTTGAATACGTCGCGCTTTTTCTAATCGTCACCATGCATGAGTTCGGGCACGCGCTCGCCTGTCGGCAGGTCGGCGGCCGAGCGAACCAGATTGTACTTTGGCCTCTCGGAGGAGTCGCCTACGTCGATCCTCCGCCGCGTCCAGGGGCCACGCTGTGGAGCATCGCCGCGGGTCCATTAGTGAACGTGGCGCTGCTGCCGATTCTGTTGGCGGTGTACCTTGCCGGCCGATCGTTAGGTTGGGCGATCACTGCCCCGGATGTCTACCGATTGGCCCGCGCCGTATTCTTCATTGACGTTGTGCTGTTGGTTTTCAACATGCTGCCGGTGTACCCGCTTGATGGCGGCCAGATACTCCGCTCGCTGCTCTGGTTTGTCTTGGGACGAGCCCGCAGCCTAATGGTAGCGACCATCGTTGGTTTTGTCGGAGTGGCTGGGTTCTTGGTTCTCGCCTTCTTTATGCACTCCACCTGGTATGCGGTGATGGCGATCTTCATGCTTTTGAATTGTTGGGGTGGCTTGAAACATGCGCTGGCGCTGTCACGCATCGCTAAACTGCCCCGGCGCGAAGGATTTGCTTGCCCCCAATGCGGCAGCGCGCCGCCCCTGGGTGAGCATTGGAAGTGCAGCCAATGCCATCAGTCGTTCGACACCTTTCAAACTGGTGCCACCTGCCCGTATTGTGCCGCGCTTTATCCGGTCACGAGATGCATGGATTGCGGTGTTTCCAATGCCGTGAGTGCTTGGAAGACTACCCCTTTAACACCTAGCGTGAAATCCGAAGCGGTCGGCGAGCCCAATTAGTAGTCTTCGGTGCGCCCTGATACCGCAGAAAAGTTCATTCGGCGTTTTGTGTTAGACCTTTCCGAGAGCTTGGTCGGGCAGTTTCATTTATTCAGGGCAGAGGCATCCGCAATTTCGAGCCTCGCTTTGCGACCCACTCATTGAATTCCTGGATCATCTCACGCGTCCACGTCGCGTCAATTTGTCCGGGCGTGTACTTTCCTTGCCGCAGCATCGTGTGACCCCACTCATCGACGAGGTGAGTCATTTCGCTCTCATCCGCTACCTTTTCGGCCAACTGTGCAGGAACGAATGTTACGCCCTCTTGGTCACCGATGGCGACGTCACCAGGCATTACGGTAGCTTCTCCGATTCGAATGGGGACATTGATGCCCGTCAACATCACGTTCTCCAGAGCCGATGGATCGACTGCACGCACGAAACACTGGAAGCCTTTTATTTCCTCGATACCGGACTGGTCGCGAACGGCACCGTTCACTATGAGACCATTATGCGTTTTCGTGAAGATTGCAGTCCCAAGATTGTCTCCGATAATCGTGCCGTATCTAACTTTTCCGAATAGGTCGACCACCAGGACATCGCCGGGCTGCAGAATGTCTATGATCCACGAGTTCTCACCTCCCACTCTTCCTTCTGCCTTTGCGTTGGCTTGAATCACAGCGTCGACATCAGGACGCCGCGGCATAAACACAGCGGTGACAACTCTACCAACCAGGCGCTCACCCGGATTGATAATCTTCCATCCCGCTTCAAACTGATTGCGAAACTCGGCCCCCTGTAAGGTGTCCCATGCTTCTTCCGCGGTGACACCCTTGAGCCTCTGGAGCACGGAGTCAGGTACCTGCGGGCGACCGTCGGGGAAACGTGGGCCGTGCCAGCCAGGAGTGTAGGCGATGCGCTGCTCTTTCGAAAACAGTCCCAATTGGCCAACAAGAGCAGGAGTGATCACCAGGACAACGGACAGAACACTTAAACGTGCAATGCGTGGAGTCAAACTCTTCCTCGCCTTCGATAATGCAAACGCCGAGGACGAAAAATAACACGCCCGCCTACGACCGGACAACCGGATGGGTCAATGGCGGCAACGGACGGTCTCGAAATAATCCGCAGTTTGTTTCGGACTGCGGTATCCTGTCGCCTGCCTTCCGCATCGATGTCGACGGCTACCCTCAGGTTCGCGCTCTTGGTCACAGTGTTCTTCTGGGGCGGAGAATCGCAGCATCCCATCCAATTCACCAACGCTACCCAACAAAGTGGTATCACGTTCGTACACTACAAGGGAAACAACGGAATCTCGATTAATCGCGAGGAATTCGGGCCTGGTGTATGTGTCGCAGACTTCGACGGCGACGGGTGGGAGGACATTTTCTTTCCGAATGGGCGGGACCTTTATGGCCGCGGCATTTCTGCCCATGATGCGCTCTATCGCAACAATGTAGACGGAACCTTCAGTGATGTCACCGACAAAGCAGGAGTGCCGGGTACCGGCTACGGGTTGGGTTGCGTGTGGGGTGACTACGACAATGATGGTTTCCCCGATCTCTTTGTAACGCAATTTGGCCGGAACGTGCTTTATCACAACAACGGCAACGGGACTTTCACAGATGTAACGGACAAGGCGGGCGTGGCTGGAATGGATTCGGGGGGATTCCACTCGGGCGCCGTGTTTCTGGACTACGATCGCGACGGCTTGCTCGACCTGTATGTTGGGTCCTATGTGGCACTGGATGGCGATGCTCGCAGGTACTGTGTCATCAGCGGTGTGCGTACCAGTTGTCCGCCGAGTGTTTATCGAGGCAGCCCCGATGCCCTGTACCATAACAATGGCGACGGCACTTTTACTAACGTCGCTAAGAAAGCAAACGTTTATCAGCCCGAAGGGAAAAATCTGTCGGTTGGCGTCGGTGACTACGACAATGACGGGTGGCCGGACATCTTCGTTGCCAATGATGGCCTGCCCGCGTATCTCTACCATAATCGCGGCAACGGCATCTTCGAAGAAACGGGGTTGCTCGCGGGGATGGCACTTGCTGGACAAGGCCAAATTATGGCTGCGATGTGCATCTCGCTCGGCGATTACGACAACGATGGCAACCTGGATTTGTATGTATCGGACTTCCAGAAGAGTTCCGATCACTTGTGGCACAACGACGGGAAAGGGTTTTTCGACGAAGTTAGTGATACGGCGGGAATTACCCTGCCTACACGTGAGGTATTAAGCTTCGGTGGTGGTTTTTTCGATTATGACAACGATGGGTGGCTCGACCTTTTTATAGCCAATGGGCATGTTTACCCCGAAGTGGAGAAGGCAACTCCGGAAGTTCACTACCGGCAGATCAATACGCTCTTTCATAATGAGCACAACGGCAAATTCATCGAAACTACCCAGCAGGCGGGGCCAGGCTTCGCAACGCCGTATGTAGGGCGCGGAGTCGCATTTGCCGACTTCGATAACGATGGCTTTCTTGACGTACTGGTCGCGAATAATGGCGGTCCGCCGCTGCTACTTCACAACAGCGGTGGTAATCACAACCGCTTTATTAATTTTCGACTGATCGGGAAGAAGAGCAACCGTGATGCAATTGGTGCGCGGATTCGCGTCATTGCGGGAACACTATCCCAGATTCGCGAAGTTGCCGGCGGGGGAAGTTACCTATCGCAAAGCGATCTCCGCGCCCATTTCGGCATGGGTAGCGCTTCCCGGGCGGACACCGTAGAAGTCAAATGGCCTAGCGGAGCGCAGCAGATCTTCCGCAATGTAGAAGCGGACAAATTTTATGTCATTACCGAAGGCGACGCGAACTTGACCTTGCAGCAGTTCGCCAAGTCGCCAACTAAGCCTCAATCGGGGAAGAGATAGGAGGAGCATGCGTTGCATAGCACGTGAACATTGGCTCAGCTTGGCTATCATTCTGGTTCAAACCGCAACACTCTGGGCTGGAACTAAGTCACCCGTGCCAGTACGAGTATGGGAAGACTCGATGGTCATCCCTACTTCAGAGGAAGGGGTTCCTGACGAGAATCCTCCATTCGACAGCTTCAACACCGGTCGTTTTTATAACTATCCCTACACGCTTCGACACAACCTCATCGATCGCCGCACTCCCCGAAAGTGGCGCACACTCAATCTTGAAAACGAATATTTGAAATGTACGATCCTGCCCGATCTCGGTGGCCACCTCTATAATTGTGTCGACAAAATCAACGGGGCATCGATGTTTTATGCCAATCCTTCCATCAAGTTTGCGCGTATTGCTTACCGAGGGATGTGGGCAGCACTCGGGGTTGAGTTCAACTTTCCCGTGTCGCACAACTGGATGACGGTTTCACCGGTCGATTTTGCGACCTCCAGTGATCGTGACGGCTCCGCTTCCGTGTGGGTGGGAAACATTGATCGCCCCTACGGCATGCAGTGGCGTGTTCAACTTACGTTGCGGCCGGGGCGCGCGTATCTCGAACAAAGAACAACTTTGTACAACAAGAGCGATACCCGCCATCGCTTCTACTGGTGGACGAATGCTGGTGTGCAGGTCTGGGACGACTCACGAATTCTCTACCCGATGGAGTTCACCGCTGCGCACGGCTTTGCCGACATCGATACTTGGCCCGTGAATGCCGCCGGAGTAGATCAAAGTGTCGTGGCCAACCATAAGTACGGTCCGGTATCACGCTTTAGTTACGGCAGTCGCGAGCCTTATATGGCCGTGTACCACCCTCATACTCACGCGGGCGTTGTGCACTACTCGTCACCTTTGGACTTGCCAGCGAAAAAGATCTGGTCTTGGGGTAGCGATCCTGATGGATTGAAATGGCGAACCGCGCTATCGGATAACGATAGTGCCTACGTCGAGATTCAGGCTGGCCTATTTCGCGATCAAGAGACGTATGGCTTCCTTGAACCGCAGGAGAGCCGAACATTCTCGGAGTATTGGCTTCCTATTCGCGATCTGGGCGGAGTTTCGAGAGCGAACCCGAATGCCGTACTCAACCTTAGTCGCCGCGCCAGCAGCAACGACGGCGTGGATCTGGATGTTGTCTTCAATGTGTCACGCGAACTACAAAATGGGGTTGTTACCATTCTTAATGGCAAGAAGATCGTGGCCAGTGCTCGCGCTTCGCTATCGCCAAGTGAGACATTCCACAAAGTCTTTCCCGGTCTGCCGTCCGGCGTGGCGTATACGGTAGAGCTCCGAAACGACTCGGACCTCATACTTAGCCATACTGAGAATCAATACGATTTTGTTCCTCGGGATCAGGTGCACGTTGGCAAACAACCGTCCCATACATATCCTGCCGAAGCGAATTTTGGTGCCGACGATTTTGCGAGGCTTGGGAACGAACAGGAGAGTAACGGCGAATTGCCCGCTGCCCTTGAAACCTATAGCAAAGGACTGGCGCGATTCACGGAGAGTATTACCCTAAACAAAGCAGCCGGGCGACTCGAAACCGCTTTCGCGCAATACGAGAACGGCATGCACCACCTGTCGAAAGCCCTTGTATGGCAGAGCGATGATCACGAAACGGCTTATTACCTCGGTCTTTCCGAGTTTGCCGAGAACGATATCCGCGCGGCGCGTACCCACTTCGAGTTTGCTCAACAGTCGGAACGCTATCGCGCTCCTGCGCTGATGGCGTTATGCGCGATTGAAGCGCGAGCCGGCAACCGGGAACGCGCTTTGTCTCTGATACAAGAGGTCCTGCAAAATGCTCCGGCTCTCACGCAGGCGGGAAAGATGGAAGTTGCGCTTTTACGAAGCGTGGGCCGAAGCACTGATGCAAAATCGCGGATAGTTTATTGGCGGAACATCGATCCTACGGATTCCCTTCTACGTTACGAGTCCACTAAAGCGGGCTCCTCGGATCCCGGTCTCTTGCCGCATCTAGCCGGCGATCCCCAGCGAATTCTGGAAATCGCAGCCGAATACATGAACTTGGGAATGTACTCGGATGCAGTGGCTGTGCTCTCGGCACCTTTCCCACAAGGGCCTGAGGTTGTCAGCGAGCCAGGTATGGTTCCACCGCAGTCGTATCCCCTAATTGCGTACTATCGCGGGTATTGTCTTTACCTTCTTGGCCAGGATGGTCGGAAGGATTTCGACGCAGCTTCCCTGATGTCGACCAAATATGTGTTTCCGAACCGTCCAGAATCCCTCCCGGTCTTGAAGCGTGCGATTGACGTGAATCCTCAGGACGCCACTTCCCACTTCCTCCTTGGGGAACTTTACCTTGCTTCCGGCGAAATTGGACCAGCACTGGACGAATGGGAAAAGGCGCGTCAACTCAAGCCATCTATACCGACGCTGCATTGCAATATGGGTTACGCAGTATTGCGGTCGGGGCAGTCGCCGCAAAAGGCCATTGAACTTTTTCGTGATGGCACAAAGTACGACAGTCACAACGTTGATGTTTACTTGGGACTAGAACAGGCGATGGACAAGGCTGGGCAACCAGCGAGTGAGAGGGCGCAAGCGCTTGAGAGCTATCCTGGACTCAGCAAAGCCCCTGCGGCACTGATCTTCCGGTTGGTGCAAGTTTTGTCTGATGCGGAGCAGTTCGAGGCTGCAGAAAAACTACTTGAGGGAAGATTCTTTCCCCGGGAAGAAGGGGGGGCAAGCGGGGGCGAGATCTACACCAGAGTTCGCCTCAAACATGCAGCACTACTCGCCAGCAAACATGATTGTTCCACTGCAACCGATATAGTGGACCGATTGCAGGCTCCCGCCTCAACCGTGCCGGGAACAGCCGAAAAAATCGCACAGTACACAACGACCGAGAAAGCCAAGCAAACGATCACGCAAGTCCAGAACGCATGCCGGTAGCGTTTAGCTGGCCACCGCGTCCTGCAGGACCTGATGGAGCCGCCGGGCGACAATCATATCTTCTCCCGGCTGCATCATCCATACGCCGACGATGATGGTGTTCGGCCCTCCCGGCAATCCCGCGCTGGCAGGTGCGCCGCCAGTCCCTGGGTTCAGTTCGATTCGAGGGTTTCCCTGGCGCATCTTCTGCATGACATCCGTGCCCGTAATTTTTATTTTCATGGGATCGTACGTGATGAGCAAATGGGGCACCTGATTCGCAACCGGAGGAATGAAAACCTTCGTTTCGAGTGTGGGCAAAGACTTCAGGTGATTCGCAATGCGATCGGCGCGCGATCTAAACTCTCCTTGCATAGCGTCCTCACTCTGGTCGAGGAACCAGTCCACGGCTGCCACGAGTCCCACGATTTCTTCTTTGGCGACCTTCATTCCTCGTCCAATCGTATTTGAGTTGGGAGAGTTGTTCTGGCGTGCCGTCGCGATCAGATCCTCGCGGCCGAGCAGCAAGCCGGTACATTGCGGCCCACGCAATCCTTTTCCGCCGGAGAAGGTCACAAGATCAAACCCCATTTGAGTGTAATTCCAAAGATTCGCAATGGGCGGAACATCTGCTGCTGCATCATTGAAACAGGGAACACCGTGCTGATGGGCGACCCGAACCCAGTCTTCCCGGCGAATCTTTCCCTCTCCAGCATTGAAGAAGTGTGCCATCACAGTACGTTCCGTGAACGCGCGCTCGTAGTCCTCCAAGGTTTCGACTTCGACGAATCGCACTCCGGCATTGCGCACGGCATGATCGTAGTCATACCGGTGCGTCTTTTGCACAAGTACTTCGTTCTTCAGACCATTCATGTCCGTCGGGATACTCAGCACGGCGTCCTTATTCCCGACCGTCACGCATGCTGCTGTACCGAGTGTGAGCGCGGCAGCAGCGCCAGAAGTTACCAGTGCGGCTTCGCATTTCAGTCGTTTCGCCAGATACTCGCCGGATGCGACCAGCAGTTCATTCAGTTGTACCGGTCGCTGTGATGCCAAGGCTATTGCAGCTTGTACTTCGGGAGGCATGGTCGATGCCGAAAGAACGGTGTATGTTCCCGCCGCATTTATGAAAGGGGTGACGCCGAGCCTCTGATAGTAATCGACAGCTTTTGGAGATGCGGGTTTCGCTTCGAGTGCGCCAGCACCCCGCGCCATGGAAGCGCATACGGCACCCAGTGTAGTGTTACGCAAGAGCGTTCGACGGCTGATTCGTGCCATGACCTCGTCCTCCTAGTCGCGTGGGTAACTGTCTGCGGTTGCCGGGGCTGATTTGCCCAACTCCGGCGTATTGAAATATTGCTGTCTTGCGTTTTCCCACGCTGTCATGCTCAACCCAGTGGGATCATAAAGAATTCGGCCGGCTCTGACGGTCATGCGGGGTACTAGCTTCAGCTCACCATTCATCTTGGCGAATCCGCAATCAATGTACCCAAAATCGCCAAGTTGCAAATCAAAAACCGCGATATCGGCATCCTTTCCGACTGAAAGTGTGCCCAGTTCCGGCCGCCGGATCTCGCGTGCGGGATTCACAGTGGAGCGCACGATAAGATCCTGCAGGGGTACGCCCATTGCGAGGAACTTTGAGATGACCTCCGCCATACTCAGAACTCGATAGTTGCCGGTGTGAAGATCAGTCGACATCGAGTCGGGAATAAATCCTTGTTGTACTGCCGGTACCGCATTGCGGAACCAGAAGCTTCCTGCACCGTGGCCGACGTCGAAAATTACTCCTCGTTGTCGGGCCTGCATCATGATCGGATTGAGTTTCCCGTCTGGCAGAACTATTGGAAATTGCTGGGCGAACACGTGCGTATGAATGTCGCCGGGGCGCATCTTCTGCAGGATGAGATCCGCGTAGCTGCGGTCCGGCCGCGGCCAGAAATCAAACATGACCGGTACGCCAGCAGCCTGGCCACATTCTTCGGCGCGGTCCACCGCCGCCCAAGGTGTATGTTCCGCATCCCATGGCTTATCGGTCCAATAGTGAGCAGTCTTGACGCCTACGATGTAATTCCTATATCTGCGAATGGTGGCCGCACATAGCGCCGGGTCCATCTGATCGACAGTCTGCTCTAACCCGCCCTCCATTCCGTTTGCGACGATATTGAGAAAGGCGAGAACACGAACCTTCGCCGTGTCGATGGACTCCTCCTTTTCCTGGAGGAACGTTTCTGCTCCTGCCGTGCCTGCATCGACGATCGTTGTGACGCCGGATTGCAATGCGAGGTCAGGTAGAAGTCCGAGAGGGGCAGCGTGGGCCCTGCCATCTGGGGCGAACCAATTCAATGGGGCTCCTCCATGCCCGATGTGGTAGTGAATGTCGATCAGACCTGGGGTTACGTACATCCCGGATACGTCCACGACTTTGTTGGCCTGTGCGGAAGGAATGTTCTTGGCAACCGCGGCGATCTTGCCATCCAACACGGCAATATCCCTGTCGCCATCGATCCCATTGGCAGGATCGATGACGTGCCCGCGTTTCAGCAGCAAGTCATACCGAGCTACTTGTGCATGTGACGTAGTTGCGAGGCAAGCCAGCACAGCCATAACCGCTGCTGTTCTGACAAGCAGCCGGGCAGAACTCAACATAGTTGTCCTCTAGAGCGAGAAATTTTCATTACGTGAAAACTTTGCCGTTCTCGATTGCAAAACAGTCGGCAGTTTACTCAGGGTTTTCAGGATTGTCATCTCGTAACCGGCTTCGGCTCTTGAAAACAGAGCGCCCCTCACGTAGCCTGACGCAGTTGTTATCGCCAGCGGCGCTGATGTCCTACATCGAATCGGAGCACGATAGATGGATCGCAGAACATTCGTAAAGAGCACGCTGCTGGGAAGTTCCAGCCTATTCGTTGACCTCGGAGACAAATCGGCTGGAGAGATATCGCTGCCGAAGCCTCCTCCTGTCGAGGTCCACGGCCGTGCGCCGACGAAACCGTCTCGAATGGGTATGCCAGGGCTCTTTCCCGGTAGAGTCGTTGAACTGTCGGCCACCGGAGCTATTGTCGGCAACCATGTTTCGCAATCTGTAGTAGCCCGCATGATCGAGCGCGGGCTGAAAGAGTTGACCGGAGAGAATTCTTTGCGTACCGCCTGGGCCAGGTTTGTGGAACCGGCGGATGTGGTAGGTATCAAGATCAATCCCTCGGGAGCCCCCGCATGCTGCTCCTCTCCGGAGATCGTCCGGGAGATTATCAGCGGCGTCGCATCGGTGGGTGTTCCGTCCGAGAACATCATCGTTTGGGATCGCTACGCATACGAAATCGATATCGGCAGTTACCAATCGTTGCTTCCCCCAGGAGTTCGCATCGTGGGGATCGAAGATGGGGTGGGCGACATTGCCGGTTACGATCTTGGCGTGTATTGCGACGCGAATTTCTTCGGAGAGTGGGAAACGCGCTCTTACATGGCGAGCGTTGTTTCCCAAACTGTGACGAAGATCATCAATGTGCCCACGATGAAGGATCATTCGGCTTCGGGTGTAACCGGGTGTCTCAAGAACCTGGGATATGGCACGTTCAATAACGTAGCCCGTTCGCACCGCGCGCCCTTTTCTTTCACTAATCCACTGATTGGTTTGATGTGTTCGACAGAACCGCTGCGATCCAAGTCTGTGCTGCACATCATGGATGGCATGCGTCTGGTTTGGCATGGAGGACCGCTCACACAAGTGCAGGACTTCATCGAACAGGCGGGCATGCTGTACATCGGCACCGACCCCGTTGCGATCGACACGGTGGAACTCGAGACTATCGAACGAAAACGTCGTGAGAAAGGTGCGCCTTCTGTTTGGGAGCATGATCCGAAGAGTATTACGGCCAACAACGACGAATTCTTCCATGACCCTGGTAAGAATCTCTTTTATCGGCAGCCCGGACATATTGCTGCTGCCGGTGAACTGGGCCTAGGAATTTCTGATTTGAAAAAGATTGATCGACATCCTATTCACATCACCTGAACTGGACGATGGAAGACACCTCACCGAAAAAACCGGCAGCGGACTGGCCCACTCTCCTCGGCGATAACGCGCGCACCGGCGGCCAAGGAATTCACGCTGTGCGCTCACCCGGTCGTGCTCGCTGGCAGGTACGCGTCGGCCGATCCATACGCTCGGCTCCTGTGCTATCCAAAAACGTTTTATATGTAACGCCGGTGACGGGTGGACTGCACGCGATCGATGCACGCACAGGACGAGTGAACTGGGTGTTCGCGACGGAAGGCAAGGTGCACTCCACGCCCGCGGTCGCGGGTGATCTGGTGCTCTTTGGCTGCGATTCAGGCAAAGTTTACGCGGTCGAAATGAGCACTGGGCGGAAGCGCTGGGAACATACATGCCAAGCCGAAGTTTGGACCTCTCCAGCCATTCGCAACGGCACTGCTCACTTTGGGAGTGCCGATGCGTATATGTATGCAGTCGATACGCAAACCGGGAGTTTGTATTGGAAGTCACGGTTGGGCGGCCGCATCTACTCGACCGCGTATGTCTCGAGTGACAGCCTGTACGTCGGATGCGGAGATGGAAGAGTTTACAGTTTGGATTTGGGTTCAGGACGGGTGAGGTGGAGTACTTCTACAGGGAATGGCATCGACTCCTCACCGGCGCTGGATGGCAATACTGTTCTCATCGGGTCAGAGGACTTCCACGCGTATGCGCTCGATGCCCGAACCGGCGCGGTGCGCTGGAAGCATGAAACGGGACTCGGGATTTTATGTTCGCCAGCCGTAAGCAACGGCGTGGCAGTCATCGGCAGCAAGGATGGCTTCCTTTATGCGCTAAACAGCCAGTCTGGCCAGTTGCTCTGGAGGGTACAGGCCGGAGAGGTGGTTACTGCCCCTCCAGTTTTTGCTGACGGAGTTGTTTGTGTGCAGTCTGCGGGTCTGATTGCTTTCGAGCTAGCCACCGGCAAAATGGCCTGGCGTGCGGGTTTGGGAGGATCCGTGCAGTCAGCACCGGTTTTAACGGCCGACAGCATTTACATGACGGGACTGGATGGCGAGGTTTATGCGCTCGAGTAGGTTGGTCCCGCTGGCTGCAATGATAGGTGTATGCATCGTGTCGGGGTATCCGGCGGATTCTTCGCCGTCATTAGTGCACAAGAAGATTTATGCAATGGGTTCGGTTTTCGAAATCATCGCCTACGATGCGTCGCCGCAACATGCTTCTAAGACGATTGACCGGGCCTTTGACGAAATCACGCGCCTCGACCGAGTAATGAGCGATTACCAAGACGACAGTGAACTGAGTCGCCTCAACAAGACCGCCAAATTTCACCCGCAATCTGTGTCCCCTGACCTTTATCGTGTTATCGAGAACTCTCTGCAATACTCGCGGCTGTCAGGTGGTAAGTTTGATATCACTGTCGGGCCTCTTGTCGCACTCTGGAAAACTGCACTGACGGGCGGCCGAACGCCTTCCAAGGACGAGGAAACTGCCGCGCGTCGCTGTGTCGGATACGAGAAGATCCTGTTGACGCCTCCCAGCGCCGTTGCATTCTCATCGGATTGCTTGAGAGTTGATCTCGGGGCAATCGGGAAGGGATACGCCGTCGATCGTGCTGCCGATACACTTCGCCGCTCTGGAATCGAAGCCGCATTGATCGATGCTGGCGGCAGTACGATTTATGCTCTCGGCCGCCCACCTGGCCGGAACGCCTGGCTAGTCCATATGCGAGACCCATCCCGACGCATCGATCCTACCGTGTGGCTGCGCGATCAGAGCGTTTCAACGTCGGAGCAGAGCCCGCGCAGCTATCTTGTGAATTCGTCTGCGGGACACATCATTGACCCAGCCACCGGACTGCCTCTAGAAACGCACTATGCTGTAAGTGTGATCACTCGAACTGCAACGAGTTCTGATGCGCTTTCCACTACCCTTTTGCTGGCGGGACCTGATGCGGGCACTCGCATCCTGGGAACCATGACTGAGGTCTCTGCAATCTGGATTGATGCAAATGGCGATGTCCGCTCCATCTCTAAAGGGCCCAAAATCTTGATGCCCCCATCACCCACAAGTTTTCAGGCTAATAGACAATGAAGAGACCTCCCAAGTATGTGGCTGGAAACACGCTGAAGATTGCTATATGCATAGGCTTCTTGTTCCTGCTCGTGCCGGATGCCTCGAGCCGAGTGTTTGTTCGCTGGCGTGCTGACTCTGTTCCGCGCAAAAATGTCCTTGGCGTGGATTCGCTTGTAATTTCCTGGGATTCAAATGCCTCGAGCCTGATCGAAGCTGCTCGGCAGGCCGGATTTGAGGTTTATGTTGAGACTCCTCTTAGCTCCGTTTCGCAGGCAGCGGAGGCCGCTGCACGATGGTCGGCAGCAGGCCTAATTCTTACCGGAAGTGGTGCTCGCGAGGACTTTGACAATGCAATCGAAAAGCTGCGTGCCAGCAATCCGAACTTAGCGGTCCGCATCTTGGATCCGGCGGGTAAGCAGCCGTTGATGCGAGGTCAGACGATCACGAAATCGGACGGTGTCCTTCAGGTCTCGAGTCCTACTGCTCAGCCCTGGCTTGATTCGAACTTGTCCTTGGCGCGCTTTGATCAGGAGTTTCATCCTGGGCAGCCGCCGCTGTATTCCTTCAGTTGGGAAGTCGGCGATTCATTGCAGCAAGCGAACGGGGTTACTGCAGACGACTACTGCCTGGCCGTAGCTGAATCGGCTGCTATACGAGCCGATCTCGTTCTCAATCTTGACGCCACGATGCAGAACCGACTCGCGCACAGCGATTCCTCTGCGTTGGCTGCGTGGGACAAAGTGAAAGCTTGTTTGTCGTTCTCATCCACCGTTTCCCCAGCCTCACTCATGGCAAATATCGGAGTAGTCACGAGCGACTATGATTCTGCATACGAGCCCATGAATTTGATGGGCCGACATAATCTTCCTTACCGCGTTTTGCGGGCGGGCCAACTGGAAGAACAGAAACTCGCAGGCCTAAGTGTATTGACCGTATTCACCGCCCCGAATATCCAAGATGCGGAGATTCTGAACAGCTTTGCTCGCAGGGGCGGGACCGTGGTCATGGTCGATATCAAGGGAAAGTTTCCATGGCAGTCAGCGACGCTGGAGAAAACAGCCGAGGAAGCCTTCGCTTACTCCGTGGGTAAAGGCCGAGTCGTCGAACTGAGAGAGTCCGTTGGCGATCCGGAGACTTTTGCGCAGGACGTCCGTCGTTTGCTCCCGAAAGATGACGTCCTAGTCAGCGCCTGGAACGCACTGACGACGATCGTAATCCCTTATTCTCGTGATCCTATGCACGAAACCGAATTAGAGTTGCTCAATTACAGCGAAGAACCGCTGCGTGTGCAGATCCGCATGAAAGGTCTGTTCTCCTCTATTCGCTACGATGTCCCTGGTCAGGCGTGTTGCGAATCGCTGACCGCCGTCCAGAAGGATGGGTTCACTGAGTTCGTTGTCCCATCGCTTCGGATCACAGGCCGGGTATTTTTGAGACCCTGAGTAGGATGATCTAAAACGAGGTAGAGCTGATTACATGAATGTAAGCTGGGTGCGTCTAATCGTTGCGATTGGAGTGCTTTTCTCGTGCGGAATTCTCGCACTTCATGCTAAGAAGAGCGAACGTTCCTTCGTGGTATACGTCGGAACCTACACTGGCGCCACCAGCAAGGGTATCTACTCATTTCGGTTTGATACGGCAACCGGCCAGGTGAGCACGCCACAACTAGCTGTCGAGACCGTGAATCCTTCGTTTCTCGCAGCGGTCCCGGCTCATCATCTTCTCTTCGCGGTCAATGAAGTGTCTGATTTCAACGGACAGAAGAGTGGCGCTGTCAGCGCCTTTTCTATCGGTGGGGAGAAGGGCGCTCTGAAGTTTGTCGACCAGATACCCTCGGCGGGCGCTGGCCCTTGCTACGTCAGTGTTGATAAGACCGGGAAGTATGTCATGGTGGCGAACTACGACTCCGGCAGCGTAGCTGTCTTTCCGGTGCTCGGCGACGGCAAACTGGGTGGCCCAACCGCGACGATCCAGCACACGGGTCACGGAACCGATCCCGATCGCCAGAGTTCTCCTCACGCTCATCAGATCGAGGCGTCACCGGATAACAGGTTCGCGGTTGCGGCAGACCTTGGGCTCGACAAACTGCTCGTCTACCACTTCGACGCGAAAAAAGGAACTCTCGGCACAAACAGTCCGGCTTTTGCCGAAGTGGGCGCCGGTTCCGGACCGCGTCACTTTGCCTTCACGCCAAATGGCAAATTTCTCTACGTTTTGGAAGAGATGAAATCTGCAGTGACTGCGTTTGCATACAATGCGGAGTCTGGGACACTGAAGCCGCTGCAAACCCTTGCCACTATTCCACGCGAGTTCAAAGGTACGACGAATGCCGCAGAGATTACCGTTGATCCCGCCGGCAAGTTCGTGTACGCCTCCAATCGCGGCCATGACAGTATCGCGATATTCGCGATCGGAACTGACGGAACCCTATCGAATATTGCGTATGTGCCGACTCAAGGGAAGACTCCCCGCGGTTTCCAAATAGATCCGACAGGATCATACCTTCTCGTCGGCAATCAGGAATCGGACAACATCGTTGTGTTTCGAATCGATCATAAGACCGGTCGACTGAAGTCCACAGGCACCGTAGTGCAAGTGCCGAAGCCAGTTTCCATTGAGTTTGTGGAATCAGAATAGAAGGTCATCCCACATTTGCAATGCCAGACTTCCTCTGGCTCCTCGCATGACTGTTCCTCTTGGGCGGAGGCGCCGGTGTCACCTTGGGCTGTTTGCTATAGAGCACACCGATTTTCTTAGGGAATTCAGCTCTGAGCCAATTACCGATGCGAGCCCGCTAGCGCCCAATGACAAGCCGCGCATACGGAATTCCATAGCCATATCTTTGATTTTGAAGTACTGCTCTCCATCCTAAAAAATCATTTCAGCAATTTTCCTGTTGACCCCTGGCGACCATCTGCTATATAGCATATCAATCGAAATGTGTGGGGTTCTGCTGAAGTTCCCAGGAGGTCTGTGAGATGAGGAAATGGACGAGCTCCATCGTCGTCGTATTGTCATTGATGATGTTGCTAGCGGTATCGCCAATCTGGGCCCAGGAAGTCACTGCAAACATCGTCGGAACAATTAGTGATCCGAGCGGTGCTCCGATCGTGGGCGCAGACGTGACTGCCACGGACAATTCACGTGGGGTGGTCTATAGTTCGAAAACCAATGATGTCGGCGCCTACAATATCCAACGCATCCCGGTCAGTAATTACACGGTGAAGGTGGCAGCAACGGGTTTTCAAACCTCTGTTTACCCGCCTTTTACGTTGGTTCTGAATCAGACTGCACGTGTTGACATCCAGATGAAGGTCGGACAGGTAAGCCAGACCGTCGAAGTCACAGGTGCTGCTCCTGTTCTTCAGACAGAAACAACTCAGGTAAGCACCGTAATCGACTCGACCTCAACGGATCGCTTGCCGCTTGCGACGCGCAACTACGTGCAGTTGACCCTGCTGTCGCCCGGCGCCGTTCATCCGTCGGTAAACTCGTTCAACAACGGCGACAACACCGCCAGTGGCGCCCGTCCCTATATCAATGGGAATCGCGAGCAATCAAATAACTTCATCCTGGACGGCATGGACAACAACCAGGTCTCGGATAACCTGCTGGGCTATACGCCCGCTCCGGACGCCATCCAAGAGTTCAATCTCATTACTCAGAACGCTTCGGCCGAGTTCGGAAATTTCCAGGGAGGAATCGTCAGCACGACGATCAAGTCGGGCACGAACAGCTTCCATGGCGACTTGTGGGAATTCTTCCGCAACGATAAGTTGAACGCGAACAGCTGGGAGCACAACTTCGCCGTTCCCAAGGTTGAACGCGCGCCACTTCGGTGGAATATGTTTGGCGGTGCGATCGGTGGCCCCGTCATCAAGAATAAGCTGTTCTTCTTCTTCGACTACCAGGGCCAGCGTTTTGACCACCCCGCGTCGACTAACTTCTTTACGGCTTTTACAAAGGCAGAGCAGGGCGGGAATTTCGGCGGAATCTGCAGTGCCGGCTTTGATTCTGGCGGCATTTGTCTTGACCGCGCTCCCGATCCAAACTTGACGAATCCTCCAACTTGCACCGCTGGGTCCACGACGCCGGGTTGCCTCGTTGCTAACCAACTCTACAATCCTTGTAGTGTGACCACTGCGCCCTGCACGAGCGCAAACTTTGTATCAGGTGCGCGCACGCCATTCCCGAACAACATCATTCCCGCCGGCATGATCGATCCAGTTGCCGCGGCCGTGTTCGGTTCGTCCTTCTACCCGCAGACGGTTAACGGGAACGTCAAAAATAACGCCTTTAACACAGTCACGCAGCTGTTCGACAACAACCAGTTCGATGTTAAAGGCGACTGGAACGCTACCGGAAACGACCATATCTACGGCCGCTATTCGCACGCTAACCAAAACAACCCGTCTCTCAACTCTCTTGCGATTCTCGGCCAGGGTTTTTCGCAAGCCCCCATCAACAACGAGGTTGTGGACTGGACGCACACCTTTAGCCCTCGGTTGCTAAACGATGTGCGCTTCGGTGTGAACTACATCAAACTGCATAATGGGACTAGCTTTGGAAGCGGTGTCGGCGATTTAGCTACGCAAGTGGGGATCGCGAATGGGAACCCGATCGGTCCCGGGTTGATGAGTCTCGGATTTTATGGAGGCACGCCGAGCCAGACAGGAAGTGGTGCCGTCAATAGTATCGGAGCCAGCGGCATTGAACAGAACTTCCGGAGTGCGGTCATTCAATTCGGTGACAACCTGGTGTTCACGCACGGTCGACACGTGATCCACACCGGTTTCGAATATTGGCGTAACCGTATAAACATCTTCTATACCGGCAACAGCGGCAAGTATGGAGCGATCTTATTCAGCGGTCAGTACACCGCCAATAACGGTACCTCTAGCGCGAGCGGTTTTCTTCCGGCCACTGGATTCGGCGGAGCGGATTTCTTCCTCGGCCTGCCTAATTCCTATGGCCACGGCATCTCTAGCGGTGGTTGGGGCCAGCGGCAGAGCATCTACGCCGGCTATGCGCAGGACGATTGGCGCGTGACCGAAAGCCTCACCCTGAACGTGGGCTTGAGATATCAGGCTTTCACGCCATGGGTAGAGCGTAATAACCGTCAGGTTAATACCACGCTATTCGGTGGCCAGATTATTGCTCCTAACTGTGCGCTCCTCGGCACGATTCCATTCTCCTGTCAGAACAGCAATCGTGGGCTGTATGACGGCACATACGGACTTCCTGATTTCCAACCAAGGGTCGGATTTGCCTGGACTCCTGCGGCTCTCGGCGGCAAGACGGTCGTCCGGGGCGCTTTCACAATCTCCAGCTATATGGAAGGCACTGGTACTAACCTTCGCCTACCCATCAACCCGCCTTTTAGCCCGGCGGAAATCCTGACTCAGTTCACAGGCGCTCAGTTCCCGACCACGACCGGATCCGGCATCGTTCCTCCCAGTAGTGCAGGAACAGATCCCTTCGCGAAGGCACTGTTCCGAATGTGGGACCCGCACGTGCAGCCTGCTGTCACGGACCAATACAACCTCACGATCCAGGAGCAGTTCAACAATACGACCACCTTGCAGGTTGGCTATGTCGGTCAGCACGGGACACATCTTATGGTTCCGATGCCATACCTCCAGAAGCGATCTCTGCCAAACAGCGCCTGCGCAACCCCTCCTTGTACAGCACCCAGTTTGTACCTGTCCGGAAATCCGGCTCTGCAGAGCGATCTTTCCCAAATCTCTGGAACAGCTTCAGTCGGCAGCATGCGATACGATGCTCTTCAGGCGGTTCTGCAGAAACGATACTCGACCGGCCTGCAATATCAGATCGCATACACCTTCTCGAAGTGTATGACGGATAACAGCGGGTACTACGGAACCTGGGGTTCCACTCAGGCAACTCCGGCCAACCCGTACTATCAAAATCTCTATAACCCGCATGCGGACTGGGCACCGTGCTTTTTCGATTCCAAGCACATTCTTTCGGCCTATGCGGTCTACGAAGTTCCGTTTGGCCGAACCAAGAGGTTCGGACAGAATGCACCGAAAGTCGTGGATGCCATCGCGGGTGGATGGTCGATCAATCCGATCATTTCATTGCATACCGGCTTCCCGTTGGCTCTCTATAACTTCGGCGATGATCCGACCGGCACGGGATCTCGCGGACTGCGACCGAATTGCAATGGGACTTCTCACGTGTTCGGCAGGAAGGCTGCTTTCGACACAACGAGCGGTGCTTTCATCGGTTATCAGTGGTTTGATCCGAGCGCTTATACCGCTTCCGCAGTTGGACAGTTTGGCAACTGTCCTGCGCAAGGTCCAATCCGCGGTCCAGGATACGCAGATATTGATCTGAGTCTCCAAAAGGACTTCCACATAACAGAAACGATGAGGTTCCAGTTCCGCACCGACTTTGTCAACGCCTTCAACCATGTGAACTTGAATGCGCCGGCAACTGCTTTGGGCTCAGACATGGGCCTCATTAACAGTTCGCAGGATCCGCGCAACATTCAGTTAGCCCTGAAGTTCTACTTCTGATCAAGGTATGATGGGGCAGGCCTCTTGTTGGGCCTGCCTCATTTTTTATGTCCAGATTCTCCGGCCTTTCTATCAATCCAGCCTTCGCTGCTATCGCGCTACTGGGAACTTCTCTCGCTCAAACTCCCGCTAAACCTGCTGCTGATTCGGCTCTCCCCGTGCAAAAGGGTATTGCTCTCACCAAAGCGGGACGATGCGACCAGGCTCTCCCGATTCTTACCAAATCGGCTCAGCGGGCCGGCGACAGGGACCTGAAACTTCAGGGTGGGCTAGCGATTGTTCGTTGCGCTATGACGACTGACGATCGCGCCAGTGTCCTCAACGCGCTCGAGTGGTTGAGGCGTGACTATCCGAATGACCCCGAGGTTCTTTACATCGCTACGCATGCGTTTTCGGATCTAGCAACACGCACCGCGCAAGACCTTGGTCGTACCGCCCCGACTTCGAAACAGGCACATGAACTCAATGCCGAGTCGCTCGAAATGCAAGGAAAGTGGGATCTCGCAAAGCAAGAATATGAGGCAGTTCTGAAACAAGACCCGAGCGCCCCCGGCATACACTTCCGTCTGGGGCGATTATTGTTGTCCAAGCCGAATCCCGATCCGCAGGCCGCGGAAGCGGCGAAGGTCGAATTCCAGGACGAACTGAAGATCGATCCCACGAACGCCGGCGCCGAATACGTATTGGGTGAGCTCGCTCGTCAAAGCCAAAACTGGGATGAAGCAGCTCAGCACTTCAGCCGCGCCGCCAAGCTGGATGCAAGCTTCGCCGATGCATACCTCGGCTTGGGGCAGGCTCTTATCTCAGCGAAAAAGTTCCCTGAAGCGATCGAGCCCTTGGAGAGAGCGGTGAAGTTGCAGCCCGCGAATCCGGCGACTCACTACAGTTTGGCGACGGCTTATAGCCGGACGGGGCGAAAGGACGAAGCCGAGAAGGAGTTCGCCATCCATCGCCGCCTTACGCAGAAAGAACCGCCAGTCCAGGATGCTAAGCAGTGATTCGGCGGCCTTCCCGACGGCAATTTCTGTACGGAATGGCCGGAAGCGCTGGACTCCTTGGCTTGTCTCGCATTGCGCGTGCCCTCCCACAAGCGCCATACGCTTTTGAAGAAGTTCCTCCGTCTGTAAGCGGGATTACATGGAAGCACACAGCGGGGAAATCCGCTGAGAAGTACCTTCCCGAAACCACAGGCGCCGGCTGCGCCTTTCTGGATTACGACAATGATGGTTGGATGGATATCTACCTCGTTAATAGCGGGCGGTCAGATTTCTATGATCCCAAGCCGCCGCTGCAAAATGCACTTTACCGGAATAATCGCGACGGCACGTTCACAGACGTTACGCAAAAAGCTGG
Organism: Terriglobales bacterium; assembly: GCA_051984555.1. GTDB lineage: Bacteria > Acidobacteriota > Terriglobia > Terriglobales > Acidobacteriaceae > Gp1-AA122. The sequence goes on along the minus strand of JBPYEW010000223.1, from coordinate 21,255 downwards.
CGTGGCTGGCGGCGGTTATGGACAAGGTGTCGCAGTCGGCGATTATGATGGCGACGGGTTCCCGGACATCTACGTCACCCAGTACGGGCGAAGCATTCTGTACCACAACAATGGCAATGGCACGTTTTCTGACGTAACCGAGAAGGCAGGAGTCTCCGCACCGGGCTGGGCCTCGAGCGCCGTTTGGTTTGACTATGACAATGATGGGCGGCTGGACTTGTTTGTTTGCCAGTTCGTTCAATTCTCCAAAGAGAAGAGCAAAGATTGCCGTTCGGGCGAAGATGCGAAGCGAGGCTACTGTATTCCCCATCTGTACCAGCCCACGTCAAGCTGGCTTTTTCATAACAACGGAGACGGCACCTTACCGATGTCTCCAAGGAAACCGGAATCACAGGATCTCTTGGGAAAGCATGGGGAGTGGTTGCCGCAGACATGAATAATGACGGGGGAATGGACTTATTTGTCGCCAATGATACGGTTCGCAATTTCCTTTTTATGAACCGTGGCAGCCATTTCGAACAGATCGGAGAACAAGCGGGCGTTGCCTACAGCGATGATGGGCGCCCAAGGTCTGGCATGGGAGTTGATGCCGCGGATTTCAACCAGGATGGTTGGCTTGATCTTTTCGTGGCCAACATCGATCACGAGATTTATTCGCTTTACCGGAACAATCACGATGAAACTTTCGACGATGTTTCTGCTGAGAACGGGATCGCAAATGCAACGCGTCTGATGAGTGGCTGGGGTCTGAAGTTTTTCGACTATGACAATGATGGCAACCTGGATCTGTTTCTCGCAAATGGTAATCCCGATGATTTGATCGAATCCCTGCATCCAGGCGTCACGTACCAGGAACCCGCACTGCTTTTTCATAACAGCGGAAGCCGCTTACAGGACGTGAGCGCCCAGGGGGGACCATTCTTTGCTAAACGGATTTCAGCCCGCGGACTGGCAATCGGTGATTTTGATAATGACGGGGCTGTTGATGTTCTGATTGCAGTCAACGACGATCGGCCTGTCTTGTTGCGGAACAAAGCGGGCATGGGAAATCACTGGCTAGGCCTAAAACTAATCGGGCGAAAGTCAAACCCGGATGCTATTGGGGCGCGAGTCATCTATCAGAGTGGCGATCTTAAGCGAACGCTTACCAAGGTTGGCGGTGGCAGCTACTTGTCATCACATGATCCCCGCCTGGTTCTCGGTTTGGGAACTAGAGCCAAGATTGACTGGATTGAAATTCATTGGCCGCAACCGAGTGGTGTGGTTCAGCGGTTCACGGACTTGCCAGTGAATAGGTACGTAACCGTGATCGAGGGCGATCCAAAGTGGAAGTAAATGTCTTTGACGCATCCTCGTCGCTAAATCTCGTCAAGATCGGGTTTGTCTGCGAGTCATTGCTCCAGGTAAGGAACGAATCCCTTAGCTCTCATCTTCAGCTTATACAAGGATGTAGTCGCGGTAATGTATAGGGTTCGGTAATCCGGGTCACCCCAGGTGAGGTTCGCGGGTTGCTCCGGCATCAGCATCGTTCCCAGATGCTTTCCGTCGGCGCTCCAAATCCAGATTCCTTTGGGACCGGTCACGTATAGATTGCCCTTAGTGTCGACCTTGATGCCGTCAGGAACACCGTCGTCCTTACCTCCGGGCTCTTCGCCGAATATCCTGCCATTCTTGATTGTGCCGTCAGCATTCACGTCGTAAACACGAATGTTGCGCTGCTCGCTGTCGTCCACATAGAAGTGCTTACCGTCAGGAGAGAACGCTAAGCCATTTGGCTGCGTGAGGTCCTTCGTCAATAGTGTGACGTTTCTGTTGCTATCCAGTCGATAGACGCCCTGAAACGGAATCTCCTGCTTTTGCCCGGCAACCAAGTCGAGCGTGGGATCCGTAAAGTAGAGAGCCCCATCAGGACCGACAATGACATCATTGGGACTGTTGAACTTCTTACCTTCATAGCGATCAGAGAGAATCTTGTACTTACCGTCTCGCCCGACCTCGATAATGGCTCGCAGAACGCTCGCACAGTCGATGAAGCGATGCTGACGGTCAAAAGTGTTTCCATCCGGATCGCCGAGTGCGATCACTTCTTCTCTGTGGCCGTCCGGGAAAACGCGGAAAATCTTGTTCAGGGTCTCGTCGCTGACATAAACAAAGCCTTTGGGGTCCCACATCGGACCTTCGGTGAAGCCGAAGCCTGTGGCAACAGTCTCCAACTTGGCATCTCGTTCAACCATGTCCCAAATGGCAGGAGATTTCTCTTCAATAGAGAATTGGGGTCGCGTCTGTTGGGCATCGAGCGAAAGAGTGAGGTGAAACAGCAACGGAATACATATCCAAATGTGTCTTGTCGTCATTGAAAGTTGCCGGCTAGTCCTCTTTTTCTTCATTCGATTCACGTTTAGGTTCGATTTTGATGTTATGCAGGAAATTGATTAGATCGTCCAATTCTTTCGAACTGAGTCTATTGCCATAGTCAGACGGCATTAGCGATCCAGTCTGATATCGAAGATTTCTGACATCTGGCTTCGCGACGAAATGAAACTCACCACTTGCCGACTGCAACTGGATTGAGAAGTTGTCCTCATTACGAATAACGCCTGTGATCTGATTGCCATCCATCATGGTTGCGGTTGCAGTCTTCGCATGTGAACTTCGTGCGGCCGCATTGGTGATAGCCAGCCGGATCTCACTTTGAGTAAGCGACTGTCCGTAATTGGACAAATCAGGACCTACAAAGCCACCCTGCCCCGAAACCATGTGGCATTCCGAGCATCCGGTCTTGCCGAAGAATAGAGCTTTCCCCTGTTGAAAATCACCTGACCACTGGGACGAGGACCGAACGCCTTGAAGTGTGCGGAGAAAGGCGACTACAGCATTGATCTGCTTCGCGCCGATGGAGCCGAATGCAGGCATTCCAAAGTCCGATCTGCCATTCGAGATGACCTCACCTAGTTGTGAGTTAGACATTCGGCGCACTTCGGTTTTGTCGGCTATATTAGGCCCACGCTCGCCACCGCGGCCATCGAGGCCATGGCATCCTGCACACCGCCTCCCAAAAGTCTGCTTACCCGAAATTGCGGAGTGCTCCTGTACCGGGGGTCCAGGTTTCTGCGCCCCTGCCTTGACACACGGCCCGAGACTGATCGCCATAACAAGAATCGAAATGGATGTTTTAGATCTTAAGAGAGCCATAGAATAGATTGAAAACCAGCCACGAAGTGCTCCGCCGTACTGTGCCGCGTGATTTTCACACTGTGAAAACAAAAACGCCATCTTGGAAATTAAGACCAAGGCTTGAAACGAGGATTTATCTTAGTGCGGAAGGAGTGTCAACGGTTTTTACCTCGGGTCGTCGCTTTGCACCAACTGACAACCGCCCCGGCCAATCGAGTGCCGATGCTGCGCAACCGTTAAGCTCTGAAATTTAGGAATCGCGAACCGGCAGCCGTTCAGTTTAGTTTCGCTGCTTTCGATTCCTCACAATCCGCGGGATCGTACATCTCGCGCAACACTTCTGGAGGTTAAATGTACAAGATTTTCGCGTGGCTGAAATCATTGAGAATCTCACGTCTCATGCAATATATAGCGGTGCTGAGTCTGGTAACAGCAGGCGGGTGGGTAGTAGCCCAGTCGCCAACAACCGGCAACTCGGACGAGGCCTTGATTCGCGAATTCCAGCGGGTGGAGGTGGCTTCTGTTTCGGACGCCATGGAGCAATTGATTGGCAAACGCATGTACATGACCCACCACATGCAGCCAATTTTCACAGCGAAGTTCGCCGGATTCGCGCGAACGGTCTTATTGAAGAAAGATGAAGGGAATCAAGATCCTGCCGCCCTCAACGGCATGTTAGCCGCGATCGATGAAGGCTCGGCGAACTCCGTGTACGTAATGAGCGTCGAGGATGGCGCTGACATCGCCGGGATGGGTGGCCTGATGGGTACCGCAATGGCGGCACGTGGATACAGCGGCGCAGTTATTGATGGCGGTGTCCGGGATGTTGCTTACCTTCGAAAGATCGGTTTCCCAGTGTTCGCGACTGGAATCGTTCCATCTACCTCCGTCCATCACTACCGGTTCGGCGGCTCCCAGACCCCTGTGCAATGCGACGGGATTACCGTGAATCCGGGTGATGTCATCGTGGCTGACAGTGATGGCGTCGTCGTCGTACCGCGTATGCGGGCTCCTGAGATCTTAAAAGCAGCTCAGCAACTGGACTTCAAGGAACACTCTATGTATCCCTACATCGAGAAGCTCAAGTCCATCCAGGAAGCAGTCAAACAATTCGGGCGCCTCTAGAAGAAGGTTGCAGAAATCCTATTTTCATCAGATAATTTCGACTTTCATTTTTGAAAACTGTTCGGGCGAGCTCATTGATGACTTCCGAGCCCAAGCGTAAGTATCAGATCACCGCCCTCCAACGCGGTTTGCAGGTGCTGCAGTTATTCGCGCAAGCAGAGCAGGGCTTGACGGAGATGCAGGTGGCTAAGCGGTCGGGTTTGCCGGTCAGTACAGTCCATCGCTTTCTTGTTAATCTCGAGAATACGGGCTTTCTGAACTGCGGCACCGATGGGATTTATCACTTGGGGTTAGCGTGTTTTGCCGTCGGTCAGGCGGCGCTCGGCCAATTGGATATCCGCCGCCTGAGTTTGCCCCATCTGGTTCAGCTCAACCATCAAACGCGCGAGACCATTCACCTCACTGTGCGCCATGGCCTGACGGCAGTGTACGTTGAGAAGATCGATTCTCCGGAACAGCTCCGTATCCACTCCCGCATCGGCGCTGCCGTCCCGCTCTATTGCACCGCCGTAGGCAAGATCATGCTCGCCTATATGTCTGAACCCGAGCGGGACAAGGTTCTACATCAACTGGATCTTCGACGGCTGACGCCCAACACTGTAGGAAGTCTTCAGGAATTGCATACCGAACTGCAGCGGGTACGTAAGAATGGCTATGCGTGCGATATGGAAGAGCACGAACTGCACATCCGCTGCATTGCTGCGCCGATCTGGGACCATACCGGAGCAGTGAACTCAAGTTTGAGTATTACTGCGCCGGTCGTGAGAATGCCGGTCACGCGCTTGCGGCAGTTGGCGCCTCTGATTCAATCCGCCGGAACTCAGATTTCGAGAGAACTCGGTTACCAGGCGGAAGCACTCGGGTCTAGAGTAGCGCTTCGTTGCCCGAGCACGACCGGAAGCCTGGCCAAAGCGACGCTATAGACACTACTCATCGCAGGGGAGGGATTGTTTGCATCGTTGCCGGGCGGGTAACGTTGTCAGCGACAAGAGCAGGCTCGCGATCTTCGTCGCTCTCGGCGTTTGTACGGTGACGGCTCTGTTTCTTCATCAGGCGTTTGCAATCGAGCAGAATACAACAGACGTCTCAGGCGCGATCGATGTGCAGTCAGCTGATCTCGAGAGCAAACCGCCATCGTCGAACTGGATCTCTTACAACGGGGATTACTCAGGTCGACGGTACAGTGCGTTGCGGGAGATTGACGTTAGCAATGTTGCTCAATTGAAGGCGCAATGGGTATTTCATTCTCGCAACTCCAGCCGCCTTGAGACTACACCCGTTGTGGTGAGCGGGGTCATGTTCGTGACGTCAGCCAATGACGCATTCGCCCTCGATGCGGTTACGGGGCGAGTCGTCTGGCACTATGCGCGTCCCATGTCCGATGGTTTGATCGACGACGCATCCAGTCACCTGAACCGCGGCGTTGCCATTTGGCATAACCGCGTGTACATGGAGACCGACAACGCTCACTTGGTGTGTTTAGACGCGCGATCGGGAAATCTGATCTGGGATCTGGCCTACGCGGAATGGAATAAAAACTACGGTGCGACCAGCGCCCCGCTAATAGTCAAAGACAAGGTACTGGTGGGCACCTCAGGCGGCGACGATGGCGTTCGGGGTTTCGTCGCAGCCTACGACGCATCCACCGGAAAACTCGCATGGCGATTCTGGACGATTCCCGCGCCCGGTGAACATGGATCCGAGAGTTGGCCAGGCAAGCTTTACATGCACGGCGGAGGGACAACCTGGATGCCGGGCTCATATGATCCCGAACTGAATACGATCTACTGGGGTACCAGCAATCCCGCACCCGACTTCGATGGCAGTGTTCGTCCCGGCGACGACTTGTATACAGATTGCCTGCTGGCGCTCGATCCCGATACCGGCCGATTGAAGTGGTATTTCCAATTCACGCCGCACGACCTCTTCGACTACGACGCGGTCGAGACTCCGATCCTCGTTGACACACTTTACAAAGGGCAGAAACGCAAACTGGTTGTCCAGGCAAACCGCAATGGATTCGTTTATGTGCTGGATCGTGCCGACGGATCCTTTCTCTCGGCTATCCGGTTTGTAGACAAGCTGAACTGGGCCTTGGGCGTTGATGAAAAAGGAAAACCCATACGCACCGAGGTTAAGCCCACGCCCGGTGGAACGCGCGTGTGCCCCGGATATGCCGGTGCTACGAACTGGTTTGCGCCGTCCTACAATGAGGACACCAGGACTGTGTACTGGATGGCGCTGGAAGAATGCGAGACCTACTACAGCAAGTCCGCTCTGGCTCCACAGCGTTTTAAGGAAGGTGAGACGTTTTACTCCACCGGTGTTAAGCGCATCTCCGGGGAGAACTCGCAAAAAGTATTGCTGGCTTACAGTCTCGATGCTGGTTCATTCACTTGGAAATATCCGCAATTTGGATCGGGTCATTCCTCTGGCGGGACGATGACCACGGCCGGAGGCTTGGTCTTTTTCGGTGACGATGCGAGTTCGATAGAGGCGGTTGACGCACAAAGTGGTAAGCCACTCTGGCACTTCAATACCGGCCAGGGAATGACTGCCTCGCCGATGACTTACGCGGTCGGCAGAAAGCAATACGTGGCGATCGCAGCCGGTAGCGACATTTTTTGTTTTGCACTTCCGTAAGAGCTTTGAAGGAGGATTAATGATTGGTGGATCATTGACGCGCAGAATTTTCGCAAGCCGTTTAGCGACGCTGTTCTCGGGGCTTGGACTCGGGGCGGCATTCGTCGGAAAGGCGGAAGCGAGTAAACAGAGCGGTATCCAAAAGCTCGACACCGATGGCAAACCTTCTAATCCCAAGGATTTTATTACTCCGATCGTGGTCCATAACGGCCTGATCTATGTCGCTGGGCAGGGTGCACACGACACTGGACCTGCTGAGCAGTTTGAAATCGGAAAACACACGACCATCGTTATGGACAAGGTCAAGAAGTTAGTTGAGACGGGCGGCGCCACGATGGACAGCGTCCTGCAACTCTCAGTATTTCTTGCCGACATAAAGCACTACGACGGCATGAACCAGGTCTTCAAAACATATTTCCCGAACGGCGGCCCCGCGCGAACGACGGTCGCAGTTGCGGCTTTGCCCGGGAACTCGCTTGTGGAAGTTAACTGCATTGCTGCGGCGACCAGAAAATAGCGGGAGGCCATCATGGGAGTCCGAACGAAGTGGAATCGCCGGGGTTTTCTCGGCGGCTTAGGAGTCATCGCCGGATCGGTAGCGGCGTTTGGTCGATCTGTTGGATCCCGCCCCCTTCCCCCTGCCAAGGCAACAGTCAGCGGCTTCGGCAGCACAGGAAATGTTTACCAGGAACTGGGAATTTCGACCGTCATCAACGGTGAAGGCACGATGACTATGCTGGGCGGGTCGCTTCCCCATCCGGAGTTAGAGGCGGTAATGTTCCAGGCGGGACGGCACTTCGTAAGCATTCCCGACCTCGAAGTTGTTGCGGGAAAGCGAATTGCTCAGATGCTCAAGCTTCCCGAAGGCTATACCGCTCTTGTGACGTCGGGGGCGGCAGCCGCGATCCAGTCCGGGTTGGCTGGCATTCTCACTGGGGACAATGAATCCCTGATCAAACAATTGCCGGACCTGACCGGCATGAAGTCAGAAGTCATCATTCAGAAGTCCCACCGCAATCCTTTCGACCATCAGCTGCGTTCCACGGGAGTAAAACTGATCGAAATCGAAACCCGCGAACAGCTTCGCGGCGCAGTAAACGACCGGACCGCTATGATGCACTTCACCAACTTTGCCAATGCGGCCGGGCAAATCAAGGTCGATGAATGGGTGAAATTGGCCAAGGAATATAAGCTTCCGTGCATGAATGATGCCGCAGCGGACACACCCCCAGTTTCACATCTGTGGGACTACACCAATATGGGATATGACCTGGTGACTTTCAGCGGTGGTAAGGCCATTCGCGGGCCACAGTGCGCAGGCCTACTCATCGGACGCGCCGATTTGGTGCGCTGTGCTTTGCTGAATAATAGCCCGCATGAAGACACACTCGGCCGCAGCCAGAAGGTAGGAAAAGAAGAGATCGTCGGAATGATCAAAGCGCTGGAGCTGTACCTTGCCGAAGATCATGATGCCCTCGCTCGCGAGTGGCAGTCGAGGCTCGAGGGAATCTCAAACCAGATCAAGAGGGTTCCCGGAGTGGCCACGGCATTCTTTATCCCCGACATTGCCAACCATGTGCCGCATATGCAGATTACTTGGGATGAAAGCCGGATCAAACTCACTCCGCAGGATGCTTCGAAAATTCTGCGCTCGGGAGCGCCTTCGATTGTTATAGGAGGGGGAGAGGATAGACCCGGCTTGGCCATGAATTCGTTCATGCTTCAGCCCGGCGAAGACAAGGTTGTAGCTGAGCAACTAACCAAGCTGTTTCGGGAACACTCGGTTTAAGACACTGGCGTCCGGATGACAATGCGCGGAACAAGTCCGACTAACGTCCGCTGGTTTCTGGTGGCATGGCTGTTCGTGCTAAGCGCCGTCGCCTTTCTTGACCGCGTGAATATTTCGATCGCCGGAAATCTGATTGCTGACGCCTACACATTTAGCAATGTTCAGCTCGGCTACGTGTTCAGCTCGTTTCTAGTAGGTTACGCAGTATTTCAGACAATCGGTGGCAGGCTTGCCGACAAGCTCGGTTCTCGGCGCGTCCTTGCTGCAGGTGTGCTGTGGTGGGGAGTGTTCACGGCCCTCACTGCGGTGTTGCCTACAACTATCGGTCAGGCACTCCTTTTCTTAATTGCCATTCGTTTCTTCCTGGGTGCAGGCGAGGCGGTTGTGTATCCGGCGTCGAATCAATTCGTGGCCAACTGGATTCCCATGCAGGAGCGGGGAATCGCGAATGGGCTCATTTTCGCCGGAGTCGGAGCTGGAGCCGGACTCACGCCTCCTCTTATCACCTACTTGATTTCGCACTACGGCTGGCGTTCATCGTTTTGGGTATGTGCCGGAATCGGCGTCATTGCGGGCCTGGTTTGGTTTCTCCTGGGGCGTGACACGCCGCAACAGCACCCAAACGTGAATTCGGCTGAACGGATGACTATTGAGGCTGGTTTGCCAGACAACAGTGCAAAAAGAGCAGGGCCTGCCCAGCTACTACGCTGGTCAAGGGTTTTGCGAAGTCGCGACGTCTGGGCCGTTACGATCAGCTATTTTTGTTACGGGTACGTGGCGTGGATTTTCTTTAGCTGGTTCTACATCTACTTAGCTAAGGTACGCGGGTTGAATCTCAAGGCCAGCGCGGTCTATGCAATGCTCCCCTTCCTGGCGATGGCGTTGGCATGCCCGCTGGGCGGAATCGCTAATGATCGGTTAACCAAGTTCCGAGGTAGAAGATGGGGCCGCTGTGGTGTTGCCGTGTTCTCGATCGCACTTGCAGCAATTTTTATTGCCGCTGGTTCTCAAGTGAGTAGCGCGAGAGTAGCGAGCATTGTCCTCGCCGGGGGCGCCGGCGCCCTCTATTTATCTCAAAGTTCGTTTTGGTCAGTGACCGCGGATATTGCAGGATCATCCTCCGGTTCTGTTTCCGGCTTCATGAACATGGGAGCACAGTTGGGAGGCGCGACCACCGCATCACTAACTCCGGCTATCGCTGACCGCTTCGGCTGGACGGCATCATTCCTGATTGCCGCCTTGCTCTGCCTCATGGGAGCGATAGCATGGCTGTTTGTGAATCCGGAGGGAACCTTGGTCGATGTGAGTTCGAACGAAATGCGCGAAGTTCGTCCTGACGGTGTCGCGGTTGGCGAGCTACGTAGGTGGAAGGACTGAGCATGCCACCACTCAAGCTGCGAGATAAGAGTCAGTGCCGCTGGGATCTGGTCAGTCTTGGCGAAGTGATGCTGCGCCTCGATCCCGGTCCTCGGCGTATCGTGACGACGAGAGAGTTTTCCGTCTGTGAGGGCGGGGGAGAGTACAACGTGGCTCGCGGTTTGAAAAGATGTTTCGGAATGGAAACCGCAGTGGTTACCGCCCTCGCCGATAATCCGGTTGGCCGGCTCATCGAGGACCTGATGCTGCAAGGCGGCGTCAATCTGACTCACGTAAGGTGGATCCCGTTTGACGGCGTCGGGCGCACCGTCCGTAACGGTCTTAACTTCACAGAGCGTGGATTCGGCATTCGGCCACCGCTGGGCTGCTCCGACAGGGGACACACCGCCGCTGCCCAACTGAAACCCGGCGACGTCGCTTGGAATGAGATTTTCGCGAAAGAAGGACCCCGCTGGTTCCACACGGGTGGAATTTTCGCAGGTTTATCGGAGACTACGCCCCTTGTGGCGCAAGAGGCGCTGCAAGCGGCCAAGCGCGCCGGCGTCGTAACGTCCTACGACCTGAACTACCGGCCATCACTCTGGAAAAGCTTGGGTGGAAAGACGAAAGCGCGGGAGATCAACCGCTCGCTGGTTCCGTTCGTGGACGTGCTTCTCGGTAATGAGGAGGACTTCAGCGCTGCGCTCGGCCTTGAGGTCTCGGGGCTCGATGAACATCACTCCAATCTCGACTTCCGTGCATTTCGCCACATGATGTCGAGAGTTGTACAGGAGTTCCCAAATATTGCCGTGGTTGCGACTACCCTGCGGCACGCGAAGACTGCAACGCTGAACGATTGGGGCGCTATCTGCTGCTACGACGGTGCATTTTTCGAAGCAACCAGGCGCGAAAGTCTGGAAATCTTCGATCGAGTCGGCGGCGGAGATTCTTTTGCTTCTGGACTGATCTATGGTGTCCTCGCCGGCAAGGACCCGCAATGGTCGGTCGAGTGTGGTGCAGCGCATGGAGCACTCGCCATGACGACGCCCGGCGATACGAGTATGGCTACCAAATCTGAGGTTTTGCAGGCGATGACAGCCCAGACGGTACGGATTGCCCGATAGCACACCATAGTTTCTCGAATTATGAATATTGACAGTCTGATCGAAAAAATCGGAGAGGTCGGAGTCGTACCGGTCGTGCGCGCGGCCAGCGTCGACCATGCGACACGTGCGGTCGATGCGATTCGCGAAGGGGGAATTTCCATCGTTGAAATCACGATGACAGTTCCCAATGCAAACGCGGTTATTGAAGCTGTGGTACGCGCTTCGGGAAAAGATACGCTGGTTGGGGCAGGAACTGTACTCACGGCTGATCAGGCCAAAGCGAGCATCGATGCAGGAGCCCAATTCGTGGTGAGCCCCGGATTGTCGATCCCGGTGGTCTCGACAACGTTAGCCGCGGGTAAGCTACCAGTCCCAGGCGCTCTGAGTCCGACAGAGTTGATGAGCGCGAAAGCTGCGGGCGCAGCAGTCATCAAGATTTTTCCTGCGGGCAGCGTTGGGGGACCGAAGTACCTCAAATCATTGCTGGCGCCCTTTCCGAACGCCGCGCTGATTCCGACGGGGGGCGTGAGTTTGGCCAATGCCGCCGAGTATATTGCCGCCGGCGCTTTCGCCGTTGGTGTGGGAGCCGAACTGGTAGATCCAGTCGCGCTACGTGAAGGAAATACAAAGAGGATTAAGGATGCTGCACGTGCCCTGCTCGAAAGCGTGCGGTCGGCCAAGGCAGCGATCGGCTCCCACGGTGCGACAACGCGGTGACCGACATCTGAATCTGCGAAGTGGTGAGCGCGGAAGGAATCGAACCTTCAACCTACTGATTAAGAGTCAGTTGCTCTGCCAATTGAGCTACGCGCCCGAGACTTTGGTTCGCTTGTTTGCAGCGTCTTGCGGGGTTTTGGTCGGCGACGAGCACCGGGATGGGCTGACAAGTCTGCCGTCTCAGTGCTCTCGGTATTGTACCCGCTGAGACGGTTTCTTGTCTTGTGTTCGAGTCCTCTTGATCAGCCGACTTCATTATCTTCCAGTGCGTCGAGTGAGGTTGCTTGCGGCGGATTGCGAAGAAAATTCATTCCGATCTCCGGACTGAGATTAACCTCTGCTCGTTCCTTTCTAACCCTTTCGCGACCCCAGAACGAGCGCTACGACGCCTCCGGCAACCAAGACGATTCCAACCGCCGGCGGAAGCCGCTCACTATTCTCGGTCTGCATACCGATCTTAGCGTCGCCGATCTTGACGCTGTGGTCCTCACGATGAGGAACTGGCACTACGAACGCCAGCAACCCTAGCACGAGCAACAGAATTCCTATGACGTGGGCAGTCTTCATTGTGGGTGCCTCTTGCAGGTAGATTTCACACGCTCAAATCAATCGCGGACTATCTTATTCTGGTTCACGTCGCTCGCACGAACAATCTGAGCTCACGCCGTAGAGAATCGTCTCAACGCTCCGCTTACCGGAAATCAGGATAAAAGAAAAAGGCCCAGAATATATCTGGGCCTTTGTTGTCGCGGTAACGAACTGGCTAACGCTGAGGCGGCGGCGTGGTTCCGCTGTCCGGAGTTGTCGTGCTAGGGTTCGTGCTCGTCGTCCCCCCGCTCGAAGCTGGAGGCAGCGTTCCAGGATTCGTGGAAGTGCTGCTCGCGGGCGGCGGAGTCGTTCCAGGCGTAGTGCTATTTGGTGACGCGCTCGGGGGCGTGCTGCTCGGACTGGTCGTGCTCGGAGTACCCGACTGCGGGAACGTATCCGGAGTAGAAGTACCCGGTGCATTCGTCGAAGGAGAGGTGCTCGGAGTGGCCGTGCTGCTGGGCGACGTGCTCGGTGAGGTCGAGCTCGGCGTGCTGGAAGTTGGGCTAGTTGTTTCTGGTGACGTAGTGCTGGGCGAAGCGGTCGACGTTCCCGACTGGTCGGTAGTCTGTCCCGCGGGAGACGTCGTCGTGCTGCTGGTTCCGGTCTGACCCATGGGGGAAGTAGTGCTCGTTCCACTCTGGCCCATCGGTTCAGTGGTTGTGCTTCCAGCAGGGGCAGTCGTGCTTCCTGGGGTTGTCGTAGTGGATCCGGTCGCGCTCGTTCCGGTTTGACCCGTGGTGCCGGTGGCTTGTCCCGCAGTACCCGCTGTTGCACTACCCGCACCTACGCTGCCCGACGCGCCAGCTGCTTGGAAATTTGCGGCCATGAGGCCGGCGGTAGCAAAATGCAGTGCCGCTGAGGGACGACCATTGGTGCAATGGTCGGCAACTCGGGTCACATCGGTCACTTGTAAGGGTGTGTATCCGTTCGTGTTCGTCGCGCCATTGGTGGCCTGGGTTCCGCTGCTAGCTGTTCCACTTTCGGCGGAGGTATTCGCTGCAGCGGGGCTGGTACCCGTTCCCACAGTTCCCGTCGTGGCAGCGCCGCTTGCGCCAGGATTGATTCCGGTCGAAGCAGCGGATCCGTTCCCGCCGACTTGGCCAGTGACCTGGATTTCCTCGCCGATATGAGTCCTCAGCTGATCGAGGTTACCTGTCAAAGAATAAGTAGTCCCAGACTGGCTGGTGAGCGTGTACACGCCAGAAGCCGCCGATCCGCTGAGACACCCGGTGATGCTGTTCGGGTTCGAACCTCCTGCTGCCGCACCCGTCGAGCTCTGGCCTGCCGATCCATTTGAGCTCTGACCAGACATCCCAGTCGAATTGCTGGGCGATTGTGTAGTCGTAGTGCTCGTAGAGCCATTCGGACTTTGCGTTGTAGTAGTAGTTTGGGTGGTGCTTTGAGAGCTAGACCCTGTTTGCGAAGTACCAGACGACGTGGCGGATGAAGGATTGGTGCTGGTCTGACCTACTGAGGAAGGTGAGCTAGCCGATGAATTACCCGTCTGGCCCATACTGGTCTGGCCTGTGCTGGTTGTGTCCTGTGCGACAACCCATGTCGCGCACAACAAAAGCACAGACAACATAGACAACAATGTTGTCTTCGCTTTCATGTAATCGCCTCCGAAGGCAAAAATAGTTTTTTGACTCATATAGTCTCGGCCCTCGGCCTCCACGCGACCATCCGGTGGACTCCCTAGATTCCTGATGAGGTTCCGGTATTGCCGGAGACTCAGTAACGTGATGACATTGCAGGAGATATGTGAGTGGAACAGGGTGTTCGCACTGTGAATCAACGTGTGAAAAATGTGGGACTAGCGCGGTCGATCTCGAAGCTGGGCTATTGTTCGCGATCCCAAGCCGCAGAGTTGGTCCGTGCCGGACGAGTAACTCTGAACGGATCGACAAGGAAAAACCCCGAGTATCCCGTTCGGCTCGATCGAGACCGAATCGCAGTCGATGGCCAGCCGCTCCGGCGTGCGATGAAGATATACCTCGCTCTAAACAAGCCTCGCGGGGTAGTTACTACCGCATCTGACGAAAAGGGAAGAGATACGATCTACTCCTGCCTTCCGGACGATCTTCCTTGGGTCGGTCCTGTTGGCCGCCTGGATCAAGCCAGTGAGGGTTTGCTGCTGCTCAGCAACGACTCCGAATGGGCGGCTCGAATTACCTCGCCGGAGACTCACGTGGATAAGACCTACCACGTACGTGTTAACGGCACTGTTGATGATGCCCTCATCGCAAAAATGACTTCCGGAGTTGAAAGTGAGGGTGACAATCTACGGGCAAAGAGAGCGCGCCTCATACGCGCAGGTGGAAGGCGATGCTGGGTCGAGGTGATTCTTGATGAGGGGAAGAACCGCCACATACGGCGTATGTTCGATCAGCTTGGCCTTGAAGTCCTAAGACTGATTCGGATCGCCATCGGTCCCCTACAACTGGCAGATCTCCCGAAGGGCAAGTGGCGACGCCTGAGCACTCAAGAAAAGAAGGATCTGGATCTCGCGATGGGTGCGACTTCGCGACGTCAAACCCCCTCCCGCTAATCTACCCGCGAGAACTGCTCGTCAGGGGATAGTTCTTCTCGCGCCATTCCCGGATCCCACCACCCATAGAAATTACGTTCTTGTACCCCATCTTTTGCAGATTGTCTGCGGCTAAGGCGGAGCGGAAGCCGCCTCCACAGTACAAGATCATCAGAGTATTGGGGTCGGGAACGCGCTCTTCTATGTCACGTTCAATAATTCCTTTACCCAGGTGGACCGCATCGGGTAGATGATCTTTCCCGTATTCACTTTCCTCTCGCACGTCAATTAAGAGAAATTTCTCCCCTCGGTCCATCCGCTTCTTCACTTCGTCCACAGTGGTCTCGCGTACTCGCGACTTCGCGTCATCGACGATCTTTAGAAATCCCGGAGCGTGTTTGTGGGCCATATCAGCCTCCGCACCACATTGTATGCGCTACCGAATCAGGTCGCTGATGACACATTTTAGCGGGTTGTGCGCTATCATTCGTGCGCACACCGCATGCCTCCCTGGACAATACACATGCCCCTTCGCCGATTCCTTGAGTTTGCCTCGGCAGTGCTGCTGGCTGCCTGCGCCTTTGGTCAAGAGACTACGATTCCGAACACGACGACGGCAATCAACTCTCCTCAGCCCATGTCGCAGCGCGTCGTGCATTACGAGATCGACGCACGCTATAACCCGAAAGATCATTCGTTGGAGGGCACTGAGACTCTGACTTATCACAATCTGACGGGCCAGCCGCTCGATCGGTTTCCCTTCCATCTTTATCTCAACGCCTTTCAACCGAATGCGACTTGGGTCAAGGAAACCAAGCGCGATGGCACTCGGGATGTGGCGTGGGACAAATGGGAACAGAAATACTACGGAGCCGACGACATCAAGTCGTTCGAAGTTGCAGGCATCGGCGATCTCACTTCGAAGCTAGAATTCATTCAGCCTGACGACGGCAATAAAGACGATCGCACAGTCGTCCAGGTGCAACTGCCGCGGCCAGTGCCGCCCAATAGCTATGTCCAGTTCAAGATAAAGTTCCACGACCAGTTCCCTGAAACTCTGGAACGTACCGGGTGGAAGCGCGATTTCCTGCTTGCGGGGCAGTGGTTTCCGAAAGTTGGTGTCTGGTGGCAGGGCGCCTGGAATTGTCACCAATTCCACGGATCGACGGAATTCTTTGCCGATTTCGGTGTGTACGACGTGAACCTGACGGTCCCTAAGAATGAAGTCGTCGGCGCGAGTGGAGTCCAAGTGCGCAGCACCGAAAATGCGGATGGTACTAAAACACTCGCGTATCACGGCGATGACATCCACGATTTCGCCTGGACCGCGAGTCCTCACTATCGGCTTTTAGAAGATACATATCAGGGCGCAATGGGGCCAGTCGCGATGCACATCATGATGCAACCCGCCCATTGGTCCCAGGCGGAGCGCCACCGCAACATCCTGAAGGAGACTCTTCAGCGGTTCGAGCAGTGGTACGGACCGTATCCCTACAAGACCATCACGCTCGTTGATCCCGAGGCCGGATCGGCCGCCGAAGGCATGGAATACCCCACGTTCATCACCGGCGGTACAACTTGGTGGATGCCCAATGGACTGCATCTTCCAGAGTTCGTTATTGAGCACGAGTTTGGACACCAGTATTGGTATGGAATGGTGGCCACGAATGAGTTTGAAGATGCTTGGATGGATGAGGGTATCAATAGCTACACCGAAGTGAAGGTCATGGATTCGATCTTTAATCCCAGGAACTCGGTCATCAATCTGTGGGGAATCTCAGGCGACGACGCGGATTTCCAGCGCTGGCAATATAAAGGCGCGGCGGACCTTGATCCCATGACGCGAAAAGGTTGGCAGTACGCTACCTACAACTCCTACGGCGGTGTTACCTACGGCAAGACCGCCGTGGTTCTGCTCACGCTGGAAAACATCATCGGTACCGACACGATGCAGCGTGCCATGCACACCTACTTCATGAAATACCGCTTCACTCATCCGACCAAGGAGGATTTTCTAAAAACACTGGAAGAGGTCTCCGGGAAAAACCTGCGCTGGTATTTCGATCAGGCCGTCTACGGAACGGAAGTCTTCGACTATGAAGTAATGAAGGTGCAATCCGACCCCGTCGACTGGTACAAGCCGGAGAATGAGCGCAAGTCCTCAGAGAAGAGCGGTAATGAAGTGTACGAGTCCAGTGTGTTGGTTCACCGAAAGGGCGACTTCATCTTCCCCGTTGAAGTCGAAGTACGCTTTGAGAACGGTGAAAAAGTGCGTGAGAGTTGGGATGGTCGGGATCGTTGGGTGCGCTACACGTACTCCAGGAAGTCGAAGATCGCCTCCGTAGAACTCGACCCCGACCACAAGATTCATCTCGATCGTGACAACTTCAATAACAGCCGGATGGCGGAGGAAAAGCCGCGGACAGGCTGGAAGTTGACCAATTATTTCCTCTTCGGAACGCAGTGGCTGACCCAACTTCTAGCCTGGTGGTTAGTGTAGGAGAGACGATGAACCGGAACTCGGGAACCCTTTCAACTGGCCTCAGCATTCTGGTGCGAAATAAACGCTTCGTAGTCTGGTTCTACCTCCTAAACCTGGTCCTCTCGATTTTGGGTGCACTTGCGCTGCGATCCGCTCTAAGCCGCGTCCTGGATCTCAGTTTCTACTCGCAAGGCCTTCTGCGCCGGTTCGATGTATTTGTATTGCTTGACCTGTTCGGACGGCCCGAACTTGCTGGCCATGGGGTGGCCCGGCCTCACCTATATTTCACGTTCGTATTTGTATTCCTGAGTGTGCTCTTTCTCCCCGGTGTGCTAGACGCTTACGCATCGGAACGCCGTCTCTCCCGGGAGGATTTCTGGGCGACTTGCGGACGGAACCTGTGGCGTTTTGCACGCCTTTTTGTGTGGAACCTGATCATCGGTGGGCTCGTCTTCGCCATTCTTTCCGGCATCAACGGAGCCTTGGGAAAGGCCGCCGACAGTTCCTCTAATGAGAGGCTGTCCTTTTATGTGGGGCTGATCGGAGCAGCGGCCATTTTTGTTGTCTTGACTTGGATTCGACTCTGGTTCGATCTCGCGCAAGCCGACATTGTTATTCGCGACGAGGGTCGAGTGCGGAAATCTCTTCGTTATGCGGCAAAGTATGCGGCAAAAACCGTCGGGCCGCTCCTTGGATCGTATGTCGCCATCTCGATTCTCGCCGTAATCGTACTTATTGGTGGTCTTTGGTTTTGGGAGGCTGTAATCCCACCAGCAAGTGTGTTGGGAGCTTTTTTAACGGGACAACTCATTCTTGTGTTGTGGTTGGCTGCGCGTTTCTGGCAGCGGGCGTGCGCAGTCGGGTTTTGTTTGTCGCGAATGCAAGAAAGTACACGAGACGAGCGCGTTGTGGCACCAGTTGCTCCCCCTTCGGGGCCAACTTCCCCGGTACTGGATTCCGGGCTGGCGACCTAACTTATCAGTCATCTTTATGATGATGGCAGGCGCTGCCCAAACCGACTTTACATCGCGTGTAGAAGATTTCGCGGCTGACCAGATATCCCAACGCGCTCCCAACAGCAACATCGGATAAGAAATGCTGCCGCGCGGTAAACCGGCTTCCCGCCACCGCGGTAGCCGCACCGTAAGCCAGAATCTTCACTAAAGGATGGGGATATTCATGGGCGACGATTCCCGCCATAGCCCAGGTGAACATCGCATGCCCGCCAGGAAAAGAAGTATTGACAGAGTGATTTCTGAAAAAGCTACCCTCGCCCGAACCTTGGTACGGGCGTTCACGGCCCGCTAGAACTTGCATCGCGGTATACACAGTGAACGTGTTTGCTAGCGTTTCGAGCGTGAGTTCTCCAGTCTCTCTCGCGTGGGCGTTTCCCGTCTTGAGCCCGTAAATCCACGTCGATCCGACCACAATCGCTGTGGTGGCAATGGTGGCGTTGGAAATATCCTGGCTGATATATGCGCTGGTCTTGGGGAGGTGTCGGGAGGCCGACTCGTCCCCCACCACCAATGCACCCGTCCCTCCCACGAAAAGGGCATCCCATTTCAAGTTATATACACGAAAGGGCGCTAAGAAGACGTCCTTTTGATCCTCGCCGAACCGGCGCACAGTTCTTGAGATCAACCCACCAGTAGGCTCTGACTCCGGCGGCGCTCCGAGTTGCAGGTTAGACCCCGGCGCTAACTCACCGGCAATACTCCGATAGGCTCGCCCGACCATATTTGTCGGTACGGGATTTTGTACGAGCTCAAAGCCCTGAAGCATTACTGCGAGGTTTCGAGCCTGTGGAAACGCCGGTGTGGCCAGGAGAATTATGCCGACCAGGAGTGCCTGTATTCGCTCTCTGTAGGTCACGACTGTGAGCTCCGAATCTTGTCCCAAATGGCACCCGGTAAGATGCAGGTTTAATCGGTAAGGTGGCGCGGCTAGATGGGAGGAGGCTGCAAATCACAATCGTCGGTGATATATTCCGAGTAGCAGCTTCGCCGGAGGTTGAATGAGCTCACCCTATGGTTTGGAGATAACGGAGAACTGCCTCATCTGCAAACTACGGGAAGCTGGCTTTTTCTGTGATCTCCCAAAGCCCACCTTACAAGACCTCGAAAAGATCAAATACGCGAGCGGATATCCGCAGGGAGCGGTGCTTTTCGTTGAAGGCCAAGCTCCGCGAGGTGTGTACATCATCTGTTCCGGGCGAGTGAAACTTTCCACGACATCGCGTGATGGCAAAACCCTTATTTTGCGGATTGCCCAAGGCGGAGAAGTGCTTGGATTGCATGCCACGGTGTCGGGGAAACCGTATGAGCTTACTGCGGAAACGTTGCAGCCCTGCCAGCTGGATTTCATTAAGCGTGAAGATTTCCTCCGCTTCCTGCAGAATCACGGCGACGCTTGCCTCAATGCCGCCCAGCATCTCAGCGAGAATTGCCAGAGCGCTTACGACATGATCCGTTCGCTTGGCTTGTCTCATTCCGTATCGGAAAAGCTGGCTCGCCTGCTGTTGGAATGGTCATCGGATGGGGAAGAAACCAAGGACGGAATCCGTATTAAGGTTTCACTGACCCATGAAGAGATGGGGCAGTTGATCGGTACCTCGCGCGAAACCGTAACGCGGATTCTGGCAGAGTTTCGCGACAAACAGCTCGCTCAATTGCGCGGTTCCACCCTCCTTATTCGCAACAAAGCGGCCTTGGAGAAGTTGGTCGGCGCATAGGCCGAGCCGCATGGTCCGCTGATTCCTTTATCCCGCCGCTTCTCGAATCGATGATTTCGGGGTAAGTGCGCCTGATTACCTGAGTCACTTTACCCCTGAGTTCCGGGCGGCTAGTCTCTGCGTATGAAGTTGAACGCGCTCCTGATGTCACGAAGTGAGAGTTCGTCGCGCCTTTTGGAGAATGTGCTCGGCGAAAGCGATCTTCGATCCCAGAACTGCGACTGTGCCCAGGAAGCGATTGAGTTGATGGCTCGGGGCAGGTACTCAGCTGTCGTGTTGGATTTCGATCTGCCGGGTGCTACGCAGGTCGCAAAACTCGCCCGTTTAGCACCGTCCCACTCTCGTCCGGTAGTTTTTGCCATGCTGGGTGCGGCCACTGACATTGCCGAGGCCTACGGTTCAGGCGCCAATTTCGTCCTATACAAACCGTTGGTTCAGGAGCAGGTTGCGAGATCAGTTCGTGCCGCTCGGGGGTTCATGCATCAGGACCGCCGCCAGAAGCTGCGTCGCAATGTTCAGACTGTGGTTTACTTGCTGTTCGGTAAAGCTGCCATCCCTACACTGATGGTCGATCTCAGCGAAGAGGGGCTTTGCCTGCAAGCCGCTGAACCTCTTCCTTCCTTCGATACAGTAGATATCCACTTCTTATTGCCAGGCACGAACCGCGCAATCGAGGCGAGCGCTGAAGTGGTTTGGGCCGATGATTCCGGCCGCGCAGGTCTTTTTTTTAACAGGTCCAGTCCGCAGTGCGAACGCCGGCTGAAAGTGTGGTTGCGAAAAAATGCCGGATCTCAAAGCCGGTCCCGAAACGCAAAAGCATTCGCTGCTACCAAGCCGTAGGAACCGGCATCCCTCCGTTGACGTGCTAGACTCGCCATTCCTCTCAAAGAGGGTTCTTTGTCCATGGACGATGTCAGCAGCCTGTCTGCGTGTGACATGGCAGGCAGAATCCGCTCCCGTGAGTTGTCCGCGCTGGAAGTTGTAGAAGCTCACCTTGGCCGCATTGAGCAGCTCAAT
>JBPYEW010000222.1:0-3859 GCA_051984555.1 Terriglobales bacterium | reverse complement strand
GGATACACGTTCCGTAGCGGCGCGGGCACGGTTGTCGGCGCACTCAATGTGGGCTACACCATTCAGGGGCAGCCCGCGCAGATCAACCAGACCGGTGTCAAGGGTTACTGCGCTGAGGAAGACGGCGTCATTCGTGTCGACCCGGCTGGCGTTTGCTCCAACACCGAAGCCGGCATCCTGGCCTTTAACCCGCTCAATCAGTAATCGAAGTTGCAGGTTCTATCTCAAGGGCAGCGAACTTAATCTTCGCTGCCCTTTATTTCTTTAATGTGTGCTCCAGTTCTGAATCTGACAAAAACCTCGTTGCGCGGGTCGGCCTCGTAAGTAGGATCCTTCCTGTGCTTCACAAACCCCCGATCCACGAGTGAAGCTGCGGGTGTAGGGCCCTTTACCGATAATGAAAAGGCGGTTTCGTTCTAAGCCGCGCATCTCCAGTGGCTACAACCGCATACCCGCCAAACAGCCCGCCAGACTTGGAGTTCGGCGCTTTCTACAATGGAAAAAGTGGTAAACTGAAGATAACTCTAGCGAGCAATTCTGCGTCGAACCTACATGTACTCTCATTCTGTTCCACTCAGCCAGGGTGTGCGATTTGTCTAATGTTGTGCGAGGCTCCAAGCCTTTCCTGCTGCCTCTTTCCGTTTTGTTAATTTGTGCCAGCCTGTGGCCTTCGACGGCCCCTGCTCAGGAGAGCATCAACGCCGCGACTACTAATGCCGCTCTCCCGGATGCACCTCAACCAGCACAGCAAAATCCTTCTCCTGTGAACGACGCGAAAATAGGTGGCGGCACAATTACCGGCACCGTTCTGGATCAGAATCGGGACGTGCTACAGGGCGCCCACGTCACTCTGACCGATCACTCTGGTTCGCCGATTCGTACCGTGGACTCCGGCAGCAACGGCCAGTTCGCGTTCAACGGTTTGCCCGCCGATATCTATAAACTCACCGTCACGGCTGCGGGAATGAGTACTTTCACCTCACCGTCGATTCCGTTGCAAACCGGGCAGGCGTTGATTGCTCCTGCGGTGACCTTGTCGATCTCAGGCGCGAGAACCAGCATTACCGTACACGAAACCGCCGAGCAACTTTCTGAGCAGCAGGTCCAGATTGCCGTACACCAGCGCGTCGCGGGTGTCATTCCCAACTTTTACAGTTCGTATGATTGGAATGCTCCGCCCATGCTTGCGAAACAAAAAATTCAGCTGGGGTTGAGATCCACACTCGATCCGGTTGCCTTGCTGAGTGTCGCCGGAGTGGCCGGTGCCGAGCAATACAAGGGCATCTTCCCCGCTTACGGCAGCGGCTTCGAAGGATATGGAAAGCGCTACGGTGCGGCGCTGGCCAATCACGCTTCCGGCATCCTGCTGGGCAGAGCGGTGTATCCCGCAGTGTTTCATCAGGACCCGCGCTATTTCTACAAAGGGAAGGGAAGCATCACCTCGCGCGCTCTGTATGCGATCTCCGCGTCAGTAGTCGCGCGCGGCGATGCCGGCCGTTGGGAACCGAATTACTCGCGCGTGCTGGGCAACTTCTCGGCCGCTGCGATCTCGAATCTGTATTACCCGCGCGCCGACCGCGGCGCTTCGCTCGTTCTACTCAATGGTCTCGCAGGCACCGGTGCTGATGCTGTTTCGAATCTGATCCGCGAATTCCTTCTCAAGCGAATCACCTCGCACGTGCCGTCAGACGCCATGGGGCAACCCTAACGCGGCTGCCTGCTGTTAGATAATCGGTTTGTGAACTCTACGAAATTGCCTACTAATGACCATCCTCTGACAAACCCATGACAAGTCCACCGGACAGGAAAGCTATTTTTCCCTTGCTCAACACCGGAGGAAAAAATGAAGTCTGCCAGCCTCTCCCAGCACAGGTACACCACCACTGTCTTCACCTTGCTACTTTTCGCCAGTAGCGTAGCTTTCGCTCAGCACTATCAACGAACAGATCTGACCGCCGATTCGTCTGCCGTGTCGGCCACCGCCACGATCGATACAAACCTGGTGAATGCCTGGGGCGTGTCGCGCAGTTCGGGTAGTTTCTGGTGGATTTCCGATAACGGCAAAGGGCTTTCAACGTTGTACGACGCGACTGGCGCGATCGGACCACTCGTCGTAACCATTCCTCCACCCATGAACGGTGCGCCGCCCTCCGCTCCTACCGGCACCGTTTTCAATTTCACGAAGGGTTTTGAAGTGGCTCCCGGGGTTCCAGCGATATTTCTTTTCGTGACCGAAGACGGAACCATCTCCGGCTGGAATCCAGGTGTGAGCGTGACCAGCGCTGTCCTGAAGGTTGACAATTCGAAACGGGGCGCCATTTACAAGGGCTGCGCTTTAGCTATGACCCCGTTTGGCCCGCGCCTGTACGTCACAAATTTCGCCACTGGGCGAGTGGAGATGTACAACAGTAGTTTCCGTTACATAAAGAGCGAAGACGCATTCCAAGGTCTCAACCTGCCGTCTGACTATTCTCCCTTCGGTATTCAGAATGTCGGTGGCAACATCGTCGTCACCTTCGCACACCGCATGCCCGGATCCAGGGACGAAGATCATGGTCCAGGTCTCGGCCGGGTTGCAATCTTCAATGACAGGGGAGCACTGCTCCTGAGGCTTCCGCGCGGCGCGTTCATGAACGCTCCTTGGGGCATTGCCATGGCGCCTGGCGACTTTGGTGCCTTCAGCCATCGCTTGCTGATCGGCAATTTTGGTGACGGCACCATTCATGCATTCAACTCCGTGAGCGGCCGCTTCGAAGGTGCATTGCTGAATCCGAATGGCTCTCCTCTCACCATTGAGGGACTGTGGGGTCTCAGCTTTGGCGGTGACACAGTCCGTAATGGACTGGCCACCGAGTTGTTCTTCACCGCAGGTCCCAACGACGAGAACGATGGACTCTTCGGCAAAATAACTGCCGTGAGTACCGAGTTGAGAGGCAACGCAGAGTAATCCGAAAGTTGTTGCCTCAAGAATCACAAAACTCCCCCGTCGCAGGTTCCTGGGGCGGGGGATCCCAATTTTCAGTACTCATATCCGTGCTCCCGCTTTGGGCATTCTTCTAAATCCCGTTTGGGCCTTAGTTCTGCACTCGACTCCAAGCCACTTGCATACTCCACTTTTCCGGCGGCCTCATGCGTTATACTCGCGCTTCAAACTGATTCCAGCCGGAAGGTGATTTATGGCATTCTGCAATTCTTGCGGCGCCACGTTGAATGAAGGCGCCAGCTTCTGCAGTAAATGCGGTGCCCCAGTTTCCGGTACTGCCCCGGCTCGTCCCGCAGCTGGCGGCGTTCCCCCCCGCATGACTCCACCTGCACCCGGCACTCCTGCAGCGCCCACCCAGAGCAGCAATGCGGTTCGCAATGTTCTGATCATCGTGGGAGTCGTAATCGTCTGCGGTATCATCGGCATCGCCCTGCTCACCGCCATCGGACTTCACATCGCCAAGCGCACTCGCGTTATGCAGCAAGGCGATCACGTCAAAGTCGAAACTCCTTTCGGAAATGTGGAAGCTTCCAAAGATCCGGAACTGGCTGCCAAAGAGCTCGGCGTCGACATTTATCCTGGAGCGAACCTCGAACGTGATGGTGCTTCTACCGCTAGTGTCGCTGGCATCCGTACGACAACCGCGAACTTCCACAGCAGCGACTCTTCCGATCAGGTCTGCCGCTTTTATCAGAAGAAATTTCCCAACTCTCGCGTCTCTACTTCGGGAGGAAATCGCTGCACGATTGTTTCCGACGATCGCGACAATGTGGTCACCGTCAATGTCGACAGTAGCGACGATGGTTCTCACTTCCAGATCACGACTGTGATGAAACACGTTCCTTCGAATCCATAAAGGGCCCATGCCAGACGCAG
>JBPYEW010000221.1:0-12475 GCA_051984555.1 Terriglobales bacterium | reverse complement strand
CGGGCACAATCCATGCCGGGTGAATACGCTTTCCACCCAGGCGTTCGATGATTTGTTGTCCGAACTTCCGGAGCTGGATGCCATTGCGGGCCATCTCCGGATATTTGCCGAGAACGCCGACGATGTTACGCGTGGCTGGATCAGAATCAAGCCCGAGAACGAGATCGGGCGAGGAGAGATGGAAGAAGCTCAAGGCATGCGATTGAATGACCTGGGCAAGCCCAAAGATGCGGCGCAATTTCTCCGCGGGAGGGGGAATGCGTACGGCCAGCAACTGGTCGCAAGCTTTGGCGGAGGCAATCAGGTGGCTAACTGGGCAAATGCCGCAGATTCGCGCCATCAAAGACGGCATTTCGTAGAAGGGGCGTCCTTCGCAAAATTTTTCGAATCCACGAAACTGGGTAACGTGGAAATGAGCGTCGTACACTCGCCCCTGCTCGTCCAGCTGTAACGTGATCTTGGAGTGGCCTTCGATCCTGGTGACTGGGTCAATCGTGATCGTTCTGGTTGCTGCTTCTGCCACGGTTAGGCTCCAAACCTGGTTCGGGAATTCACATGCGGCATGCGTCCCTCCAGCAGCTCGCTGACCACGTAGTGGATTGCATCGGCGGCAGGCGGACACCCTGGTAAAAAGACATCGACCGGCACGACTTCGTGGATGGGGCAGACGCGGGGTAGAAGCCTGGGGATGATCTGGGTCGGAACACCCGGATCGAGAGTAACGTTCTCGATGTAGGCGCGATCACAGATCGCCTTCACTCCACAGGCATTCCGCATTCCGGGGACGTTCGCGGTTACGGCGCAGTCTCCGAGCGAAACCAGAACTTTCGTGTGTTCCCGGACCAGCTTTATCTTATGCAGGTCTTCTTCGCTGCTCACGGCGCCTTCAACCAGCGCGACGTCAACCTGATCGGGAAATTCCTTGGTGTCGACTAATGGGCTATAGACGATGTCAGCTTTCTCCGCAACAGCGAGCAGTCGTTCATCGATGTCGAGAAAGGACATGTGACATCCCGAGCATCCATCGAGCCAGACGGTAGCTAAACGAAGCTTGCTCATTCCCTGTCTTCTCCCCGCATCAGCGTCAGGTACGGCAGGAATTGACGCCGCTTGAGCATTTCAGCCACCGACCGTCCTTTCTCAAATAATGCGCCCGTCGGACACACATGCACACACTTGCCGCAAGTGGTGCAGGTTTCCGAAGAGCCCCAGGGCTGGTAAAGATCCGTGATTACCAGCGAGGTAATTCCGCGGCCCATGACGTCCCAGGTGTGCGCCCCTTCGATTTCGTCACAAACCCGCACGCAGCGCGTACACAAGATGCAGCGGTTGTGATCGACTACGAAGCGGTCGTGTGAGGCGTCGACATTCGCCTTGGGATAGCGGTAGGGATAGTGGACATGGGAGATGTCCAACTTCTGTGCCAAGCTCTGCATTTCGCAGTGGCCGTTCGAGACGCATACTGAGCAGATGTGATTGCGCTCGGTGAACAACAATTCCAGGATTGCCCGGCGATAGCGTTGCAGGCGCTCGGAGTTTGTGGTGACTTCCATCCCCTCTTCTACGCGGGTGACGCACGCCGGGAAGAGTTTGGGAGATCCTTTCAATTCCACGAGGCAGAGCCGGCAAGCTCCGACCATCGAGAGGCCCTTCAGTTCACAGAGGGTCGGTATGAAGATTCCGTTCTGGCGCGCAACGTCGAGGATGGTTTCATCCTGGCGCGCGCTGACGTCGCGATCGTCAATTTTCAGGGTCTTGATGGTCCCTGTATTCATCGGGCATCCCCGTTGTGATTGCCGCAAACTCCCGCCGGACACGCTTTGTTATGAACGTGCGACTCGTATTCTTGAGCGAAGTAGCGCAGCGTGCTCAGCACTGGATTCGGAGCGGATTGGCCGAGTCCACAGAGACTGGTATTTTTCATGAGATCGCAGATTTCATTCAGCAAGCTGATGTCCTGCTCGGTGGCTTCAAGCTTGGTGATGCGTTCGAGCAGGCCTTTCATCTGATAAGTGCCAACCCGGCAAGGAATGCATTTGCCACAAGACTCGGTCATGCAGAAGTCCATGAAGTACTTGGCCACATCGACCATGCAGGAACTGTCGTCGATGACGATCATTCCTCCCGAGCCCATGATGGAGCCCACCTTGGCGAGGGTCTCGTAGTCGACGGGCATATCGAGGAATTCAGATGGAATGCAGCCCCCGGAGGGCCCTCCGGTTTGCACAGCTTTGTAATTGCGGCCTTGCGGAATACCGCCACCGATTTCATAAACGATCTCGCGCAGCGTGATGCCCATAGGTACTTCGACGAGGCCTGTGTTCTCGATCCGACCGGCGAGAGCAAATACTTTCGTGCCTTTGCTTTTCTCGGTCCCGATCTTGGCGTACCAATCGCCGCCATTACGGATGATGGGAGGCACATTGGCATACGTCTCGACGTTGTTGATGAGCGTAGGCTCGCCGAACAATCCTTCCTGTGCGGGATATGGCGGACGAGGGCGGGGCATACCGCGTTTGCCTTCGACCGAGGCGATGAGGGCGGTCTCTTCCCCGCAGACAAACGCGCCAGCACCGAGCCTGAGATCCACGCCAAAGCTGAAGCGGGTGCCGCAGATGTTGTGGCCGAGCAGTCCCAGGCGTTCTGCCTGACGGATAGCCGTCTTCAACCGTTTGATGGCGAGCGGGTATTCCGCCCGAACATAAATGAATCCCTCGGACGCGCCTACAGCGTAGGCAGCGATGATCATGCCCTCAATGACGCGATGTGGATCGCTCTCGAGGACGCTGCGATCCATGAAGGCACCAGGATCGCCTTCGTCGGCGTTGCAGATTGCGTACTTCACCTTCCGCGCCGTCGCTTTAGAAACGGTGCTCCACTTCAATCCAGTGGGATACCCGGCGCCTCCACGTCCGCGCAGACCGCTCTTGACGATTTCTTCGATGACCTGCGCGGGCGTCATCTCGCTCAGGACTTTCATCATCGCGCTGTAACCGTTGGCTGCGATGTAATCTTCGATCCGCTCCGGATCGACTATGCCGGAGTTCTCGAGCACGATTTTTTTCTGTCGCTGGAAAAAAGGAACATCGGTAGGACACAACAGGCGACTTACGGGAGGGCCTTCGATGCTATTGAGTATGTCACCCGCATCTCCGGCGGAGACGTGCTGATACATGGTGCCGTTGTCGGTCGAAACCAGCGGTCCTTCGGCACATAGACCCATGCAGCCGACGCCTTTGGCGCGGCAGGTCTGTTCAATACCGCGCTTCTTGATCTCCTGATCGAGTGCGTCCTTGACGCCCTGGCTTTGGCACGAAAGGCAGCCGGCCGCCACGCAAACGTTGACCGTATGCTGAAATTGCTTTTGTTCTTCGCGTTCGGTCTCTGCAATTTGGTCCAGTTCTTCAGGCGTCATGCTGCATCCATTTCACAACCCGCTGGCGAAGGTCCGGGGTCGTGACCTTACCGGCAACATCGTGGTCGTACACGACGGCGGGAGCTAAGCCGCAGGAGCCGAGACAACGTGCCGTGAGCAATGAGACCTTGCCGTCGGGAGTAGTCTCTCCCGGCTCGATTCCATAGTCCTTCGCGAACGCCGCCAACAGTTGAGGCGCTCCCTTGATGTAGCAAGCGGTTCCCATGCAGACGACACAGGTGTGCTTGCCGGCAGGTTTCAGTGTGAAAAAGTGATAGAAGGTGGCAACACCGTAGGCACGACTGAGCGGCACATGAAGAGAGGTGGCGACGTAGCGGAGTGCAGCTTCGTCGAGATACCCGAACGCTTCCTGTACCGTATGCAGAGTTTCGATCAGGGCGCGCGCGTGGTGTCCTAACCGGCGCATGGTGGCGTCGACGATACGCCAGCGTTTGTCTTGCGGATCAGGAGCAACGGGTTTCGCAAACTCAATGGCCACGCCAGTTGCCATGCGACTCCCTTCCCTTTTGCCGTCTTGCTTTCGTTACAAAACGGATCGTCTGACCTTGTAGTGTACGAAGAGATTGGGCGTGCTTATGTGACGAGTGTCACTTGCAAGAAGGTTATCGGACCTAAGTGGGAACTATTTCGATAACTAACAAGTCTACGTACTAAAGTGCTGGTGTAAGTGACCGGAGTTTGTCATGCTTTCCAGCAACACTGGAGGATTTTCATGTACCGGAGCACGGCAACTTTGTGTCTGGTCTTAATTTCGGTCATTGCCATTTCGCAAACAACTCCGCACGCGGCGCAGCCGAAGGCGCCCCAATCGGCGCGACAGGCATTGATCGAAGCCTTTTTCGGAGAGGCACCAGACCACCTCGAGAAGCATCTGCCGGAGATTACGCGGAAAGCCTTCAAGCAACTTGAGACGGGTGGGGGAAGTCCGAGCTTCCTGAAGGAATTGTCGATGATCGGAATGCAAGCGAAGATGGGCGGCGGCAACTTCCAAACCATGGACACAGGGTTGGTACTAGCTTCGATGGACGATCCTCGCCAGCATCAGAAGTTTGAAATCAATGTGGAACGCGACGATCTGGTCGGAGATGAGAACCAGATCGAACTTTCATTCCATATGTACAAAGGCAGCCAGGAAGAGCGCTGGCCCGTGATTCCGCGGCTCATCTTTTCTTTAAAGACCGAAGAGAGTGTCTGGAAAATCTACGACATAAATCTGTCGGTGCGCGCGCCGATTGGAGATCCCGAGTTCTTGAAGACACTGGTGAAAAATTTGATGGAACAGCAGCAGAAGTCCAATGAGGCAATGGCAACGATGTATTTGCGAGCCATTGCCGGAGCCGAAACCAAGCACAAAGCGAGTTCGTCGAACGGCGCTTACTCCTGCTCGTTATCGAAGCTGGCAGAAGCCAATGGACAGGTAAAGGAAGGGGAATATTCCACAACGATGCCGGTGGATTCTGAGCTCGCGACAGGCAAAAAGGCTGGTTACGTGTTTGCGGTAACGGGATGCGATGCGCTGCACTTCAAGGCTGCCGCCGAGCCCGCTACACCTGCCGCGGGGCGACGGGCTTTCTGTATCGACGAAAGCAATACACTCAAGTTTTCGAGCGATGGAAAGGCAACAACGTGCATCAGCCGGGGAGAGATCTACAGCGGATCCGCTGACGCCGAATCCGCTACCGGCATTGGCATAGTGGAACACTAACCGCCGTTAGTGCGGACGCTAGCTCTTAATTCTTCCACGATATCGCGGGCCGCCTTGCGGGCAGCCTCTTCCTGTTTGACATCGAAAGAGATAGCACCGACTCGGGCATGTCCACCACCGCCATACCGTTCACAGATTTTCGCCAGATTGACGAGGCGTTCCCGATTCGTCCAGGGATTCGAACCCACTGAGACTTTCGTGCGGAAGCTGCTTTTGCTCAAGCCAATGCTGTATACCGACTCCGGATGGAGGTAGTACGGGATGAACTTGTTGTATCCCTCGAGGTCCTGGTCCGTGACATCAAAGAAGATGGTGCCGTCCTTAAATTCTGTTCGCTGGCGCAGGGTGTCGATCGAGCGCTCATGACGGGCGAGGAACGGGGGCAGTAACTCGGCAACAAAAGGCTCCTTCAGGATCGCGGCGAGCGGCATGCGGGCAAGGAGTGGGATCAGGCGCGGCACGAAATCGGAATCCTTGGCTGCTTCAATCACCATCGTCAGCTTCATTGCGGGCGCCTTCATCTCCACCGCGCTTTTGGCATCTTCGTAGAGAGCGCCGTCGATGATGTCGGCCCACTTGACGACTTCCGCTACCGGTTCGGGATTGAAGCCGAACCGTTCCTCCGCGACGGTGGCCAGGAACTTGGTGCAGGACCGGAAGTCGGGGTCGTAAAACTTACGATTGCTCTGGTCCTGCTCGAAGTGGGCGGCATCTTCGGGCGTAAGAAAAGCGCTTTCGTGATGATCAAACCACCAGGTGATTTGCGGCGAACTGGAGTATTTGAAGTCGACGATGGCATTCTCGTCGCCGGTGAATTTCGTTTCGTCGAAGAGGGCTCCTGCACGATGCAGCAATCCGCTGAACTCGAATTGCACATCGCCACGAATGCGTTCCTCATAGAAACGGGCGAATAGCGCGGCCGAACAAGCGCCGTCAAAACACTTATCGTGATAGAAGACCTTAATTTTCACCGACGCCCCTGATGTCTCATAGAGCCCAAGACTAGGCTGGAATGACTGCAAAGTAAAAGCAAATAGGATGGCGATTCAGCAGGAGTTCTGTCAAGCGAGACAAGAGGAAAACGCGGCATACCGGGCTGGCATGCCGCGCGGAAGGGCTAGACTGCGTTCGCCTGTTTCTCAGCCATATCGCCGATTTTCGGAATCTTCCAGGTCTGTCCCTGATAGGCCTTAAGAATCAAGACAATCACCAGGATCACAATGCCAATCCACACAATGATGCCTACTGGGATCATCAACAAGTTAACAACAGGGATGGCGCCAAGAATACTGAAGATAATTCCAAGCGCAAAGCATGCGACGGCAAGGAAAATCGATTGAAACGAGTGAAAGCGGATGAACCGATTCTTGTTGTACGGATCCATTACCAAGAAGACGATTGCAGGGATAATAGTGACGTAGGCCAAGGCGCCGGCAACATTGTCAGTCAGGCCGCCGGTCGTCGTGGTTGCGGGAGCGACCGCGGGACCACCCCCGGTCCCAACTCCTCTTCCGCAAGCTGGACATGCCGCTGCGCCTTCGGGCAATTGCGCTCCACAAGCCGTGCAAAAACTCGCCATACTTGCCTCCCCCCGAACTTACGAATTCGACCCGAGATATGCACCCAAGGTGCGCGCGAACATTAGCAGAATCCGCCAATCAAGGCAAACGTGCTGGCGCGGCCTTGCGCGATCCGGAGCATTGACGGCGAAACGGAGGCGGCGTAAGTTGAAGCCGATTCCTAGATCGAAAGTTGTGACGTGCCGGCCAAGGAGGACGTGTGGCTACATGCCCGCAATGCGGTAATCCAGTCGATCCCGCCAACCGGTTCTGCGCGATCTGTGGCCGCGATATCCTTGGTCCGCCTGCAGCGGTTGCTCCTCCTCCTGTTGCGAGTTCGACCTTTCCGCCAGCCGGTGCGACCACTCCCGTCGTCCAACCGCCTCAGTCCTCCTATCCTACTGAGCCTCCGCGAACCAGCGGAAAAGCTATCGCCAGTCTGATTCTCGGGATTTTCTTCTTTGCCCTCCCGACGGCCATTGCCGCTATCGTCTTCGGACACATTTCCCTGTCGGACATTAAGAAAAGCGCCGGGCGGCTGCAAGGAAGAGGATTGGCGATTACGGGGCTGGTGCTCGGGTATGCCGGCATCGCTTTCATCCCGATTATCTTGATCATTGCTGCGATTGCGATTCCGAACTTGCTGAAGGCTCGGATGGCCGCGAACGAGGCGAGCACAATTGCGAGCGTGCATGCGATCAACCAAGCCGAACTCCGGTACCAGGTGACCTATGGGGTCTTTGCCTGCCAGATACAGGAACTGGGCGGTGCTTCCGGTTCCTGCAGCGCCTCAGCAGAGCACGCCTGCTTGCTCGACGACACATTAGCGTCCGGACGAAAAAACGGTTACATCTTCGAATTGCAGAACTGTAGTGCCGGCAAGTACACGTTAGCGGCGTATCCGCAGACCTTCAACAACACGGGAATTCGTTCGTTCTGCTCCGACGAAACCGCAGTTGTCCGCTCCAGCCAGTCGGGAACGGCGGAAAGATGCCTCTCTGAGGGTGAACCGTTGCAGTGACTACATCGTGCGCTTAGGTACGCGCTTTTTGTTCCGACAACTCTCACATACGCCGTAAATCTGGAATGTGTGTCGGGTAGTCTCGTAGCGGTGCTGCCGACCGATTTCCTGCTCGAGCTGGCCAACTTCGGGAGAGAAGAACTCCACCGAACTGCCGCAGCCGGTGCATACCATGTGGTGATGACTGCGCCGGTTGTATTGGTGCTCGTAGCGGGCAATCCCGTCATGGAAAGCGACCACACTAGCTAAACCACATTCTGCAAGGAGCTTCAGGGTGCGGTAGACGGTGGTGAAGCCGATCTTCGGGTCTTTTCGCTTCACGAGGCGGTGAAGTTCGTCGGTCGAAAGGTGCTCGCGGGTCTCCAGGAACGTGCGGAGGATGGTGTCCCGTTGTTCAGTGTGCTTGAGGCCGACTTTTTTGAGGTGCTCGTGGAGAATTGACTGCGCTTCCCGAACCATCTCTGGGGAGATGCTCGGCTGATCATCCACGCGCTTTTGTAGAGTCGTTGACACAGGTGTCCGGACGAAGTTGCCCCGCCGTCCTGCCAAATCATACTGGGGTTCCGCGTACCCTGCCAACTAACAGCTGTGGTTTGTATTTGCCGTCCAGCAACTCTAGAATCGGAACTTTCCATGGTGACTTCCACTGTTCCGCTTACCACTCCTGCCCAGGGATTCCGTTGGGGCCGACTTTTTGCCAGCATCGCGTCCATTGTCTTGCTGCTGGTTTTGATTTGCATGGTTCTTGGCTACTGGTTCATAAGGACCGCGTTACCGCAGATCGACGGCGAGCTTCGTCTTTCCGGGCTGAGTGCGCCCGTGACGGTGACACGTGACAGCCATGGTGTGCCAACCATTGCAGCCGCTAACTTTCCCGATCTGTTCTTTGCCCAGGGCTACGTGACTGCGCAAGACCGGCTGTGGGAGATGGACGGCATGCGCCGCTTCGCCGCCGGCGAACTGTCGGAAGTATTTGGTGAAGGCATGGTGGAGCATGATCGCCAGCAACGGATTCTGGGATTACGAAGCATTGCCGCGCACTCCATCGGCAATGTTTCGCCACGCGACCGTTCATTCTTCGAAGCTTACACGCGGGGCGTGAACGCCTACATTGAGACTCACCGCGACCGGCTGCCGATTGAGTTTCGCCTGCTGAAATATCAGCCTAAGCCGTGGACGGTAGAAGACTGCCTGCTCATGGGGGCGAACATGGTCGAGAATCTCAACCATGGAACGTACAAAGAAGCATTGCTCCGGGAAAAAGTACTAGCCAATTTAGGGCCGGAACTTACCTCGGATCTGTTCGTCAACACTTCGTTTCACGATCGTCCGCCCACGCAAGGACCGCTGCGAATCGAGGACCAAGAGGAACAAAAGCCCAGGACCAAGGAACAGCCGGGTCGCATCCAGACAATGTTGCGTCCGCGATTCCCTTCCCTCCTCGGGCTCAGCGAGGACATGGCGGATTCCGATAGTTTTTATCGTCCTCGGCCAGGGTCGAATAACTGGGTAGTTTCCGGGGCACACACCGTTTCCGGGAAGCCTCTCCTTTCGAACGACATGCATTTGAACCATCAAATGCCGAACCTGTGGTACGAGGTTCATCTTAAGAGCGGCGACTTCAACGTGGTTGGTGTGAGCTTGCCGGGACTTCCTTTTGTGATTGTCGGCCACAACCAGCGCATCGCGTGGGGATTCACCAACGTCGGGCCGAACGCCGAGGATGTTTATGTCGAGACCTTCAACGATAAGGGTCAGTACGAGACGCCGAAAGGGTGGCGCGATCCCGAGTACCGTTCGGAGGTCATTCACGTGAAAGGTAAACCGGACCAGGTAGTCGAGGTTGCTATAACGCGGCACGGCCCGATCATTACGGAGCTTGTTCCTGGCGAGAAGCGCAAGCTGGCACTGCGCTGGACGCTCTACGATGGACTCCACGATCCGTTTTTTGATGTAGATTCGGCCCAGAATTGGGACCAGTTCACGCAGGCTCTGTCGACATGGGACGCACCGGCGCAGAACGCCGTCTATGGCGATGTGGATGGGCACATTGGATATCACGCCACGGGACACATTCCGATCCGAGCCATGGGCGACGGCAGCCTTCCGGAGAATGGCAGCCATGACGCGCAGGAATGGACCGGCTACATCCCTTTCGACAAGCTGCCCAACACCTTCGATCCGCCGTGGGGCGTGATCGCCACGGCAAATAGCCGTATTAGTCCCGATAATTATCCTTATTCGATCAGCACATCGTGGGACGCGCCCTGGCGCACCGAGCGAATCTACAAGGTCCTGCAATCAGGCAAGAAGCTCGGCCCGGCGGACATGCTCGCGTTAGAAACAGATACTTACTCGGCGTTCGACCGCTATTGTGCCGAGCGCTTTGTGTATGCGCTGGACCAGGCGCCGAAACTCTCTACGCGCGCTTCGCAGGCTCGCGATCTTATGCGGGAGTGGGATGGCAGGATGACCGCGGAGTCGGCGGCGGCCGCGATTGAATTGCGATCGCGGCGAACGCTTGCCGAATTCCTGCTCGGGCCCAAGTTGGAGGTGGGGCAACAGGCGAGTCGATCCGATCTGCCCGCGCTCACCATGAAGGATCTACATTGGTCGCGCGAGTCAGTCTGGTTAGAGAACGTTTTACTGAGACAGCCCAGGCGGTGGCTACCCGAGAAGTACTCCGACTTCAACGCGGCGATTGTTGCGGCGGTCGAGACAGCGGCAAACGATCCGAGCATGCCTGCGAACCTGAGGGATCTCACCAGGAATCCCACATCTGTTCTAACGATTCAGCATCCCGTTCTCGGGCGAATCCCGCTGATCGATCGATGGAGTGGGCCTGGGACAGTCCCGCAGTCGGGCGGCGGCTTAACGGTGAAGCAAGTTGGGCGGGGCTTCGGTCCATCGGAGAGATTTACGGTGGACTTTTCCGATCTTGATCAAAGTACGCTGAACACAGTGACTGGCCAGGGCGGCAATTTCGGAAGCCGGTACTATATGGACCAGTGGAAGGCCTGGTACGAAGGGTTCACCTTCAGGCTGCCGTTTACGGATGCGGCAGTCGAAAAAACGAAAGCTCACGTGCTGGTACTTAAGCCAGCAAATTAAGGTGAGTCATCTCGAGTGATACAGGCGAAATGTCACTTCGATTGTCACTTTGACGGACACGGGAGATCCATCTTTGGTGCCGGGATCAAATTGCCAGTCGCGAACGGTTTCGACGGCTTGTTTGTCGAGTCCTGGTTCCAAGCTGCGTGTAACGCTCACGTCGCGGGTCGTTCCAGTCGACGTGATGATGCACTGCAGGACTACTGTGCCCTGAATTTTCCTGCGGCGCGCATTATCCGTATATTCGGGGTCGGAACCTTTTTTGAGATGCGGAGGCGTAACGCCCTCTTCCCCCACTTTGTAGACCCGTTCGGATGAGTCTTGGTCGATCGAATCGGCTGGAGTCGACGTGTTGGGGAGAGAATCGTCCTTTGCTACGGGTGAGACGGCATCTGGATAATAGTCCGCACTGAAGAATGGTTCGCGTCGTGATGACAAACCGAATGTCACTCTGACCTGGATTGGCATATCGACCGGCTCACCATCCATTTGGTAAGGATCAAATTGCCATGTGGACACGCTCCGGGACGCAGCCTCTGCCAACAGCGAGTTGCCGTCCAGCACGGTTACGATCTCCACTTTGCCATCTTTGTGAACCATCGCTCTCATCGATACGGTGCCAGTGATTCTCTTTTTACGAGCCTCCTTGGGATATTGCGGTTGCGGCTGATTGATGACTCTTCCAGGCGTAATTTTCTTCGTGGAACCATTACCAGGACGATCACTACTTGCGGGGGAATCAGTCGTTCTGGCGGGCTCAGAGGATGATTGAGCAAGAACAGAGACACAAATCGATAGCAGGCAAATCAACAATCCGAAAGCGCGACTCATAATCGCACCTCTTGCTGTATTAGCTGAACGGGCGCGGATCAGTCCGCGATCTTCACATCTACAGCCTGGCCGTGTATATCGATCTGGTTTTGACCAGGGCGGAGCGCGTCCTGCACGGTATCCCAAATCCGCAGTTCTCCGTTCTGTACAACGTAGACTTCTGTTCTGCCTGTTACCGGCGCGATCCCGGTCACGTCGCCCGTGTCCGTGCCGATGATGGCAGACTGTGCGTTCTTCGGGTTATATACAGCGAGACAGCCGAAAGTAGTCGGCGGAGTACCGGAGATATTCACGGTGGTACAGCCGGTCGAACCAATAAAGACCTGATTGTCAGCCGTGACGGCCATGCGGCGGTGATCGCCGTCGGGAATGGGTATGCTGTTGGCCAGCTGAAGTGTTCCGTTATTGACGGTGATGACGCTCAGCATGCCGCAAGTGTTGGAGGTCGTTATTGAGCAAGGCGACGGAGTCGGCTGGGGCGGATTTCCAGCGACATATAGGGTGTTGCCGAAGAGAACACCGTAGGTCGCCCCACCGGCCGGGAGAGGCAGGGTTTGTGTGATCGTACCGGTAGCGATGTCGAGGGTGCTGACGCTTGCGGGGCCCGCGTTCGCGCCGCACTCGGTCGCGCAATTCATGACGTACGCGGTATTGCTGTCTGTCGAGAAAGTCGCCCAGACGGGGCGATTGAAGCCGCCGACCGTGATAGGCGCTCCGTTGGTCACCCAGTTGGGGGCGGATGCGTTACCGGTGTTTTGGAAATTGATCAGCGTGGCTGAGTCCGAGTTGTCGCTGAAAACTAATAAATGCGT
>JBPYEW010000220.1:0-29076 GCA_051984555.1 Terriglobales bacterium | reverse complement strand
GGCCGGGCGTATACACCGATTCGAGATCTTTAATCATCAAGCCTTCGTTACCCCGGGCGCGAGCGGCGACAAATAACTCATCGAGTTCGTCGGGAGTGGATGCGCGCGCAACTGGCGAACGGATGATGTGCGCCGTGACAGCCTGGCCGTCGGGTTCAAACGTAAGTTGTCCCTGGCCTTTACGAACTGCCGAAGGTCTCCTCGTAGAGGTTATTAACTCATCGAGCAGTGCGCTTCGTTCGCGCAGCGATCGGTCGATGACCAAGTCGCCGCGCGCGTACAGCACATCGAAGGTGAGATAGGCCACCGGTGTGGTACGGATCATCTCGTCACTCACCTTCTTCCGCCCCAACCTCTGTTGGAGAACGCTGAAGGGCCGTGCTCGGTTTGTTTGATAATCCCAGGCGAGTATCTCGCCGTCGAGGATGACATCTTCAAGGAAGCCTTCGAGTACATCGATCAATTCAGGGAAGGACTCGGTGATCTCGTCGCGCGTGCGAGAAAAGATCTTTACCGCCCCGCTGGAACAATGTGCTTGCGCGCGTATGCCGTCGTACTTGTCTTCGACCTGTGCCTCACTGAAGTAGCTGAGGGCCGCTTCCGACGATTCGGCGGGGCTGGCCAGCATGAATCCGAGCGGGTGGAACAAGCGCATGCGTGCCTCGGCGAGTTTGCCTGCCGCCGCCAGGCGGACGGTTTCGCCAATATCGCCGAGCAGCATGTTGGCGCGTTGCACTTCGGAGGGAGCTGGGCCATAAGCGTGAGCGATGGCCTCCTCTACCAGGCTTTCTTTCAGACCAATCCGAAGATCACCGGTGATGATCTTCAGCAGGTACTTCGCTTCCAGTGGTGTCGCCCGATGAAGCAGTTCCCGTACGATGCCACGTTTGGCGGCTGGACCGCGCGCATGAGCGATATCACGAAAAGTTCGTTCAACTTCGGCCAGAGACAGACGATCGGGGAGAGCGTCGGTTTGGAGAACTTCGCCAGCCACGGCTCCCAGATCGCCGTATTTGCGATAGGCGGCGGAGAGTTCGGCATCGGTTTTACCCGAGAGTTCCTCGACTAAACGCCACAGCAACGTGCCACCTACCTGCAGGGTCGTTTCTTCCCACACGGCAAACGGCCGTCCGGAAAAGAAGATTGCAGCCAGCGCGGCATCGTCCGTAGCCAAAGACTTCAGGTAGCCGGCCAGGACAGCGCGCTTTTCCAGCTTTTTCGTGGTCGCACCGACGCGCTCGGCGGCTGCTTCGAACCCTTGCATAGCTCTAGGATGCTACAAGAACTGCTGCGTAACCTGGCTCGCCTGCGATGAGGACGGACAAGAGTGTCGGCGCTACGCCCGATACAATGCCGGGGTGACTTCGTCGTATCGCGGCCGGATCGCGCCATCACCCACCGGGTTGCTGCACCTGGGGCATGCCCGCACGTTCTGGATCGCCTATCGGCGTGCTATCGAACAAGGCGGCACGCTGGTGTTCCGCAATGAAGATCTGGATCCGCAACGCTGCCGGACGGAGTTTGAGGAAGCCATGTTCGAGGACCTGCACTGGCTGGGAATCCGCTGGACGGAGGGTCCGGATGTTGGCGGCGCCTATGCCCCGTATCAACAGAGTGAGTCACGCGATTTTTATTTGGCAGCCTGGCAGTCGCTGCGGGACAGCGGCATGATTTATCCGTGTACCTGTTCCAGAAGGGAGCTGGCACAATCGGCATCGGCGCCGAATGATCTCGATGACGAGGCCATCTATCCGGGGAATTGCCGCCAGCGGAGCGATGGCAAGGCATTCGCCACTCCGGAAGGAGTGAACTGGCGCTTCCGGGTACCGCAGGGCGAAGTCCTCGTGTTCGACGACGCCAGGTTCGGTCATCAGCAATTTGTTGCCGGAAAAGATTTCGGCGATTTTGTCGTTTGGCGGCGTGACGACGTCACCGCGTATCAACTGGCGGTCGTGGTGGACGACGCGAGGATGAAGGTCACCGAAGTAGTTCGAGGTGCCGACTTGCTGAAGTCCACGGCTCGTCAACTGCTCCTACATCGGGCCTTGGGACTCGCGTCCCCCGCTTGGTACCACTGTGACCTGGTCCGCGATGAAGCTGGTCAGCGTTTAGCGAAACGGCATGACGCGCTCAGCTTGCGCGCGCTGCGAGAGGCTGGGATAACAGCCGGGGACGTTATTAATCGGTTTGAATCAGGAACTGCGAAAGGATAGCTATACTGCCTGCGCGGTCTGGGGAGAATGGTTATCAGACTTGGCCGCCTGCAGGTCGGCGTGCAAGGCATCGAGTACGGTCATGGGCATTTCCTCACCCCACGAATCGAGTTCCTCAATATCCCAGTTGCCGTTAAGCCGCACGTATTCCCCGGCAAGATCCTCGGGGAAGGCCAAGCGGTATTCCCCTTCGCGCTGCAGCACGTCACCGATCTGGCGTCCGGTGTTGAAGTCGTACACGCGGCGAGTGGAACTCCCGCCTTCGTTGGTCAACGCGAGGAGCACCTCCCCATGCTCGGGATAATCGTTGCGATATATCCAAGCTTGCGTGGCATCGGCTTTGGGCCGGTGTCGCCGTTTGGGAGACTGCACCACAGCTTTTTCGACGGCGGCCTCGGTGGATGGATCGAAATAGAGAATGCGCTGACAGGAATCGCAGATAATGACGCGCTCACCGCCGCGAACTTCGTTATAAGTCTGCGGACGAAGCATTACCTGGCAGGCCATGCATTTTTGGCCACGGGCCTCCGAGAGTCCGGTCTTGCGCAGCCGCACTACGCGATCGTAGTGCTGCAACAGGTCCTGAGGAACGCCGCCACGATACTGATCGCGCTTTGCCTTCCAGTCGGAAAGTTCTTTCTCATCCTCGGCTGTACGTCGTCGCGCCTCTTCTTTTTCTTTTTCGATTTCTGCCGTTTCGGCCTTCAGGTCAGCTTCCGCCGCCTTCACCTGCTTTTCGCGGGTTTCGGCATTCATCATCAACTCAAGGATCTTGTCCTCGGTGCTGCGGATTTCCTGGTTGGAAAAGTCGATCTCGTGCTGCAGAGCCCGATACTGATCGTTGGTTTTGACGTCGAGCATCTGGTCGCGGTACTTGGAAATCTTTTGCTGCAGGTCAGAGATGGTCGACTCGTACTTGCGGCGTGCGGCGTCATCGGCCTTTACCGCAGTTTTCGCTTTGTCCAGCACAGCCTTCGTACCAGCCAATTGCTCTTCAATGGCTGCCACCCGCTTCGGCAGGGCCGCGATCTCTTCGTTCAAGCGCAGGATTTCACGGTCGGCTTTCTGGAGTTCCAGGAGATTCTGTAATTCTGGCTGCATCGTGGGAATGCCCTGATTTTAGCACGTTTACTGCGCCTCCCTGCCTGCCACGGCCGAGTGATTGGGATCACAGACAGCTGTGCGCACCCGCGATGGAATGAAAGGAAAGCCGGTCGCCCGGGGCAGCCGACGAACATTCGCGCCCCCACTGCATGCCAGCCTTCTGGGCTGCGAGCTAGAGCGCCCGCTTACTTGAGGCAATCATGTCTGACCCACAGTTCGATTCCATGCGACAGAGCGTCATTGATGGCGCGCCGGATACGGCCGCGGCGCTCGCAGAAAAAGCGGTCCAATCGGGAGTGGCGCCATTAGAAGCAATTAACAACGGGTTCGTTCCGGGGATGCACGCCGTCGGAGAGGAATTCGCGCAACACCGTATGTTTCTCCCCGACATGATGGCCTCCGCCGAAGCCATGCGCGCCGCTATGGCTGTTCTGGAACCGGAACTGAAACGGCTCGGGACCGAACGCCCCATGGAAGGAGTCGTCATCCTGGGCACGACCAAGGGCGACATTCACGAGATCGGAAAGACCCTGGTTGGCACCTTACTTACGGCCAACGGATTCCGGGTCCACGATCTCGGCGTTGATGTCTCCGGCGAGAAATTCGCGGCAAAAGCCCAGGAATTTGGCGCGGATATTGTCGGCGTTTCCGCCCTGCTGACGACCACGATGAAGAATCAGAAGGCGGTAGTTGAGGCGATCGAACAAGCCGGCTTGCGCTCGAAAGTGAAGGTTATGGTTGGGGGCGCGCCGGTGACCCGGCAATGGGCCGAACAAATCGGGGCTGACGGATATGCGAAAGACGCCATGAGCGCCGTCGCGCTTGCCCGTACCCTGATGGAATCGAAAAATCACGCGGCGGTGGAAACCATATGAGACCTCACATCCGCCTGCTTGATGACTCGGTGATCGGACGCATCCTCGACGAAGCTTTTGGCTTGCTGGAAAGTCCGGGAGTCCGCGTCGCCCCGTACGTCTCCCGCCTGCTCGAGTCTGCGGGCGTGCGGGTGGAGGATGGAGTCGCGCATATCCCCGTGGATGTTGCCTGGCAGGGTTTGGCATCGGCTCCCAAGGATTTCTATCTATACGATCGCCACGGCCGGCCGTCGGTGCATTATGGCGGTGACGAAGTGCACTATGATCCCGGCTCCTCCTGCCTCAATATTCTTGATCCGGGGACGAAACAATCTCGTCCGGCCCAATCGGCCGATCTTGTCCGACTTATCCAGGTAACAGAAAAAATGGAGCAATACGCCGCACAATCCACGGCTCTGGTGTGCAGCGACGTGCCGCAAGAGATCGGGGATTGGTACCGGCTGTTGCTGGTCTTGTGGTATTCGGAGAAGCCGGTCGTAACCGGCGCGTTTTCGGGACCCAGCCTGCAAACCATGCTCGACGTGCTGGCCGAAGAGTGCGGTGGCCGAAACAATCTACGCCAGAAGCCGCGCGCGATTTTCGATGTCTGTCCGTCACCACCCCTTAACTGGTCCGAGTTTGCTTCCCACAACATTGTCGATCTGGCGCGGGCCGGTGTGCCTGCGGAAATCGTTGCTATGCCGCTAGCGGGCGCAACCGCACCGGTGACGCTCATTGGCTCTGTGGTGCAACACGCGGCGGAGTGCATCAGCGGGATTACGCTACATCAACTTGCGAATCCCGGAGCTCCGATCGTTTGGGGCGGCGCACCGGCAATATTCGATATGAGAAATGGCACGACGCCGATGGGTGCCATTGAGACCGCGATGCTAGATTTGGCCTGTTCGCAGGTGGGCAAATATCTCGGCCTGCCTACGCATGCGTATCTGGTCGCGACCGACGGAAGAGCGGTCGATGCGCAGGCGGGAATGGAAAGCAGTATCTCCGCTGTGCTGGGAGCATTGGCCGGCATCAACATGATTTCCGGGGCCGGGATGCTCGACTTGCTGTCATGCCACAGCATTGAGAAGCTGGTAATCGATGGAGAAGCGATTTCATCCGCGCGTCGACTCTTGGATGGAATCAACGACCGGTACCAGTCCTTGGCGCGAGCAATGTTTGAGCATTCCGGGCTGCAGGGCGATTTCCTTAAATTGAAGGAAACCAGAGCTCTGTTTCGAAATGAACAGCATTTTCCGTCATCCGTTATCGACCGGGGAGAGGCCGCCGGCGAAGTTTCGGATGCATTCTCCCGGGCACGAATACGAGTGGAGGAGTTGGTCTCCTCATACTCACGTCCCCTGCTCCTGCCCGATCGCGAACAAGCACTGCTGGAGTTCGCGAGCAGGAAAGCCTCCGAGGCGGGATGCAAAGACCTTCCGGGTCTGGCCGTTTGCGAAATGGAACCGAACTGGCAAATTTAATCGATCTGGCTGATCGGCAGATCTTGCCCAATAACACGCGTGCTTTTCGGGCACGGATTTCCTCCTCTTCGGCCAGCCTTTAGCCACTGACCATCTGCCTTGGTCGCAAACGTATGCATGGCCGCAGGTTGATTCCGTAACACCGCCTTCGCTCCCTTTGGACAGCCAGTTGCTTTGTATCTAGCCGGGAGTAACGGCGTGAACAGCGGATACTACGCGGCATGTTCCGGCTTGCGGGCGCGAATCGACAATCTCGACCTGGTTGCGCACAACCTCGCCAACGTAAACACAGTG
Source organism: Terriglobales bacterium (assembly GCA_051984555.1). GTDB lineage: Bacteria > Acidobacteriota > Terriglobia > Terriglobales > Acidobacteriaceae > Gp1-AA122. The sequence continues at coordinate 23,127 of JBPYEW010000220.1, read as the reverse complement.
GGTTTTAGAGGGCAGCAGACGACCTTCCAGTCCTGGCTTGCCACGTCGCGTGCTGGAGAGTTGGGGGACCTGAATCGCGCCATCAACAATTATGGCGTCCTGGGAGGAAGCCGTACTGAACTGGTCGCGGGAAGCATGGAACGGACTGGCAATCTCCTGGACCTGGCAATCGAAGGCAAAGCGTTCTTCGCGGTGCAGACCGCCCAAGGTGTGCTCTACACGCGAAACGGGAATTTCCGGATCTCCCCTGGGGGACAACTGGTCACGGGGGAAGGCGATCCAGTGCTCGGAGAACAAGGTCCGATTTCATTGCCCGGCGGAGATGTCGCGATCAGCGCGGATGGGACGATGTCGTCGGCCGGTGCGGTCGCGGGCAAAGTCCGGTTAGTCGAATTCACCGGGAATGCAACGCTCGTTCCGGTGGCCGGAAGCTACTACGAACTGAAGAGTGGGTCAGCGCAGGTCTCAAAGGAGTCATACGTGCGCCAGGGCATGCTCGAAGGTTCCAACGTGAATGCTGTCGCAGCGACGGTGAGCCTGATTGCGCTGCAGCGTCATGCGGAGATGCTGCAACGGGCGCTGTCAGTGTTTCACGGTGACTTGAATCGAATTGCGGCGAACGACTTACCGCGCATTTGAGAGGACTGAAGTATGTTTCGATCCCTATACACGGCAGCCAGCGGCATGATGGCGCAACAGTTGAACCTCGACAATATCGCCAACAATCTCGCCAATGCCAGCACAGCAGGATTCAGGCGACGGCGGCTGCAGTTTCAGGACCTGTTGTATCAGAACATGATCATGCCGGGAGCAGCGGCCACGCAGCAAACCACGGTCGCTGCCGGTCTGCAAATCGGTCTGGGTACACGGACGTCAGCATCCGAAATCATCCAAACCCAGGGCGACTTCAACACCACCGGCAACCCGCTCGATCTCACCATCAAGGGCCAGGGATTTTTTCAAGTGACGCTGCCGACGGGCGAGACCGCATACACCCGGGGCGGGACCTTTCACCTCGACTCGCAGGGAAACGTGGTTACGGCCGAGGGGAATCCTATTGAGCCATCGATCACGATTCCGCCGGACGCGAACTCGATCACCATTGGCGCGGACGGAACCATCAGCGTTACGCAACCCGGTCAACAGCAGGCACAGCAGGTCGGAAACCTGCAACTGGCCATCTTCCCCAATCCCGGCGGACTGAACAGCATTGGCAAGAACCTGTTTCTCCAGACAACGGCTTCCGGGGATCCGATCATTGGTACTCCTGGCGGAAGCGAAGGGTTAGGCAGCATCGAGCAGGGCGTGCTCGAAGAAGCAAATGTAAACGTGGTCGAAGAGTTCATCCAGATGATCATGGCGCAACGTTCGTACGAAGCGAATTCGCGCGTAGTGAGCGCCGCCGACCAGATGTTCCAGCAACTGAACCAGCTAGGACGATGAGCAAACACGGTATACATGCGGCGTTCGCCGGCGGGCTGCTTGTAGCAGCCGTACTGGCCACGGCACAGGAAAAACCTGCTGCGCCCGGTACGCTACCGTCAGTGACAGCGAGGGTTGTATTCGATGCAGTGCACGACAGGCTAAGAAGTTCGGGTGTCGCGGACGCGGACGAGCCCGATTATGACGATTTCGACTTCTCGTTGGTGCCGGGGAATATTAGTGGCCGTGTGGAGATTGACCGGGTTGGTTGGAACTATGCCGCTGAACGATTGCAGTTCCGGGTTCGCTGCAGCCGGCGAGAGTGCTTGCCCTTCCTGGTGCATGCCAAGGTGGACAGGAAACACGCATTGCACATCCGTGAACTGGTGAATTCGTCTGGGTCAATCGCTCCGCGGCAACGGCCTATGTTGCCAGCCAAACTCTTCGCCGGGCCGACGCTGGTGAACGCGGGAAGCGCGGCGAAGCTCTTGCTCGAAGGCGAGCGGTTGCGGATTACGGTGCCGGTGATCTGTCTTGAGAGGGGTCGCCGTGGCCAGACCATTCGTGCCAAGGCGGTCGAGGGCCACCGCTTGTTTCATGTCCGAGTGGTCGATCGCGGGTTAGTTGTGGGTAGTTTGTGAGCTAAGGCTATGAACAGACGGAAGAAGGCGTTGCTTATGCTGGCGCTCGTCATGCTGTCAACATCGGTGGCGTGGTCGCGAGCTAAAAGCCGGAACCAGGAAAGCCTCTCGCAATACATCGAGAAAGTCGGGGGGCACAGTACGCCGGCCGCGGAACTGACGGCGGGAAGTCTCTGGCGGGACGATTCGCCATTGGCTGTTTCATCCCGGGACTACAAGGCGCGTGTTGTGGGAGATCTGGTGACGGTGCTCATCGTGCAAGACACCAGCGCGAGCAACACGGCCAATGTCGCAACCGACCGCAGCTTCAGCGCGAATTCCGGCATCGATGCGCTGCCCGGTCGAATCAGGACGGGCGGCATTCAGAACCTGTTCTCGCCGCACTCGGCGGCGACGCTGCAGGGAAAGGGGCAGGCCACCTCGAAGTCCAGCTTGCGGACAAGTCTGGCGGGACGCGTGGCGGCCGTACTTCCCTCCGGGGCACTGGTCATCGAGGCGGAAAGATCTGTCCTGATGAATAACGAGCGGCAGACGGTGGTCGTGCGCGGTGTAGCCAGGCCGGGTGATATCGCTCCTGACAACACGGTTGTCTCGAACGACCTCAGCAACCTCGAACTCGAGTTGAAGGGAAAGGGTGTCGTGAGCGAAGGCACTCGCCCCCCTAATGTCGTAGTCAGAACGCTGCTCAGAATCTTCGGGTTCTAGGAGGCGGCAGTGAAGAATCGGTTGGTGGTCTGCGTGGCATTTCTACTGATGGGCTCCTTCGCGGTTGCCGCGGAGAGTGATTCGCACGCCGTGCTGCTGCGAGACATCACCACGGTGGAAGGAGTGCGAGAAAATCCGCTGATCGGTTATGGGATTGTCGTCGGACTGAACGGCACGGGAGACCGCCGTCAGACCATGTTCACAATCCAGACCCTGGCCAATACGCTCCAGCGCATGGGTGTGCAGATTCCCGCCGGAACGGCCCGCGTGAATAACGTGGCGGCCGTCTTCGTGACCGGCGCTCTGCCGCCGTTTGCCCGGCCGGGTACGCAGGTGGATGTCACTGTGTCCTCGATCGGCGATGCCAAGAGTCTCGAGGGTGGCACTCTGCTGTTGACGCCGTTGTACGCCGCCGATGGTCAGGTTTACGCGGCGGCTCAAGGCGCATTAACCCTTGGCGGATACAGCAGCGGGCCGGCGGGCAACGCCAAACAAGTGAACCATCCGACCGTGGGTCGAATTCCGAGTGGAGCGGTGGTCGAGCGAGATGCCAGTATTGACCTGCATCGTTTGGGCAAGTTGAGTCTTTTGCTGAGAGACACGAATTTCCGGGCAGCCGCCGAAATCGCCGACTCCATTAACCGGGAACTTGGCCGGCGAGTAGCCGAAGCCGTCGATGGCCGCCGCATCCAGATTGATCCGGCAGTAGCAGCGGAACCGAGCCTGCCCAGGTTGCTGGGCCGCCTGGAAGAGCTGGTGGTCCACATCACGCCTCGTGCCAAGGTCGTTGTGAACGAGCGCACCGGGACAATCGTAATGGGCAAAGATGTGCGGCTAAGCGCGGTCTCGATTCTGCATGGCAGCCTCACGGTTGAGATTGCAACCCAATTCGCGGTATCGCAGCCAGAAGCGCTGTCAAAGGGTGAGACCGCGGTTGTGCCTCAGCAGGAGGTGCGGACTGATGAGAAGCCGGCTCGCCGGGTGGAATTGAGCCAGGGAGCAACCATTGAGCAACTGGTCAGCGGGTTACAAAGCATCGGTGCGACGGCACGGGATGTGATCGCTATCTTGCAAGCTATCCAGCGGGCGGGGGCGCTCGAAGCGGAATTGGAAGTGATCTGATGAGGGTGAACACGTATACACCCGGACGGGAAGTCAGCGCCCCGGGTGACGCCAAAATCCGAAAAGCGGCAGGGGAGTTCGAGGGGTTGCTGCTGTCGTCGCTTTTACGAGACCTTGAGAAAACCTTTTCCTCGGTTGAGGAGAAAGGACGCGACTTCGGGAGCGAGCAGTATTCCTACATGGGAGTGCAGGCCCTGGGCACGGCGATCGCTGGTCGCGGTGGAATCGGCATCGCAGATCTTATCGTCCGCCACCTGGATCAAGGCGCAGGCACCTCCTCTCAATGATCAGGATTCCCCCACCAAAGTAACTGGCTGGGCGAAGTTAAATTTCGGTTTACGCCAGTCGCGCGTGTGGAACGGACAAATTCAAGCCCTACATCGACATACCAGCCTTTGCCGCCGCAGGCTCGGAATCACATTAAAGCTTTCTCACGCGAGGCCGATAACGGAATTGCAGGGAGAAGTGGTAAGGGGAAGCACTATGAGGATCGATTTAAGAGTTGGTTCGGCGAAAGTGGCGGCGAGTGCGGAAACGTCGCGAGCGCAGCGATCGAGCCGCTCGGGCGCTTCCGGCGCAGCCACCCACGCGGACCGGGCAGATCTCTCGTTGAGTCAAGCCAAGATCAAGGACCTGGAACAACGGGTCGGCAACCAGCCCGAAGTCCGAACGGAAAGAACGCAACAACTCAGGCAGGCGATAGCTTCGGGAAGTTATGCAGTGCAGCCGGAGCATGTTGCGGAGGCTTTCTTCTCGGAGATGCTGGCACGTTCGTCCCTGATCCGTTAAGAGCGGAGCGTCGTTGTGGACGACCTACGTACGGATTGCTTGCAGCCGGCGGCGCGAGTGCCGGAGCCGAGTACGCAGCCGGCGCGGCGGGAGGCCGATTCACGGCGGCGGCGGCGCGAGGCACGGCCGCAACCGTCCGAGGATCGGCAGCCCCCCAAGCCGGAAGAAGACGCTCATCAACTGGATCGATTGGCGTGACCTTATGAGCACCGGGAGCGGGCAGAGCCGGTCCGAACAACGCTGTGCCTTGCTGAAGCAGATGTCTGCTTCGCTGGAGCGGGCGCAACGCGCGCTGGCGAGTAACAATTTGGCGGATTTTGAGCGGTTCACGGCAGAGCAGGTGAACCTGTGCCGCGAACTGAGCGAAATCGGGAAAAATGGGACCGCATCTGCGAATCCTCGGGAACGGCATTCGGATGAACAGGAAGGGGTTTCTCAGTCTGAGCGCCGCAGGCAGGCGGTTGCCGATGAATGCCGGACACTCGAGGAAAAACTTCGAGTTCTGAATCGGCGGCATGCCGCCCTGCTGCGCAGGAGCGGATATTCATTGCGAATTTTCGCACGGCTGCTGGATTCGACTGCACTGGCTTACAGCGTGGATGTGCAGTCATCACCTCGAGAGACGGATGAACCATGCCCGACCTAACGACAGCCCTGTCGATTGCAGTGCGTTCCTTGCTGGCCAACCAGGGCGCGCTCGAAACGACCACCAACAACATTGCCAATGCGAATACGGCCGGATATTCGCGTCAGCGTCCAATATTCCTCGAGTCTGACCCTGTTACCTTGGCGGGAATTACCTACGGCAACGGGGTGGATCTACAGAAGGTCGAGAGTATCAGGGACAGTATCCTCGAACTTCGTATTGCCAATGAAACCCAGCGGGAAGGCAAACTGGATGCGCTGGTTTCAGGACTACAACGGGTTGAGCCGATGTTCACGGGAACGGGAGGGGACATCGCCGATCAGCTCACGAAGTTTTTCAACAGCCTCGACCAGCTCTCGACGAATCCCTTGAGCGTTCCCCTGCGGCAAGCGGTAATCACGGCCGCGGGGAACCTGGCGAATACGTTTCATAACCTGGCCGCCAATGTTCAGCAGCAGAGAAGCAACGTTGATCTCAACGTAGAGCAGACAGTCCTGAAGATCAACACGCTGACATCCCGGATCGCCAAGCTGAACTCCGAGATTCGTTCGCTTGAGAATGTCAATCAGGAAGCGAGCGCCTTTCTCGATCAGCGGACGGAAGCTATACGCCAGCTTTCGCAGCTGGTGGACGTTTCCCTGATTACGACCGAAAGCGGTATCACGCTCACTACCGCATCGGGGACGGCGTTAGTCGCAGGCTCGACCAGTTTCGACCTGGACACGCGTATTGACGCTTCGGGTGTACAGCACGTGTTTGCCCAGGGATCAGACATCACGAATACCTTATCGGGTGGTCAACTCTCGGGACTGATTCAGCTCCGGGATGAGTCGCTGCCGAGCATCCTCTCCGATCTCGACGGGCTTGCCGCGGGGCTGGCAACATCGCTGAACGCAGCGCACCATGCCGGCTTTGACTTGAATGGTAATGCCGGCGTCGACTTGTTCGTGCCGCCTCCGGCTTCGGGGGCAGGAGCGGCAAGCGCGATGACCGTCAACATCTCGGATCCGGCGCTGATCGCCGCCAGTTCCGACGGCAGTGCCGGCAGCAACGGCAATCTGGCGAATCTTGCTATGGTCCGGTCACACGCGGTGATCGGCAGTCAGAACCCGGTGGACTTCTATTCCAACCTGGTGTTCCGGATCGGCAATGAGATCGCGAATGGTTCGGCTGAGCAGGATGCTTCTTCTCTGATTCTTCAGCAGCTTGCCAGCCAGCGCTCCAGCGTCTCCGGTGTGTCTCTCGACGAGGAAGCGGCTAACCTGATCCGCTACCAAAGTGCGTTCCAGGCAGCCGCGCGGGTGGTGACCACTATCAACGAAATGTTCGACGCTGCGATCAACCTGGGGAGGTACTGAAGCATGCGGGTGAATCCGGACCGTGCAGCGGCAATGCTGGCAGCGCTAGCACAGACGCAAAGAGAAGAGGACATCGCTTTACAGCAACTGTCGAGCGGCCGACGGGTAAATGCTCCTTCCGACGATCCTGCTGCCGCGGCGGTTCTGACCGGCATCGCCGTAGAGTCAGGGCGCGCCGATCAGTTCCTGCGAAGCATTAGCAGCGTGAAAGCGGAACTGCAGACCGCGGACTCGGCGCTGAGCTCGGTGGTAAGCGCATTGACGCGGGCCATCTCCCTGGGAGTGGAAGGAGCTAACGGGACTTTGTCGGACGCGAATCGCGCCTCGGCTGCCGAGGAGTTGCAGGGCATTCAGCAACAGCTGCTCAGCCTGGCGAATTTGAGTTTCCAGGGACGCTTTGTGTTTGCCGGGACGGCCTCGAACGCCACGCCTTTTCTGGCCGATGCCACACAGCCTTCCGGCGTCCGTTATGTCGGGAATAATGGAGTGAACGCTGTCGCGATCGGGGAAAATCTGCAGCTACCGATGAATGTCCCAGGGTCGCAAATCTTCGCAAGCTCTGGGAGCGATGTATTTCTGGCATTGCAAGACTTGATCACCGGTTTGCAAAGTAACAGCAATATCGAGAATGCCGTCAGCGAAGTCCGGCAGGCTTTCGATCATGTCACGGCGCAGCGCGTATTTTATGGAAATGCGCTGTCTCAGTTGGCAGGCCAGCAGACTTTCCTAAGTTCCGAAAAGCTGGAATTGTCGGACCAGGAAAATCAGGTGGGTGGGGCAGATCTTGCCGAAACGATCAGCCGATTGACGGATATTGAAACGGCACGAAATGCCACGTTGCAAGCTGCTGCCCGTTTTGCTCAGGCTAGTTTGTTCGATTATCTCAAGTGATGATACAGCTGCTTGCGACCGGCGGCCCATCCGGCCGCATTTTGCAGTTGCTCGCGCTCCAGATCGAGGCGTGCTCGTTCCATGCGCAGGCGCACTTCGAGATATGGCAATTCCGTGTATAACTGCGCCAGGTTCGCCCGATAGCGCCGGACCTCCTCTTCCTGCGCAGCGACATCCGGCTTACATGAGATCCATGTAGCTACCTCGGGGATTCGTGCGAGCAGGAAGGACAGTTCTTCGGGTTCAACCTGCACCGTTCCGCAATCTTTCAGCGTGCTCAGCTTGGAAAGAAACTGCTCCAGCAGCGCATTCGTTTCCGCAAGATTTGGTGAGAGGCCTGGCATCAGGCTTTCCAGTCCAGCGCTCTGCGAACATCGTTCTGATTAGACGTGACAGCTTCGCCGGACACTGTCGGCTGTACAGGCGCATGCACGTGGTGTTCCACTTCAAGCCATGCTTCCCGAAGACCTAGCAACTGCGCGATCTGGGCCTGCAGAATATCCTTCTGCCCGGTGCATTGCGCCTTCAACACACAGTTACGGACGATGGAGTAGTAGCGATCGAGGTTAGCGGCCACCTGGCCACCTTGCTGCAAGTCAAGGCGAGCTTGCAATTCTCCGAGCACTTGCATGGCATGGGAGAGTTCGTGAGTACGCTTCTCGATGTTGTTCTCCTCCATCGCGGCAACGGCACGATGGAGGTCATGGATCAGTTGCTCGTAGAGAAGCACAACGAGATGCTCGGGCGTGGCCCCCGAAGCCATATCCAGGCGGTATTCATATCTCGGATCGGTCATAGTTTCGGCAGACTGGCGAGTTGCCCTGTGATTTGCGACATCAGCAACGGATACTGCCGCAGCATGGTGTCGATTTTGCTGTACTGTTGAATGAGTTGCTGACGCCGAACCGCCATTCGATCCTCGAAATCGCTGATTGCGTCGGTCAGCATGCGTTGCGTACTAGTGTTCTCATTCACGCTGCTGGCCACGACCCCGTCGACGGAACTTCCCACCGTGCTCAGTTGCGCGCTGAAAGATTGGGCAAAGCCAGAGCCATCGGCAGTCTGAAACAGATTTTTCACATCGGCGAACTGATTGTTCAAAACGGCGTCAAGCTTGACATTATCGATGCTGAGCGTGCCGTTGTCGGTGAGATCAATGCCGATCGACGCCAGATTGACCAGCCCGTTGTTTCCTTGTACGGAATACGTGATATTGGTGAGCAAGGCCGCCTGGAGGCTGCGTACCGCGCTGCTACCGGCCAGAATCCCTTGAGAGTTCGTGGAGGGGTTCACGGCAAACTGCGTATTCACTGATCCAATCAGAGAGTTGTAGCTATCGACGAAATCGCTGAGCCCCTGTTGAACCTCCGCGGTGTCCGTCGAGACCGACAACAAGATCGGACTTCCGCTGGCGCTAAGCAGGTTCAACGTTACGTTATCCAATACGCCCGTGACAGTATTGCTGGCACTCGTGATGGGCACTCCGTCCACGGACAGGCTGGCGTTTACACCCTTGGCCGCCTTGTTGAAAGTCAGACTGGTAGTGTTATTGCCGATCGTGATGTCACCGGGAAGTCCGGAGGTTCGGCTGACCAGAGCAAGGCGCGAAGCTGTGGCATCAGTAATTACGCTGGCTGACACACCCAGGTCTTGGGAATTGATGGAGTCGGCCAGCTTACTCAACGTGTCCGTGGTCGCATCGATGGTGATCGTATTGGCGGCATTGGTGCCTACTTGCAGCGAGAAACTGCCCGGAGCCAAAGGGGCATTGCCGGCGACCGGATCGGTGTAGTAGGACGAAGTTGTAGCCAGATTGGCCACATTCAAGACATGGACACCAGTCGCAGCGCCTGACTGTGCGGAAGCGCTCACAACATCCGGCTGAGAAGACGAGATCTGGATGGCACTAAAGGCGCCGAGGACGTCCTTCAAGGCATCGACACTCGCCTTGAAGGTATCCACGCCGGTTTGCAGCGACCTCAGCGCGACTGCCTGTTGCTGCAGCGAGGTCTTCTGTTGCTGCCACGTGGTTTCGATGGTGCTTTCCGACTGGACAATCTGGTCCACCACGGACGTGACGTCAATGCCAGCGTTGTCTGCCGAATTCGGATTGAGGTTCAGACTGATCATTTAAAAAGCCTCGTGAGCCTTTGTTCTAGAAGAGCAGGTTGAGTTGTTCCGGTTCGTCAGATTGCTGAAGCCATTGCTGAATACCTTGCATGACACGCAAGACCTCCTCGGGAGGAATCTGCTGGACCAAGTCTCCCGTTTCCTTATCTACAAATCGGTAAACCAGGAGGTGGCCTTCAGCGAAGGAAATCTGCAACTGCTCGTCGTGCGTGTCAGGTGGAAGTGAATCGTGGGCCGGCGGCGTGTGAATCGAAGCCGGCGAGCGCTGGCTGCTGCTCGGCGGAAGCAGCTCGCGCGCAGGGTTGCTTTGGGCCGCGTCAATTCGCATGACGTGCTCCCTTGGGGAAAAAACGGAGAGGCAGAATACATACTGCCTCTCCGGGGTTTATCAGCGAAGCAGAGACAGCACGCTCTGCTGCATCTGATTGGCCTGTGCTAACGAGGAGATGCCGGTCTGATTCAGGATTGAGAACTTGGTCATGTTCGCCACTTCCTGTGCTATGTCAGCCGCGCGGATGCCATCTTCTGCGGCGGACAGGTTCTGTGATTGGTTCTGAATGACGTTGACTGCGCTTTGCAGACGGTTGATCGCGGCGCCGATATTGCCTCGCGTCGCAGCGACCGACTGGATCGCGCCGTTGATATTGGTGAGAGCAGCCTGGGCAGCAGCGGCAGTAGTGAGACCCGCGGAACCCGCACCACCGGTGAGCGTGGCGCCATTGCTGAAGCCCATATTGGTTGCGCTCTCGGTGGAGGCGAGCAGATTGCCGCCAGTTCCGGCGACCTTCGCGGTAAACGTGACACTGGATGCGTCGGCGACGGCACTAACATCTGTGTTCGCCACGGTTCCGGTACCATAGGCCACGCCGGCTCCTGCACCGCCATTGACGGCAGCTGCCAGGTTCGCCAGGGTAGCAGCCACGCTGCCACCGATTGCCACGGTGTTCGCCGCTCCTGCGGCAGCAGCGAATGTGTAGGTTTGTCCGCCGAGTACAACGGTTTCGCCCGCGGTCGCGTTCCCGATCGCGCTTAAAACGTTGCTGGCGTTTGCTCCCAGCCCGATTCCTAGCGCCGACAGCACGCCAGTGGTTACGGAAATGGTGCTCCAACCACCGCTGGTGGAATCACTTAGATAGACATCTGTCGATGTCCCGGTGAATACACCCGTGCCGTTGAACGTCGTGTTGGTGCCGATGCGATCAATTTCTGCCTTGATCGCCGTAAACTCGGCATCGAGCGCTTGACGCTGGGTGGCGGAAACGGTGCCCGTTGCCGACTCAGTGGCCAGGGTGACGGCGCGGTTGAGCAGGGTGGTGACTTGAGCTAATGAACCGTCGGCCACCTGCAAGCTGCCTACACCATCATTCGCGTTCCGTGCGGACTGGGTGAGGGCTGTGATGTTGGCCCGCAACCCGTCGGCAATCGCCAGTCCGGCGGCATCATCAGCACCGCTGTTAATGCGCGAACCGGAGGACATGCGGAACAGTGTTCTTTGCAGATTCGATCCCGTGATCGCCAACTGGTTCTGGGCGGCCAGGGAAGGAATGTTGTTCAGAATGCTTAAAGCCATTGTGAATCGCTCCTTTGGTTGGTTCCGCCTTACTCGGAACCGCCTTCCGCCGCCTGCGGGTTCGACCGTTCCCTTGGGTGCTCACGGAACCTAATTGCGTTCAACCGGGAAATCGGCTGAGGAAGAATCCGCTTTAGCATCAAAAGTGCAATGGGATTGGTACAACAGTAACCGGCGGCTTTTGCCCAGCCGGTCTCAAGCTGGATGTCCTCCTGCCGATAAATTCCTTTAGGCGGTTCGCCTGTATGGGCGTTCCGCATCCTGCGGAAGGCGATCCTCGAGATGATTCGACTGACACGCCTCAACAATCAGCCGCTTGCCGTCAACTCCGACCTTATCAAGTTCGTCGAGCAAGCCCCGGACACGGTGATTACCTTGGTGACGGGGGAGAAGATCGTGGTGCACGAAACCGCGGATGAAGTGCTTGCGCTGATCGTGGGCTTCCGGCGGTCAGTGCTGCGCGGGCTGCTGCCGGTTTGGGACAGCACGGCGCAGTTTTTTGCTGTAGCCAGAAAGCCGGCCAACGACCAGGAGTGATGCGTGGACAAGGCAAGTGTAGGCGGTGTGCTCCTGGCCTTCGGTGGGATTACGGCCGGGTTGCTGCTCGAAGGCGGTAATCTCTCCCAGGTCCTGCAACCGACGGCGGCGATGATCGTCTTTGGCGGAACCATCGGCGCGGTTCTTCTGCAGTTTCCTCTGCCGGTTTTCCTGGCGGGGGTTCGCCGTCTGGCGGAAGTTTTCTTCGAGCCCAAACGCAATCCCCAGGTTCTTATCCAAGAACTGGTGAAATATGCGAACCAGGCACGGCGCGATGGGATCGTCTCGCTGGATGCTGAACTGGGAAAAATCCAGGAGCCATTTCTTAAGAAATCTTTAATGTTGGCGGTAGACGGCACCGAACCGGATGAGCTGCGGAAAATGATGGAGCTCGAACTCGACAATAAGTGCGAACAAGACGAGAAGATTCCGCAGGTCTTCGAATCGGCGGGTGGATTCTCGCCCACAGTAGGCATCATCGGAGCCGTACTCGGCCTGATTCAAGTGATGCAGCATCTGGATAAGATCGACGAAGTTGGCCGAGGCATTGCGGTCGCGTTTGTGGCGACGATTTACGGAGTAGCGGCAGCAAACCTCGTGTTTCTTCCGAGCGCCGGCAAACTAAAGATTCGAATTCGCGAGGAACAGGTTATTCGCGAGATGACCCTCGAGGGCGTGATCTCAATCCTTGAGGGTATGAACCCACGCATGCTCGAAACCAAGCTCCTCGGATATCTGGCCGATGCTAAACCAGCAAGCCCCAATGTAGAGAAAGCAAAGGGAGCATCTGCCGGATGAGTCGACGAAAACGACATCCGGAACATGCCAATCATGAGCGCTGGCTGGTCTCATACGCCGACTTCATTACTCTGTTGTTCGCATTTTTTGTGGTCCTCTATTCCTCGTCACAGGTAGATCAGCGGAAGGTCGGGAAGCTGGCTTTGGCAATCCAGGTGGCGTTCCAGGAACTCGGAGTATTTCCGGCGTCGACGGCAGCGGTCCCGATGACAGGCTCGGAGCCGATGCCATTCAACACAGTGCAGGCCATTGAAAATGTAGATCGGACCGCCGCACTTGGCAGGATCGCTTCGCCGTCTAAGGGTGTGCTGGGTAGTGGCGCGGGGGACGGTGATCTGTTTCAGTTGCGTAGTGAACTCGAAGAGAAGCTCGCGCCGCAAATCAAACGGCAAGAAGTTGCTCTCCGCGTACATTCCGATGGCCTGGTCATCAGCTTACGGGAGGTGGGATTCTTCGACAGTGGCTCTTCGCAGGTCAAGGAGTCCTCGAAACCGATCCTCGACCGCATAGCAAACGTTCTGCTGGAGCGCCGCTACCGCGTTCGCATCGAGGGACACACGGACAAGATGCCGATACATACGAGCCAGTTCGCCTCTAACTGGGAGTTGTCGACGTCGCGTGCAACAGAACTGGTTCGCTTGTTGATTGTGACCTACGGCTTCGATCCTGGCAGACTGTCGGCGGCAGGATACGCAGAATTCCACCCCGTCGCTGATAACACGACCGTGCAGGGGCGCCAACTGAACCGGCGCGTGGATATCGTCGTTCTCGGAGAGGAGAGCCATGCCAATTCCATTTTGCCTCCCACGCCGGCAGCGACCAAGGACGAGCACCCGGCACTCGCCAAACCCGGCGCCGGCCGACCTTGAACAGTATTAATCCTCACGCAGCACAGTCATTTCGGGGTCAATCAAGATACGCCGTGTACCTGCCGGTGCGGAAAGGTGAAAGGGGCTTTCCGGCCCGTCGGCAAAAACGCGGCCGACATACACGCGGCGCTGACCGGCAAGCTGAGCGTAAATAGGCACGGAGGTCACTAGCTGCTTCGGGGCGTCTTTCTGTAGGATTGCGCCGGTTACGACCACCCCGTTGGACTTCGGCGTGATCTTCACGCCCTGCAATTGAAATTTCGGAACGGCTGTTCCGTTAATCCAGCCTTCGAAAAACCAGTCCAGAGATTTTTTGTTCTCATAACGTACTGACGGCGGCAGCGCTTCCGCCAAGCCGTCGAGCATCTGCTGTGTCGTCATGGAATGACCGGCGTAGCGCTCCCGCAGATTGCGCAGGGCTCGTATGAACGGCGTGGGAGTATTGGAGCTGTAGCTGCCGTCTCCATCGTCCAGCATATGTCGCAACATGTGAAACAGCCAGGTTCCGCGGCCATAGCTGATGGCGTCATAACCGTCCGGAAATTCGGAAGACGATAGCCGAACTCCAAGTGTGGCAGGTCCCGCATCCTTCAGATCCTTTCCATCCTTGCTTTTAGCCAGCAAGTCATCGCGATAGCGCTTCAGCGCGGCGCGGAATGCGAGCGGATTTTCACTCTCGACCATCATGAACGATGAATAATTGGAGAGCGCTTCCGAGATCCATTGATCGCGATAACTTCGCCAGTAGACCAGGTCGCCCCACCACTGGTGGGCCGTTTCGTGCGCCGCGATTTGCTGTTGCAAGACGGTGTTCACAGGATCAACGTGCATCTTGGCCCTTTCTCCCGGACTCAGGAATGCATAACTCGACAGGAAGATCAGGCCGGGCCATCCCTGGCTCAAAGGGCCAGGCATTTGCGTGATTTCTAAAGCTTGATAAGGATATGGACCGAACCGCTCGGAGTAGAACGAGACGGCACGCGCCGCGGCATCGGCCACCATCTGCGCGTTGTGCGCAGGTGAAGGTGGAGGTTCGGTAACCACCACTGTAGAGGGACGGTTCGGTCCAAGCGGCGAGATGGGAGCGACCTCGACCTGTTCCTGCACCTTGGCAAAAGTCTTTTCCATCGAACGTGCCGCGAAGGTTTCGACAGGAACTCCATTTGCCTTTGCAACGGCATTTACATATCGGCCGAGATTGAACCCTGCTAAGGGAATGGGAATATCCGTGACCCAGTGGCTCGATTTCTCCAAACCGGGTGTGGGCATGGCGGTGGGAACATCCGGTCCGCTCTCGGCGACGCGTTTGCCGGTTGCGATCAAGGTCCACGCGGGCGGATATTTGAATTGAAGATCGAAGTCCGCAGCGGACAGTCCTCGATTGGGATACCAGATTCCGCGGGCGCCCACGTACAGCAGGCCTCCTCCTGCCTCCGAGAGAACGTCTCCGCTATATACGAATTCGAGTTCAATCTTCTGACCGTGAGAGAGCGCGCGCGGAAAGACCACCGCCAGCAGATCGTTGCCTCTTCGGGCGAGAGCTGTACCTTCCAGCGCCTGATTCTGGATCAGTTCAACCGCCTTTCCGTCGGCTTTGACCGTGCTGACCTTCAGGTTCCGCGATAATTCGAAGAGCAACGCCCGTCCTCCCCCGCGCAGCATCTCGATCTTCACGTGGGCAGTTGCCTTGATAGTGGTCGGCGGAGTGACTTCCGCCTGAATTTGGTAGCTCTTGATGGAAACTTCGTCTGGGATGTCTGGCGCCCGCGGAGGCGAGAACGAAGTCCAAACGTTGTAGTAGCCCGTTCCTTCCAGGATCTTGGGCTGGGCCACAGCGATCTGCTCCGCGGCCAGCGTGTCGTAATACACGTCGAAGACGCCCAACTTTTCGCTTTGCAGTTTCGCGTGAAGCAAACGATCGACCGGTTGAGTGTCGGTAACAACTGCGGGCCCCGCATCTCCCCTGACCGGCAACTCCTGGCTGAATGTCAGGAACAAACGCAGAGCATCGCCCTCCGCGAGGTTTCGAACGACGGAACTAAACCTTACATAGAAATCCGAAGCATCCTCAGCGGGGCGAAGGTACGGCTTCAGATCAGCAAAGGTGTCGTCATTAAATCGGAAGTAGGCGGTGCTGAAATTCTCCTCCAGGATTGCAGCCTTCGTGAATAGCATCATCGAAGCGCGTTCGGATTCTCCTGGAGGGACCAACAGGATTTCTCCATCGCCTTCGAAGAAAGCTCCCGTTATATGACCATCCACGTCTCGCGTAAAACCAATCGTGCCGTCATCCAGGCTCAGGTGAAGCTGGCTGCGGTCGAGAGAGGCTTCACGAATACGAAAGATGCGTGAAGGATCCAATTCGACCCCGCGCAACTGCAAGTAAAGCTGCTCGGCGGACCGGCCGGGTTCGTTCTGACCCTGTATACGGATGTTGGTCGAAGGCGAGGGTATCTGTTCCTTTTGTGCGAGCAGGTAAGGCGCACAAAATGTCGAAATGACGCAGAGTAAGGCGAAGAGTCTCCGGTGTGAGATTACTTCGGTCATTATGCCCGCCTTTTCACGCATTGCTAGAATCCGCAATTGTGCGGGTCCTCCGTGTTATCTCCGTGCTGCTGCTGTTCACCTTTGGTGCGGCCGCGGATGTCATCCATCTCAAAAATGGGAGAACCATCTGGGCCGACCACGTTCGAGAAAGTGGTTCGCGGGTCGAGTATGACGTCGGTGAAAGCTCCTTCGCGATACCGAAATCCGCAGTGGATCGCGTGGAAGCCGGCGGCGCGCCTCCTGAAGTCGCGGCTTCGTCTACCGGTCATTCCGACCTCCCGGCTTTCGTTCCCAGTGAAGACCTGACGAGCGACGCTGATTTACCGGCAACGGTAATCCGCGACGGGCACGTCGATCGAGACGCTTTGAACGCCCTTGAAGACGCCTCAAAGCCAGGAACGACGGCGGCTGCCTACTTCATTGCGGGCAAGCACGAACTCGAATCAGGAAATCTTTCGCAGGCCCGCTCTTACCTGGAAGCCGCGCTGCGCTTTCAGGGCGACAGCCCTACCATCCTCAACTATTATGCCGTTGTTCTCAGCCGTATGGGGAATACGCGTCAGGCGCTAACTTGTGCGCTGCGATCGACGCAACTCGCGCCCACTTCCGCTGACAGCTTCGCCGTCCTTGGGTTCGTGCAGTACGCCTCCGACCGGACCCGCGATGCGATCCTATCCTGGAAGCATTCCCTCGAGCTTCGGCCCGATCCTGCGGTCGAAAGCGCCTTGGCGAAGGCGCAGCGGGAACTCAAGGCTGAGGCGGAATTTACAGAGCGCGCGACTCTGCACTTCACTTTGCACTACGAGGGCCACGAAACCTCGGACACGTTGCGCCGAGCCATCCTGGCAACACTCGAATCGGCCTACGATGATCTGTCGTCCCAGCTCGGGGTTTCTCCACGAGAAAACATTTCGGTCTTCCTCTTTACCAATCAGGCATTTTTCGACGTGACACAAGCGCCCTCCTGGTCTGCTGCGGTCAACGATGGCAAGCTGCGCATTCCGATCCAGGGAGTCGAAACAGTAACACCAGAATTGGCGCGCGTCCTAAAGCATGAGCTGGCCCATTCTTTCATCAACCAGATTGCGCACGGGCGCTGTCCTCAATGGCTCCACGAAGGCATAGCACAGGTCGTAGAGCCGCGGACCGTAGCAGGAGCGGGGCCTCAATTGGCCCGTCTATTCACGGCAGAGCGCGAAATTCCCCTGAACGTGCTGGAAGGAAGCTTTGTGCGGTTCAGCCAATTGGAAGCCTCTCTTGCGTATGCTGAATCTCTGGCGGCGGCCGAGTACATACACGAGAGCTATGGCATGGCAGACCTGCGTCGCATCCTGGAAAGAATCGGGGAAGGCAATCCCACCGAAGTGGCCCTACGCTCTGTGATTCATTCTGACTATGGTCACCTGCAAACCGACATCGGCAAGTTCCTCACCTCGAAATACGGCAGCTAATCGCATCGCTTATCGCTAGTGAGCAGGTACTCACCTGTGGTACTTTGGGCGCCATGCGCCTCGCCCTTCCAGGCCGCAAGAAGCCCGCCGCAATGCGAGACCCCGAAGCCGTTGCCGTGCCGGGCATTTCCGGAGCCGACTTAGCCGCTATCTACGGTGGTGAGAGAAAAGGCGGCGACTTCTACGACTTCGTGCGAGTGGCGCCTCACCTCGTGCTATTCGGATTGCTGGACGTGGCCGGGAAACGAGATGAGAACCAATCAATCGTCAGCGCTGCACAAAACACATTTCGCGAACTCGGAACAAAGCTCTTTTCCCGCGACGATATCAATGAAGCTGAATCGATGATCGAGCTTTCCCTGGAGATCAATCGCAGCGTGATGGAGGCAGCACACGGCCCGCGTTCCTGTCCGGCTTTCGTCGGTTGTTATAACGAGACGCTCGGGACTATCTGCTATAGCAATGCGGGCCATACGCCCGCTCTCCTTCGACATGGTTCAGGAATCACCTCTTTTCCCGCGACGGGGCTGCCATTTGGCCTGTTCTCGCATGTAACTCACGACGCCCCAACCGCTGCCATTGAACCCGGTGCTGCCCTGGTTTTAGTTTCGCGAGGCATCACGGAAGCAAAACGAGGCCGTCAGGAATACGGTTTGATTGGAGTGGAAGAGGGTTTGAGGAAATGCAACTTCCAAACGGCCCAGCAACTCTGTGAGAACATCCTTGACGACGTAGGTCAATTCGCGCAGAAGCGCCGAGCAGAGAATGACGTGACCGCCTTGGTGCTGGTCCGCGCTGCATCCGCCATGAGTGCCGGGGTTAATTGAAATATCAGCAGCCGCTCGCCTGAGTACGAACACTCGCCGGTCATACCCGGTGCAGAACGAGCCCGACAACGGCCGATCCAAAAATCAGCACCGGTTCTGGAATCTTCCAACGAAAAAGCAACAGCAGTGTAATCGCGGCTATGCCAGCGGTTGGTATGTCAATGATTGAGCGGCGCGCGAGCACGAACACCGCTCCGGCAATCGCACCAGTCGCAGCCGCGGTCACGCCGCGAACGAAGGCATTCAGTTGCGGGTTCTTGGCCCATTTCTTGTACGAGGGCGCGAGCGCAACCACGACGAAATACACTGGCAGGAAGATTCCCGCCGCAGCCGCCGTTGCGCCCGAAATTCCGTAAACCAGGTATCCAATAAACGCGACGGTGATGACGACTGGGCCCGGCGTGATCATCGCCACAGCAACCGCATCCACAAACTGTTTGTCGGTCAACCAGTGATGGCCGTTTACAACGCCGCCGTAAAGGAACGGCACAACGGCAAGACCGCTGCCGAACACAAAGAGACCCGCTTTGGCGAAGTACACAAAGATCTCGGCGAGCGGGCCGTGCGGTAGCGCCATGCTCGCCAGCAAAAGGCTCATGTTGCCGGCGGAGAGCCGCCGGGGCATGGCCTTCACAACGAGTGCGACGACTCCACCGAGCAGAAAGAGCCAGATGATTTCCTGGGACGTCCAGGCTGTGGAGACGGCAAGTACCGTGAAAATTCCCCACAACAGCTTGTCACGCCCAAGCGTGAGTTTAGTCAGCTTGAAAGCGGAACGCGCAATGATGCCTATGACGGCGGCGCCGATTCCGTAGAAACAGGCCTGCATCCATGAGAGCCCGCCGTAGCGGACGTAGGCAGCGGAGAGCAACAGGACCATTACGAACGAGGGAAGGATGAAGGCAATGCCGACCGCGGTAGCTCCGAAAACCCCGGCTCGCACGTATCCTAGGTACATCGCGAGTTGAGCCGCGAGGGGACCCGGCGCGAGCTGGGCTAAGGCAAGGCCTTCGACATAATCCTCCTTGCTGACCCATCGGCGCGAGTCAACCAGGTCCTGCTGCATGTGTCCCGCTAACGCGATCGGACCGCCGAATCCAACCGTGCCCAGCCATAAGAAGTAGCCGACGAACCGCGACAGCGATACGGGCGTAAGCCCTTCCGTAGAACTGGCAATAGCGGTGTTCGCCATAGAAGATATGCCGTTCAGCGCACGTCGAAGTTATTTAGCAGACTTGGTCTGGTCCAGCGCGGCGCGAAGACCTTTCGCGAGCTTGGTGGCATCGTCGTTTGCCCAAAAATGCATAAAGAAAAGACGAGGTTCTTCGGTCAGCATGTGACTGTGCAGCGCTGTTACTTGAATGGAATTTTCGGTGAGCGCCTTGATGACCGGATTCACTTCGCTTCCTAGCAAGACGAAGTCTCCGGTGATTGCGGCCTTCCCGGCTCCGGTGGGCTGGAAGTTAATCCCTGTTGCCACGCCCATCGACGGTGGGACCGTCATGCCAGAATCCGTGATTTGCTCCGACCTCGGGACGCTGAACTGCAGGATGCCGCCATTCACTTTTCCGGTGTGCCCCAGCGCCTGCTCCACCTGCTTCTGATCGAAGCCCAGATCTGATTGCGCCGGAGGTTGGGTGATATCGGGTCCAGGCGTCTTGGTCAGGGCCAGAGCATCGTGCAGCGTTTTCGCGATCTGCACCGCATCACCGTGAGTGGCGATATGCATGTACATGACATGCGGCGATTCGCCGAGCAAGTGATTGTGGAGCGCGGCTTCTTGTACGCCTCCATTTTGGAGCTTGGACATTACCGGCGCGATCTCATCTTCCGTCAGAACGAGATCGCCCATTACCATCGCTTCGTTGCCATGGCGAGCGAACGCCGCCCATGAACCGAGCGCCAGTCCCGGCTTTACGGCGACCCCATTCACAGTGACGTGAAGATCCTTGCGGGGCATCGAAAACTTCATGATGTCACCGGGTTGAACTTGGCCGGAGCGTCCCATCGCTTGCTCTACGTCCTTCCAAGAAGAATCGGACGCGGCAGGCGGGTTCTGGGCAAAGGAAGGGAATGCAGTCGCAATGCAAAGGCAGAAACTCAGAACAACGGACAATCTGGGGAGCATCGTCTTTCTCCTATCCGTATTCTGCGCAGGTACCGAAGGAGCGATTCGCCCATACAAGACGAAGCGCGATCCAGTATACGTCCAAATTTATAGACTTGTTGTCAGCGTGTCGTCAGGCCTGCCAGTACGAAAGAATCGGTGAGTATTCGCCAGCCCGGTGAAGATGGAATCCTGACAGAATTATGGAAATGGTACGCCAAGGTTCGCAGCGACTTGCTGCGTTGCCCGGCGGAACTGAGTATTGCCATCGATGAACACCGCTTGGCCACCGGTGCGTCGAGCGAGAGCTTCCAGGCGATACCGGTCATCGGTGGATTCAGCGCCCATACCGATACAGTAGATTTCCACCTTGCTCGAGTTCAACTCGCCGGATACCTCGAGCGGAGTGCCCTGTTCCGTCCCGTTCTCACCATCGGAAATTACCAGCAACACTTTTCTCTGGTTCTTTGCGATACGACTGAGGTGACCGGCAGCGAATGCGACCGCATCGAGTAACGCAGTTCCGCGATCCGGCTTGATGTTGTCGATGGCAGATTCCAAAGCTTTCGAGTTGCCTGTCAGATCCTGTTCGAAAACCACTTGCCGGCTGAAGGACACGACGAATGCTTCGTCCTCTTCGCGCAAGTGTCGCACCATGTCCGTCAGGCTGTTCACGACGGCTCGTCGGTTGCCTGGAGACGTTTTCGAAGTCTCGACGAGTATTCCCAAAGAGAATGGCGCTCCCGCCGGCACCAAAGGCCGTTGAGTTCGAACCGGGAACCCCGGCGGGGTGGTTTCAAGAACGGCAGCGTTCGTAGTGGGCTCGGGCGGGGCTGCATTTGGGGCGTTCGGCGTTGTGGTGCTTGCGACGGTTTCGGGTTTGTTGGCCTCGCCGGTTGCACCGGACGCGGGCGAGTTCGCTGGCGAGGACGACGCGTTTGCCGGACCACTCGCGATTACCGCGCCAGTCGCAGTGTTCTGCAGGTACTGGTTCCATGCCGCTTCGGATCCACCGCGAGACAGATACTTTTGCCGGGCATATTCCGCTAACTGGGAACTTTGAGGGGCGCCCTTGCTGAGGTTCACGGTCCGGGCCAGCATTTCGAACCCTTCAGCTTCGTTGCGGTCCTTTCCATACAAGTCGGAGATCGCAAGGGCGTACGTGTATTGATAATTCGTCGAGTTGACCGATATGGCCCTGCGCAAATATTCCCGTGCCGTGACCAAGTCATTGCGCTGGTAATAGGTGTACCCGATATAGCCATTCAGGTCGCGCGCCAGCTCCGTTTTCAATCCTTGGAAAGTAGACTGGCTCATTCCCTGGGGGGCTTTTAGCAGATCAATATTCCTGAGCGCATGACGATAGGCGTCGATTTGAGGCTGCGGATCGGAGGCCGCCGCCAGTGCCAGGGCATTCTCGGGCTGAGTCTTCAGTAGTTGCTCGGCCCACTGCTTGGCGCGTCCGTCATGCGCCGTACGAAACTGCCAAACGAGCCACTGCAGGCCGTCATCTTTCAAATGCCCGAAAGGGGCCGTTGAAACGA
Organism: Terriglobales bacterium; assembly: GCA_051984555.1. Lineage (GTDB taxonomy): Bacteria > Acidobacteriota > Terriglobia > Terriglobales > Acidobacteriaceae > Gp1-AA122. The sequence continues at coordinate 1,173 of JBPYEW010000220.1, read as the reverse complement.
ATCGCTGGAGGTCGATCGGGTCGCCGTGCCGCTCCAAGGTCGTGATGGCGTCCTCATAGAGACGCACATCGCGATCGGACTGCGCATTGCTAACCAGCCCTATACTCAAGATCTGGATGGCCAAGATGGCCAACGACCGGAATACACGCGAGCGTAGGACAGCGAACGAACAAGACAGGCGGGGGCGGCGAGAGTAAGGGACCACGCGAAACAAGAGTCAGACCTCGGCAGATGACTGGGTGTGCGCTTGCAGATTAGATGTCAAAACATCCCAAGCTGCTGGCTGAAATCGTGAATTCCTGAATTTGTAACGACTTAGCGGGCCTTTTTACGTCGAATCCGGGAGCGGACCGGCGCGGCGGCGGCGGGAGCTGGCGAAGCCGGCGGCGCGAGTTCATCCGCGGTCACGAAGATGGGTTCGATATCGGTCGGAATGTCGTGCAAGCGGTCGAGTGCGCGTTTCATGATTGGCCGGATAACACCGAGTTCATCCAGCATCTTCTTAGCTCCGGCGTAGTCGCCCTGGGCCTCGATCGTAAGAAGATCGTGGTCGAGATCGCGGACAGCGTCTTTCACCTTATCCATGTTGACGCTGAATGTGTTGTCCCCGTGCGGCACGAAGCCACCCTTGTCCATCAGGTAATTGACCTGCATAGCCATGCCCTTGCCATGGGCATCTTCCAAACCGAAGCGCAGGCTGCGGAAAGCTGAGGCTAAGAACGTGGTGTAGAGCTGACGTTGCGCGGCCTCGTCGGATGGCAACGTGTTCCCGAGCCCCATCTCTTTGCTGTGGTCCATCATGTATTGCAACGCGAATAGGCCGGTCACATCGGCTTTCGCTTCTTCGATGGCGCTGTAGAGCTCTTTCAACTCCAGTCGAGGATTGGTCTCACGATCATTGACTTTGATCTGATGTGGACCGAGCCCGTGCATCAGCTCGTGGGCGAGGATGTGCGTAAAGAAGGAATCGAAGCTCACATCGACCATCGCCGGTTTCGTCAATGTCCGCCTGGCGATCGGAAGCAACACGCTGCGGAACTTGGCCTCCTGCACGTTCTTCAACATCACGCGCTTGCTGCCCTTCTGCTGGACTACCCGATCATCATTCGGCAGGTTGTAGGCGGCTGTCTGAACGCCGTGCGCTCCGTCACCGGCACTGATGATCTGGTCGAC